>JASHUU010000009.1 GCA_030039795.1 Nitrososphaerales archaeon | reverse complement strand
AGAACGGCCAGCGCCTCGGGCGAGAAGTCAGGTGCTATGACTATCTCCGTGTACACAGAGCCGTCCTTCGTGCCATCGTTCCTGCCGATCAGCTCTGCAGCCTCCACCCCTATGGCCCTGTTGGACACCACCGTGCCCCCGAAGTCCGCCTCAGGGTCGCATGAGTGGGCGAGCCTGTAGGCCTCCGCCACGGTTGGCGCGAAGGCGAACCCGCTTATCTGCCCGTGCTTCACTGTGGCCACCGCCGGCTCCTCGTAGCCCTCGACCATCTCGTAGGCGCCCCCGATGTCCAGGACGTTGTTGAAAGAGAGCGCGTCCCCCGCCAACTGGCTCCAGTCCGCCATCGTAGTCCAGCCGTCGATCGAGTAGATCACCGCCTTCTGGCCTGGGTTCTCCCCATACTTCGCGTCCTTGAACTTCGACGCCGAGATGAGGAGCCGCGGGGGGAGGCCGACGTCCATGCCGAGCCTCCCGAAGACCACGGAGTCGTAGGAGGCAGTAATCGAGTAGGCCTCGACGGCCATCCTCCGCCTGAAGCCCATGGTCGAGCCCCCGCCGTTCAGCTTCAGCTCCTCCAGTACGCCGGCGTAGAGGCTTGGCGATGGGACGACCAGCACCCTGGCGAAATTCTTCGCCGCTGCCCTGACCATGGTCGGGCCGCCGATGTCTATGTTCTCGACCAGCCTGTCTTCCGTGACGCCCGGCTCGCTCGCGGCCTTCTGGAAGGGGTAGAAGTTGCAGACGACCATGTCCACAGGCCCGACACCCATCGCCTTCAGCTCCGCCATGTCCTCCTCTGTAGGCCTCGCGAGTATGGCGGCGTGGAGCGGCGCGTGCAGGGTCTTCACCCGCCCGCCCAGCGCCGTCGGGAGGCCGAGGTCGTCTTGGACGCTCCTAGCCTCGACCCCCGCACCCTTGAGCGCCGAGTGTGTCCCGCCGGTCGCCAACAGTTCTATCCCGAAGTCCCTGAGCCCTCGCGCGAACTCGGCGAGCCCAGTCCTGTCGGAGACGCTCAACAGCGCGGTCCTGACCTTGACTACGCCAGCCATTGCGCGGTCGGACCGAGCGTGCCTAGATAACGGAGCCTCTCCAGTTCGGGCATAAATTAGCACGTCTGCGGCAAGCGCAATTAAAATAGCCACAGGACGCGTGCGAAAAATTGTGGCCCCTGTCTTCGAGGTCGACGTGATAGTCTCCAACAAGGAGGGCGCGAACGACCCGGAGGGCCAGACGATACTCAGGGACCTGGTGTCGAAGTCAGGCTTCGAGAAGGTGAAGAGGATACGCAGCGGGAAGTTTCTCAGCGTGTCTGTGGAGGCCGAGGACAAGCAGAGCGCGCGGCGCCTCGTGACCAAGATGTGCGATGAGCTCAGGATCTACAACCCAGCCGCGCACTCGGTCAGGATAGAGGTGTAAGAGGAACGCCGAACGTCGCGGTCATCAGGTTCCCCGGCAGCAACTGTGACACGGACGCTGTCCATGCTCTCAGGACCATTCCACGGATGAAGGCCGACCTGGTGTGGCACGAGGACTGCAGGCTCGAAGGCTACGACGCCATAGTCCTCCCGGGGGGCTTCTCCTTCGGCGACTACCTCCGCGCAGGCGCGATCGCCTCGAAAAGCCCAGCCATGGACCAGGTCAGGCGGCTGGCGGAGAAAGGGACGCCCGTGCTGGGCATCTGCAACGGCTTCCAGATACTGATAGAGGCGGGCCTCCTGCCCGGCGCGTTGCTGAGGAACGCCTCCCTGAGGTTCGTCTGCAGATGGGTGAACGTCAGAGTGGACAACAACACCACGCCCTTCACCAGGAATTTCGCAAATGGACAGACGCTCAGGCTCCCCATCGCGCATAACGAAGGGAGGTACTACGCCTCCGGCCCCGAACTCAGACGGCTGTCTGACGGGGGGCAGATCGCGCTTCGCTACTGCGACGAGGACGGGAGGCCCACGGAGTCATCGAACCCCACGGGGACGCTCTACAACATAGCGGGCGTCTGCAACAAGTCAGGAAACGTCCTCGGCCTAATGCCCCACCCCGAGAGGGCAGCCGAGAGGCTGCTCAGCCCCTTCAAATCGGCCGACGGAGCCGCTCTCCTAGGTTCCATCAAGGGAGGCGGCTAACATGCTCACGACGGTGGAGAAGGCGGGCCTGACCGAGGACGAGGCTTCGTCGGTAAGGAGGGCGCTCGGCCGCGAGCCGAACGACACCGAGTGGGCGATCATAGGCGCCGAGTGGTCGGAGCACAGCTCATACAAGTCGTCCAAAGCGCTACTCAGGAGGCTCCCCACGACGGGGAAGCGAGTGCTTCTAGGCCCCGGGTACGACGCGGGCGCGGTCGACGTCGGGGCAGGATACGCGGTCACGCTGCACATCGAGAGCCACAACCATCCTTCCGCAGTCGACCCATACGGCGGCGCGGCCACGGGCATCGGCGGCGTCCTGAGGGACATCCTCTCGGTCGGGTCCAGTCCCATCGCTCTGCTGGACGTCCTGAGGTTCGGGGATCCTGCGAGCGGGCATTCTAGGTGGCTCCTGCGCAACGTCGTGAGGGGGATAGCCGGGTACGGGAACTGCGTCGGGGTCCCCACGGTCGCTGGCGACATAGAGTTCGACGAGAGCTTCGAAACGAACTGCCTCGTCGACGTGGCTTGCGTAGGCCTCGTGAGGAAAGGCGAGCTGATCCTGAGCGCCGCCGAGAGGCCGGGAGACCTCTTGGTCCTCGTGGGCGGCAGCACAGGGAGAGACGGCGTCGGCGGAGCTGCCTTTGCGTCCAAGAATCTATCCGGGCGCTCCGGCTCGGAGCGCTCATCCGTCCAGGTCCCCGACCCCTTCATGAAGAAGCTCCTCATCGACGCCTTGGCCGAAGTCTTGGCCGCCGGCGGAGTGAGGGCGATGAAAGACCTGGGGGGCGGAGGGCTCTCGACCGCGCTGTCTGAGGTGGCCTCCAAGGGCGGGACTGGCGTAGACGTCGAGCTTGCGCGGGTCCCTCTAAGAGAGCAAGACATGTCGGCGATGGAGGCGATGACCTCCGAGTCGCAGGAGAGGATGCTGCTGGTCGTTGAGCCTGGAGCGACAGAGGGCGTCTTCGACGTCCTGGACAAGTACGAGGTGCCCAAGGCGGTCATAGGCCGCGTCACAGACGACGGCAAGCTTACGATAAGGTGGAACGGGAGAGTCGAGGCCAGCCTGCCGGCGAATGTCGTAGCCGAGGCGCCCCTCGTCCCCAGGGAGGCCCGCAGACCCGCATACCTCAGGCGCGCCCGCAGGGCCCCGGTGAAGCACCCCGACCCGTCAAGGGCGCTCCGCGCGTTGCTGTCCTCGCCCAACATAGCCAGCAGAAGGTGGGTCTACGAGCAATACGACCACGAAGTCGGGGTCCGCACGGCGGTCAGGCCCGGAGAAGCGGACGCCTCGCTCCTGAGGCTGCCAGACGGGGCCATGCTCGCGGTCAAGGCCGATGGGAACAGCCTGCACAGCTACCTCGACCCGAGGAGGGGAGGATCGGGCTGCGTGGCCGAGGCGTGCCGGAACGTGGCGGCTGTCGGGGCGGAACCCATAGCCGTGGTGGACCACCTCCAGTTCGGCGACCCCTCCGACCCAGAGGTGTACTGGACCTTCAGAGAGGCGGTCGAGGGTCTGGCGGAGTACTGCCGCGCGCTGCCCGTCCCAGTGGTCGGCGGGAAGGTGAGCTTCTACAACGAGGACGCCTCCACAGGAAGGGCGATCAAGCCCTCGCCGGTGGCTATGGTCGCCGGCCTGAAGAAGGGCGCGCGGCTCGTCGGGCTCTCCTTCCCGGAAGGCTCGCAGGCAGTCTTCATCGCGGGCAGGACCAAGGCAGAGCTCGGCGCATCCGAGTACCACGTGCGCGTCCTGAAGACCTGGGCCGGGGACGTCCCCAGTCCAGACGCGGCCAGCGACTCCTCGGCGTTCGCGGCCGTACGAAGGCTGATCGGCTCAGGGCTGGCCACAGCGGTGCACGACTGCTCCAAGGGGGGTTTCGCCGTGGCGCTGGCCGAGATGACATTCGCACACGGGGTCGGCGCGTCTGTGGACCTCTCGAAGCTCCCTTCGGACGCGCTGCGTCCCTCCGACCTGCTCTTCTCCGAGTCTCACGGCAGGTTCATCCTTGCGACCGCGGAGCCGACCCGGACCGCGGATGTGCTCAGGGCCGCGAAGGTCCCGTTCGCAAAGCTGGGCAGGACGGGCGGCAGCACGATCGAGTTCACCGAAGGCGCGGCGCGGGTCGCCAGCGTGCCGGTCGAGGAGGCGGCCGCCCTCTGGGGCGGGGCGGTCGAGGAGACGATGGCATGACCGACAAGAAGGAGAAGTGCGGGATAGTGGCCGCCCGTTCCTCTTCGGGCCTGGACGTCGTCCCAGGCGTCCTGAAGGCCCTGGAGGCCCTCCAGCACAGAGGGCAGGAGTCCTGGGGGCTGGCCGTCGAGGGCAGACCGGTCTTCAGGCGCATGGGCCTGGTCACAGACTGGCCGCTCTACTCCGACGAGCTCGCAGGTTTCTCCGGCCAGTCGGCGATAGGCCACCTGAGGTACTCGACCAAGGGACGGTCCGTCCTCGACAACGCCCAGCCGATCCAGATTGGCTCCGACTTCTCCATCGCCCACAACGGCACGATAGTCAACGCGGACTCGCTCTCCGCAGAGGCGGGCGACGAGTTCGACGCCCCCTGCGACTCCGACACGAAGGCCGCAGGCTACAGGCTGCTCCACCACCTGCGGCTCACCGGGAGCATGTTCGGAGCCTTCGAGAAGCTCTCGACGGAGCTCGTAGGTGCCTACTGCTTCGTGATCCTGACCTCGAACGGGGACGTCTACGCCGCGAGAGACCCTCGAGGATACAGGCCGCTGTCGCTCGGGTGGATCGAGGAGTCCAAGACGCTGGTGGCCGCATCGGAGTCGTGCGCGCTCGAGTCGATCGGGGCCGCGTTCGTGCGGGACATCGAACCCGGCGAGATGGTGATGTTCGACAAGGAGGGAATCAAGGCCCACAGGTTCTCTGCGAAGGTCGAGCCTGCGCACTGTTCGTTCGAGTTCACCTACTTCGCCCACCCGTCCTCGAGGATAAACGGGGTGAGCGTGTATGAAGCGAGGAAGAACGTGGGGAGGGCGCTGGCGAGGCGCTTCCGCACCGACGCCGACGTAGTCGTCCCGGTCCCCGACTCAGCCAGACCGGCGGCGCTGGGGTATGCTCTGGAGAGCGGGATCCCGATGGACGAGGGGCTGATGAAGGACCGATACAGGCGGAAGGGGAGCATCAGGAGCTTCATCGAACCAGACCAAGGGGGACGCGACGAAATCGTCAAGCGGATAATCCCGGTCCGCGACGTGATAAAGGGCAAGCGCGTGGTCGTCATAGACGACAGCCTCGTCAGGGGCACGAGCTCCAAGGCGATCGTGGACTCGCTCAAAAAGGCCGGAGCGAAGAGCGTGAAGATGGCCGTCACCTTCCCGGCGATCAGGCATCCATGCTACATGGGGATCGACTTCCCTACCAAGGACGAGCTCCTCGCGCACAGAGTCGCGGAAGGGGAGACCGACCCTGGAAAGACAGCCGACAAGGTGGCCAAGGAGATCGGCGTTGACGAGTTCTACTACAACGACATCGAAGGACTCAGCGAGGCCATCGGCATCCCCAAGGACAGCCTATGCTTCGCCTGCGTCAACGGAGACTACTCAAAGCTGGGGGCCCTTCCGCAGGCAAGGCCGGAGGAGAGGGTGAAGGCCTGACTTGGACATCGGTGTCCTGGTGTCGGGGAGAGGCTCCAACCTCGAGGCGGTGCTCGACCACATCGACCGCGGCGCCATAAGGGGAGCGGAGGTCAGAGTCGTGATAAGCAACGACCCGAACGCGCGGGCGCTCAGGGTCGCGGCCAAGCACGGCGTCAAGGGACTGGTCCTCGAGCAAGGAAGGTCTTCAAGGGAGGACTACGACGCAAGGATAGCCGACGCCCTGCAACGCAGCGGCGTGACCCCGGACGGAGGACTCGTGCTCCTCGCTGGGTTCATGAGGATTCTCTCGAAGCCGTTCGTTGAGATGTATAAGGGAAGGATACTGAACATCCACCCTTCGCTCCTCCCGGCGTTCCCGGGGCTGAACGCGCAGAGGCAGGCGCTCGCCTATGGCGCGAAGGTCTCGGGCTGCACGGTCCACTTCGTCGTGCCCGACGTAGACGCCGGCCCGGTCGTGGTCCAGCGCCCCGTGCCCGTGAAGGAGGGGGACGATGAAGAGGCGTTGTCGGCCAGGATACTCAGGCAAGAGCACAAGGCGTATCCGGAGGCCGTCAGGCTCTTCGTGGAAGGCAGGCTTAGGCTGGAAGGCAGGAAGGTGCGGGTGCAGCGTTGACGGCGATCCCGATGGACGGCAGGCTCCTGGCAGCCAAGATAGAGGGCCGTCTGCGAGCGGAGACGGAGGAGCTCAAGGCGTCAGGACTCAGCCCGACCTTGGCCACCATACTCGTGGGCAAGGACCCTGCGTCGAAGGTCTACGTCGCCAGCAAGCACAGGGCGGCCGCCCGCGTGGGAATCGCCTCAAGGAGCTTCGACCTCCCTGAGGAGACCACCGAGGGCGAGCTGACATCCCTCATCAGGAGCCTCAACTCCGACAGCTCGGTCAACGGGATCCTCCTCCAGCTTCCACTCCCGCCTCACCTCGGGGAACTCGAGTCGATCGAAGCCATCAGCCCCGAGAAGGACGTCGACGGTCTGACCGCCACGAACGCCGGCAGGCTCGCCTACGGCGAGACAGACTTGGTGCCCTGCACGCCCAGAGGCGTGATGGAACTCTTGCACCACTACGGCGTCCCGATAAGGTCTTCGAGGGCGGTGGTCATCAACCGGAGCACCCTCGTCGGCAAGCCGCTGCACCACCTGCTGCTCGCGGAGGACGCCACAGTCACGATGTGCCACTCGAAGTCAAGGGACCTGGCCTCGCACACAGCTGAGGCCGACATACTCGTCACGGCCGTGGGGAGGAGGCCCGACTTCGTGGTGACCGCCGGGATGGTCAAGGAGGGCGCGACCGTGATCGACGTGGCCATCAACAGGGTCGAGGGCAAGCTCCTTGGAGACGTGGACTACGAGGGAGTGTCCCACAGAGCATCATACATAACCCCGGTCCCAGGGGGCGTAGGGCCCATGACCGTGGTGATGCTGATGCAGAACACTCTGATCGCAGCCCGGGCGCAGAGCAGGCCCCTGATCGCGAGGGCGAGAAGTTGATGGACAAGCGGCAGATAAGAGCCGAGGCGATCAGGCAGCGGCAGGGGATCCCGGCGGACAAGGCCGAAGCCCTGAGCGAGGGCGTGCGGAGGAACGTCGAGGCGCTCCCCGAGTACTCCAGGGCCAGGGTGATAGCGAGCTACGTGGCGAAGGACCGGGAAGCTGGGACGAGGCGGCTGATAGAGGGCGCTCTGGCAGGGAGAAAGACGGTGCTGGTCCCGAAGAGCCACAAGGAGACGGCGGACCTGACCTTCCACGCTCTGAGCTCCCTGTCGGAGCTCAGGACCGGGGAGTTCGGGGTTCTGGAGCCGCCGGAGGGCTCAGAGGCAGTCGCCCTGGACAGGGCGGACCTGGTGTTGGTCCCCGTAGTCGCCTGGGACTACGGCGGCGGAAGGCTGGGGTACGGGAAAGGGTACTTCGACAGAGGGCTGAAGAAGAAGGGCAAGGCTGTCTCTGTCGGCCTCGCCTTCGAGTCGCAGAGGAGGGATGCCCTCCCTCAGGGGCCGATGGACGTTCAGCTGGACATGATCGTGACCGAGGAGAGGGTGATACGCTTCGGGAGGACTTCGTTTGCCTGACGCGCCGTCTGTCGCGGTGCTAGCCGGGAGCAAGAGCGACCAGCCCGTGGTCGACGAGGCCACGAAGGTGCTCTCCGAGCTCGGCGTCCCGCACGACGTCCAGTTCATCTCGGCCCACAGGAACCCGGCAAAGCTCAGAGGCTACGTCGAGAAGTGTCCGGCGAAGGTGTTCATAGCGGTCGCCGGCCTGTCTGCCCACCTTCCAGGCGTCATCGCCTCCATGACCACCCGGCCCGTGATCGGCGTCCCGGTGGCCGTCAAGCTGAGCGGCCTCGACTCCCTGCTTTCGATCGTGCAGATGCCGCCCGGCGTCCCCGTCGCCTGCGTCGGGGTGGACAACGCGAGGAACGCCGGCATCCTGGCGGCCGAGATCTTGGCGCTCTCCGACGGTTCGGTCGCGGCCAGCCTCCAGAAGATGAGGGACGCCTGGCAATGAAGCCGCCAGGAAGGTTCGTCCGGTCAGGGAAGGTCAAGGACATCTACGAGCTCGACGACGGCCACCTCCTCTTCCACTTCACCGACAGGGTCTCGGCTTTCGACGTGGTCCTGCCCAGCTCGATCCCCCGGAAGGGAGAGGCGCTCTGCAGGATAGGCGCGCACCTCTTCGAGACCTTGGGCGTGCCCAACCACATGGTCAGGCTCGAAGGAGAGGACATGATGGTCGTGAAGAAGATGGACATGATCATGGTGGAGTGCGTCGTCCGCGGCTATCTCTACGGCAGCCTGATGGAGAGGCTGAACAAGGGGGAGGTCAGCCTGCCGGTCGAGAGGGTGATGGCTTCGAAACTGCCTTCGCCCTACTTCGACCCGACGACGAAGTCGGACGTCAAGGACGAGCCCATCACTTCCGAGGAGATAGTAGGGCAGGGCAGGATGACCGTCTCAGAGCTCGGCTCGGTGACCAGGTCCTCCATGGGGGTCTACCAGACGCTCAGTTCGAGGGCGTCCGCCGCCGGCTTCATCTTGGCGGACATAAAACTCGAATTCGGCCGGCTGGGCGGCCAGATCCTGCTCGGCGACTCCATCGGGCCGGACGAGTTCCGCCTGTGGCCGAGCTCGAAGTACAAGCCAGGCGGCCCTCAGGAGAGCTACGACAAGCAGCCCATCAGAGACTGGCTCGCCTCGGAGGGCTACAGGGCGAAGCTCGAGCTGGCGAGGAAGAGCGGCGCCCCGCTTCCGCCTCCCCCCAACCTGCCGGAGTGGCTGATTGAGGAGACAAGCAAGCGGTACGCCGAGGTCTATCGGGCCCTGGCTGGGAAGAAGCTCTAGAGGACGAGGTCTCGTGCCGACCGCGACGTACGCGCAGGCGGGGGTCGACGTCAGGCGGGCCCGGCTGATCCAAAAGTCCCTGGCCGAGCGGTTCGAGGCCACCTTCGCCTTCCGCTCGGGGAAGCGGGGGGCCCCCCTCAGGAGAATCGGGCACTACGCCGGGGTCATAGACCTCGGACGCGGAAACGCCCTGACGATGCACACAGACGGAGTCGGGACCAAGGTCCTTGTCGCGCAGGAGATGCGAAGGTTCGACACCATAGGGATAGACTGCGTGGCTATGACCGTGAACGACCTCGTCTGCCTCGGCTCCGAACCTGTTGCCCTGCTGGACTACATCGCGCTCGAGAAGCAGGACGACGGCCTCGTGGCGGAGTTGGCCAAGGGCCTGTCGGAGGGGGCGCGCGCCTCGTCTACGGCCATAGTCGGAGGGGAGACCGCGGTCATGGGGGACGTCATCAAAGGGAGGGGAGGTACCGGGTTCGACCTGGTCTCGATGGGAGTGGGGTTCGTGAAGTCCGACGGGATAGTCGACGGCTCGGCCATACGCGAAGGCGACGCCGTGCTGGGGGTCGAGAGCTCGGGGCTCCACTCGAACGGGTACACGCTAGCCAGGAAGGTCCTGCGGGGGCCTCTCGGGGAGAGGGTGGCGTCCCTAGGTACGACACTGGGAGAGGCTCTCCTGACCCCGACGTCGATCTACGTGGAGCCCGTGCTGGAGTCCCTAAGACGGTCCGAGCTGCACGGGATAGCCCACATAACGGGAGGAGCCTTCTCCAAGCTGGCCCGACTGGTGCGGGGGAGGCGTCTGATGTTCGACCTGTCGCTCCCCCCCGCTCCTCCGATATTCCGCCTCATAGAGGAGAACGGAGTCGCGAGAAGAGAGATGTACAGGACGTTCAACATGGGCATAGGGATGGTGCTCGTGGTTCCCGAGTCGCAGGCGGGGAGGGTCTGTCGCATAGTCAAGGGGAGCGGGTTCGCCGCTTACGAGATCGGAGAGGTCAAGCGAGGGACGGGAGTAAAGGTAGACGGCTTCAGGGCCTCCTGAATGGAGCCTGCCTAGAACGAAGAGGGCTTCTTCCCGGCGCTCGGGGCGTGGCGCGAAAGGATCGGGTCGACCCTCGTCTTGACGAAGGACACGCACCTCTCCTCTGCGTCGCCCACATGGGCCGATGGGTCAAGGATCTTGTGAACCCGGCTCTTTGAGAGCTTGGAAGACACCCACTTCTCCTTGGCGAGCAGCTCCTCGAGGTTGTTCGTCCTGCCCTCCATCACCTCTCCCCACGCCCTGAAGGAGGCCACCCTGATCTTCTCGTGGATGTCCTGCCTGTCCGCGCCCTTCTCGACCAGCTCCATCATCAGAGCCTCCGTCCCGGCGAAGGGACCGTAGGCATCCAAATTCTTCTTGACCATCGCCGGGTGCACCCTCAGCCCTTCGATCAGCGCCTGGTACGTGGTGAGGCATTCGTCGACCGCCAGGAACGCCTCCGGGACCGCTATCCTCCTGGCCGCGGAGTCGTCCAAGGTCCTCTCCAGCACGCTCGAAGCCGCGTTCATGAACGCGACGTTCGGCAGGACGGACGCGAACCTCGCGATGGAGCACATCCTCTCCGCGGAGACCGGGTTCCTCTTGAACGGCATGGCGCTCGAGCCTACCTGCTTCTCGCCCATGGGCTCGGACAGCTCTCCGAAGACCGGGGACTGCATGACCCGGAGGTCGAGGCCGAACTTGTGGCAGCTCTGCGCGACCGAAGCCAGCGCCGCGAGCAAGAGGTAGTCCACCTTGCGTGGATAGGTCTGGGACGACACGTCGAACGACCGCAGCCCGAGCCTGCCTGTCACCTTCCTCTCGAGGGCAGCCGGCTCCGCTCCTCCGAGCAGGGCCCTGAAGCTCGCCGACGTCCCGACGGCCCCCTTGACGCCCTTGCCGAGCAGGAACCTGGCCTTTACGACTTCCAGGAACTCGGCGTCCATGACAAGGTCCTGGGCGTAGTTCGCGAACCTGTACCCGAGGGTTGTCGGTTCGGCAGGCTGGAGATGTGTCCATGCCATGCACACCGTCGCCTTGTGCTCCAGGATCCTTCTCTTCGCCGAGACAAGGCACGCCGCTATCCTCGACAGGAGCAAGTCCACCCCTTCGGAGTAGGTCATGATGTCCGCGTTGTCTTCGATGTCCATCGAGGTGGCGCCCAGGTGGAGCTTTCCGCCTCCCCTTCCGGCCTGGTCCGCGAACGTCCGAAGCTCGGCCATCAGGTCGTGCTTCACCACCTTCTCGAGCTCGTGGGCCTTCGGAATGTCGACGTCCTCCTCACGCGAGTGTGACCGAATCCCGGCGAGCTCTTCCTTGCTGACCAGCCCCATCTCCGCCTGCGACTCGGCCAGGGCGAGCCAGACCCTCCTCCATGTCGCCCTCTTGCGCCTCTCGGAGAAGAGCCTCCGCATCTCAGAGCTACCGTACCTCCAGGTGAACGGGGAGAGGAAGTCCCCGTAGCCAAACTGGTCGCCTGCCATCGGTTTCGGGCCCTAGGCTGTGACCGAGTGCTTTTGGCCGTTTCTGATGTCAGGCCGGGCCTGGCTCAGGCGCACGGCGCCGGAGCCTCTCGTTCCGCCAGCCATACGTCGCGTTCAGGTGTCTCAGCCTCTCGTCCGGGTTGAGCGCCTGGTCGATCATGTAGGTGGAACCGGTGAATATGATGGTCTCCCTTCCCCTGCGGAGGTTCTTTGCCACCTTGAGCGTCGTCTGGGGGTCAGGCGCTAGATGGATGGGCAGGGAAGGGTGCTTCTCCCTCAGGGCCGCGTAGACCTGGGCAGGGTCCTGCCCCTTGTACCCGGCGGAAGTGACGACCACCGCCCTTGCCTGGGCCACGAACGGCTCCACTATGTCCACAGGGCTCCTCCTGCCGGAGATCCCTATCACGAAGACCTTCTTCTGTCCTGGGAACCTCAGCTCAGCTTCCTCTGCCAGCGCCTGCGTCTTGCTGGGGTTGTGAGCGACGTCCGCGTAGACTCCTTCCTCCACTCTCCAGAACCTCCCGACGAACCTGGTCTCAGCGAACCTCTGCGCCATGACCTTCACGCTCGCTCCTTTCACCAGGACCTTGATCGTCTGGGCGGCCACGGTGGCGTTCTGGAGCTGGTGCCGCGACCCCAGCAGCAGGCCCGGGCCCCCGGCTCTGCCGAGAGAGAGCGCCTCCTTCACCTCGGACGCCATGGGCGCGTCGACATGATAGAGGGGCGTGCCCACGTCCTCGCACACGGCCGAGACGACCTCGACGGTCCGCCTGTCCTTGTCTCCGAGAATGAGGGGGACCCCTGGCCTGCATATGCCGGCCTTCTCGAGTGCTCTCTGCCAGTGCTCGCTTCCGAGGACGTCTTCGTGGTCGCGCCCGACGTTGGTCAAGACAGTCGCCACGACGTCCAGCGTCGTGACAGGGTCGTACCTCCCGCCTATTCCGGTCTCGACGGCGGCCCACTCCAGGTCGTGCTCTTGGAACAGGCGCATCGCGACAAGGATGCTGGCCTCTGGATGGTCAATCTCCCACGCTTCGCCCTTCATGGCCATCTTCACGCAGTACGGCTTGATCTCCTCGTTCCATGTCGCCAATATCTCGTCATGGCCGAGCTGCCTGCCCTCGACGACGAACCTCTCGGCATAGTCGAAGACGTGAGGCTTGACGTAGCACCCAGCCTTCCCGTACGGCCGCAGTCCTGACTGGATGAACTGGCATGTAGACCCCTTCCCGCTGGTCCCTGCCACCTGTATCACCTTGACGGGATATCCCTTCGGCTTCGGCCAGAAGTGGTCTACCGCCTCCCTGAACGCTCGCAGTCTCCCAAGTGCCCTTGCGGCCCACCGGGCGTGGTAGATCTCGTCGAGGCCCGCGTAGTAGGACCACTCGGACGGGGTGGCGTTCCTCACGGGCCGGCGTGGATGTTGGCCAGAAATGACAGCCCAGCTCGGACGCCCAGACCTCGGGTTTTCATCATAAGTCTTTCGAGGCGCACCGCTGCGACTCGCCACCCCGAGCGGCAGCTTTTTCCATCCTCGGCGAAAGGCTAGCGAGCCAATTGGAGTACAAGTGGAAGGCGCTGTCCGTCACCTCGACGGGAGCGCTCATGGCGGCCGTCGACAGCACGGTGGTCCTGCTGGCACTGTTCCCGATGGCGGCGAGCCTTCACTCGAACTTCGTGACCATGATATGGGTCATAATCGCCTACCTGGTCGTAAACACCGCCCTGGTGCTGAGCCTCGGCAGGCTCGCGGACATGTTCGGAAGAAAGTTGCTTTACAACGTAGGTTTCGTCGTCTTCACCATCGGGTCCGCGCTGTGCGGGTTCGCCCCGACAGGTCTGACTCTGGTTGGCTTCAGGGTCGTCCAGGGGACAGGCGCGGCGCTGCTCACCTCGAACTCCTTCGCGATACTCTCCGAGGCCTTCCCTAGGAACGAGAACGGAAGGGCGTTCGGCCTGATGTCTATAGTGTGGGGACTCGGCAACATACTCGGAGTAATTCTGGGCGGGGTCATAATCACATACACGACCTGGAGGTGGATATTCCTGATCAACGTCCCGATAGGGATCTTCGGCACAATCTGGGCCTACAAGACCCTGAGAACGGTGAAGCCAGAGGGGCAGCGCGGGTCGTTCGACCTACCTGCGGCGGTGTCCTTCACTGCCGGGCTCCTTTCTCTGCTGTTGGGTATCACATGGGGCCTGCTCTACTCTTGGACGAACGTGACGACGCTCGTCGCGCTGGCACTCTCTCCTGTGATATTCGTCGCCTTCATCGTCTGGGAGGGGAAGTTCAGCAAAGACCCTATCCTCGACTTCGACTTCTTCAGGAACCGAGTCTTCGCGTTCTCGATCATCGCCGCGCTTCTCCAGTTCCTGGCAGTTTTCAGCGTCAACTTCCTACTGATTTTCTATCTGGAAGGAATCGTCGGGTTGTCTGCGCTTAAGTCCGCCTACCTCATAATCCCATTCGCCCTTGCGGCAGCCGCCGTAGGCCCCATCGGCGGCATCCTCACCGATAGGCTCGGTTTCAGGCGAGTGTCACTCGCTGGCCTCGCAATCGCGGCTGCGGCGTTAGTCCTCTTCAGCCAGCTGACTGTGAGTTCTACGCTCTTGGAGATCGGGGCGATCGAGACCCTTTCAGGAGTAGGCCTCGCCTTCTTCTGGCCGTCCAACACGGCAGCCATAATGTCCTCGACGCCGCCGGCGAAGTTCGGAGTCGGTTCGGGGACCATGAACACTTTCAGGAACACGGGGATGGTCCTCAGCTTCGCGCTGTCCTTGACGGCCGCGACTTCGGTCATACCGGCGGGGATTGTCTACCAACTGTTCATCGGCGACCTGTCGGGCAAGCTCTCCCCCCAGCTTGCTAGCTCCTATCTCGCCGGCCAGAGCTTCGCCTTCGAGATTTCCGCCCTCCTTCTCTTGGTAGCCTTCGTGTTCATAGCTTTGATAGGCGGAGGCCGCGCTGGCAAACCTTCGGGCCCTCCTCCCAAACAGGAGGCCGCTTCGGGCGCTCCAAGCTAGCTGCCGCCGTGCACCGGTGCTGGGCTGCT
>JASHUU010000067.1 GCA_030039795.1 Nitrososphaerales archaeon | reverse complement strand
GGCCGTCGCATCCAAGAAGGCTGAACTGGAGAATGTCTAAAATGCAGGTCACAGAGGTTCCCGACGTGCCAGCAGAGTTCGAGAAACAGTTCACGATTGACGGCTCGACGCTCCATAACGCCGATGTCTCGACTCTCTATCCAGAATGGCCCTCCCCAACCGTGATAATCGCGGACGGCCCGTATGGGCTCAGGAACTTCAAGAACGACTTGGGGACGCCGGAAGAACTCCCCGCGTGGTATGAGCCCCACATCAAGGAATGGTCGGAAAAGGCGATGCCCGAGACGACCCTATGGTTTTGGAACAGCGAGATAGGATGGGCTCTCGTCCATCCCATCCTTGCCAAGTATGGCTGGCGTTATGTCGCTTGCAACGTCTGGGACAAAGGGAAGGGACACGTCGCGGGGAATGTCAATACGGGGACGCTCCGAAGATTGCCCGTCGTCAGCGAGGTATGCGTCCAGTATGTGAGAGATGTAAGGGTCAGGGGCCTTTCGCTCAAGGACTGGGTTCGCAGTGAGTGGGAGAGAAGCGGACTCCCTCTCTCGAAAACAAACGAAGTCGCGGGAGTCAAGAACGCGGCAACGCGAAAGTGGTTCACGAAAGACTGGCTCTGGTATTTCCCGCCTCCCGAGGCGATGGGGAAGCTTGTGGCCTATGCGAACGAGAATGGCAAGCGTTCCGGGAAGCCTTACTTCTCCGTTGACGGCTCTAAACCCGTCACCGCGAATGAATGGGACAAGATGAGGGCCAAGTTCCGGTGTCCCTTCGGCGTGACCAACGTGTGGGGAGAGCCGCCCACCAATGGCAAGGAACGGCTCAAGGCCAAGTTCCGGTCTGTCCATCTGAATCAGAAGCCCCTCAGACTGTTCAAGCTGATTATCGAAATGTCATCCGAGAAAGGCGACTTGGTTTGGGAACCGTTCGGCGGTCTCTGCACCGGGGCGGTGGCTTCTCTTGAACTTAGACGCAGATGCCTCTCAGCCGAGATAGAGCCGCGCTTCTACAGGCTTGCGATTGAAAGGCTAAAAGACGTCGCCGAACAGGAGCAGTTCACGGGAGAGAATTGGGAAGCCCGCCTCCAGTCAGAAGGCCGCCTGACCGAAGCTGGAAGTATTACGCACTCTGGGACAGAGTAAGAAAGACGCTGTATGACGTTCCGACGCACTTCAAGAGCCCGCTGAACGTCAGCGGGATAACTGCGACTGAGATTTTCACGTTCGGCACGAACCTCGGGGCGAATGTCGAACAGGAAGCGGTCAGAACGCTCAACCTCTTGAGAACCGAGTGGGACAAAGCGGACGCGTATGCTGACTACTTGTTCGTCAGGCAGGCAGAGGGATTCCCAGACGTCCTTTTCCAGCACCGACACACTAGGGAGATCGCCTTTGGAATCGAATTGAAGTCGTGGTATGTCCTTGCCAAAGAGGGAGAGCCCAGTTATCGCTTCAAGGTGACCCCGAGCGCTTGTGCTGACCCTGACTTACTTGCCGTCTATCCTTGGTGTCTGTCGAACGTCGTCTCAGGGACTCCGGTTCTGTTCAAGCCCTACGTCGAATTGGGGCGATATGCGGCCGAATTGAGGAACCGATGGTGGCAGGAGGAACGCAAGGCTCGGGGCGACACCGGAATCAGACACCCGACAGGAGCCAAACCCTATCCTCAAGCCCGTGGCAACTATGACGACGAACCCGTCAAGGATGCAGGAAACTTCGGACGGTTAGCTCGTTCCGGGGTGATGGATGATTATGTGAAGTCGTTCCGGGACCTTGACCTAATTGGCATAAGGCTTGAGGACTGGCTGGAGTTCTTCAAGAACGCCCATTCCGGCAAGTCTGAGGAAGAACTTGACGAGGATTCGCCCTCGCATCACGAACAAACCTCACTTTGAAGCGGGTTCATGCCCCGAGTTGCACCACGAGAACACGATGACCCGTTAACGCACCAGCACTCCCGCCCCTTAGAAATAAATACGAACCGGCGCGGATGCGGGCATGAAACATGCCCCGCCCGGTGGAGGCGCCCCGACCTGTCGCTTGAAACCATGATGTGGGTCGAGAAGTACAGGCCCTCGAAGCTCGACGACCTCGTGGACCAGGCAGCCGTCAGGGCGAGGCTGAAGCTCATGCTGCAGAAGAAGGACCAGCTCCCCCACCTCCTCTTCGCCGGCCCTCCCGGGTCGGGAAAGACCACCACCGCGATGATACTCGCGCGCCAGATACTGGGGGAGAGCTGGAGCGACTACACCCTCACGCTGAACGCCTCCGACGAGCGGGGGATCGAGACCGTCCGCCAGAGGATCAAGACGTTCGCGCGGTTCTCGGACAGGAGGGCGGGCGTCCCGTTCAGGCTCGTGGTCCTCGACGAGGCCGACGAGACCACATCGGACGCCCAGACCGCCCTCAGAAGGATCATGGAGGAGAACTCGCAGCAGACGAGGTTCATCCTGATATGCAACTACTCCTCGGGCATAATCGAGCCCCTGCAGAGCAGGTGCGCCATCTTCAGGTTCCAGCGCCTCGACGAGGAGTCGGTGAAGGGCCACCTCCGGAAGATAGCCGGGGAGGAGGGGCTGAAGCGCGCCGGCGACGACGCCTTCGCCGCGATATACGAGGCCACCCAGGGCGACCTCAGGCAGGCCATCAACCTCATGCAGACCGCATCTGCGTCGGGAGAGCTGACCGCGGACTCCGTGAAGTCCGCGTCGGGCGCGTCCGTCAAGGCCAGGGTCGCCGAGATCATGAAGCTCGCGATCGACGGAGAGTTCGAACAGGCGAGGCTCAGGATGGTCGAGCTTACCAAGGTCTACGGCATACCGGAGCGCGACTTCCTCCGCTTCGCCAACGAGGCCCTGGGCTCCATGAAGGTCGACGACCTCGGGAAGGCCGTCTCTATCCTCGCGGAGTACGACTTCCGCCTCGTGCAGGGCTCCCAACCCGAGCTGCAGCTGACCGCGATGCTCGCCCAGCTCTCGGCCCTGAAGAGGAAGGGCGAGTAGCACGGACCTGACCCTCCCAAGAGGGATCCGGGACATCGAGCCGGAGGAGTACTCCCTGCAGTCCGAGGTCCAGCGGGAGTTCGAAGAGGTGGCCAGGCTCTTCAACTTCAAGATGATGGAGCCTGCCTCGATCGAGCACCTCGCCACCCTTAGGGCGAAGAGCGGCTCGGACGTGGACAAGGAGATCTACGCCTTCAAGGACAAGGCGGGGAGGGAGGTCGGCCTGAGGTTCGACCTGACGGTCGGGATGACCCGCTACGTCTGCTCGAAGAGGGGGCTCAGGCCTCCTGTGAAGCTCGCGGCGGCCGCCGGCGCCTGGAGGTACGACGAGCCGCAGCACGCCAGGTACAGGTGGTTCCGGCAGTGGGACCTGGAGATATTCGGGCCAGAGTCGCTCGACGCCGACGCGGAGGTCATCGAAGCAACGGTCAGGCTGTTCCAGAGGCTGGGCCTAGGGGATGTCACCGTGAACGTCGGCGACAGGAGGGCCGTCCAGGCCTTCGTGGGCAAGGCGCTCCACGTCGAGGACGAGGGCCGCGCCGTCGAGCTGATGAGGGCGCTCGACAAGTCCCAGAAGAGGACCCTCCCCGAGCTGAGCAAGGAGTACGAGCAGAAGGGGTTCGACCCCCGCGACGTCAAGAGTCTCTTCGACTTCGGTTCCATCGCCGGCCCCCCGGAGAAGGTGCTGGACCTCCTTGGCGAGCGGAAGGTCGGCGCCCCCTCCCTCGCGAGCCTCAACGACCTCCTGAGGGAGCGTGGAGTGAAAAGCGTCTCGTTCAACATGAGCATCGTAAGGGGGATAGACTACTACACGGGGGTGGTCTTCGAGGTGTCTGACTCCGCGCACCCCGGCCTCGGCTCGCTTGCGGGCGGCGGGAGGTATGACTTCCTCCCCAGGGCCTTCGGCCGCCCTGAGCTCTCTGCCACAGGGGCCGCCGGCGGCATCGACCGCATAACGATGTCCATGGAGCGCTCCAAGGATCCGGTCCCCCTCCTGGTCTACGTGGCCGTGGCGGGGACAGGCGCCCGAGACTGGGCGCACGCGGTCCTGCGAGAGCTCAGGGCCGGCGGGATCGCCTGCGAGGCCCCGCTGCAGCCGCGCCCCCTCTCCAAGCAGCTCGAGGACGCCAACGCCCTAGGCGCCTCGTGGAGCCTGATCGTCGGCGAGCGCGAGGCCTCCTCGAGGTCTGTCACCGTAAAGGACATGCGCACGGGCGCGGAGGAGCTCCTCCCTCTTGACGGCGCGCTGGCGCGGCTGCGGGCGCCCAGAGCGTAGTTGCACAACGTTTAACGCCCGCCGCCGCGGGTTGCGCAGACGGCGATGGAGAAGGCCATAGTGCTCGTCAACCTGAGCCCAGGCTCGGAGGACCAGAGCGTGGTGGCGCTGAAAGGGACGCCCGGCGTGAGGTCCGTCTATCAGCTCTACGGCCTCTACGACCTCCTCGTCATCGTGGAGGGTGCGGACGACCAGGCTGTGAAGTCGGTGATATCGGACACGCTGCGGTCCAGGCCCGGCGTGGTCTCGACCATCACGATGAAGGTGGTGTCCCCGATCTCTCCGAACGTTTAAACAACGTTCCACTCTGGCCGGACAAGTTGGCCCCGAAGGTCCTCGTGACCGGGTCTGCAGGACAGATAGGCGCGGAGCTGGTCCCCTACCTGCGCCAGCGCTATGGCAACGACAGGGTGGTCGCAGCGGTCCACAAGGCGCAGGGGAGTCCGCTGCTGAAGGCCGGCCCGGTGGAGGTCTTGGAAGTGTCAGACTCCTCGGCCCTCGACCGGATCGTGAAGAAGTACGCGATCGACACGATCTACCACCTGGCCGCGGTCCTCTCTGCGACAGGGGAGAACAACCCCCAGCTCGCCTGGCAGATCAACATGGATGGGCTGAGGAACGTGCTCGAGGTCGCCAGGACCGACGGCGTCCCCAAGGTCTTCTGGCCGAGCTCCATCGGCGTCTTCGGGCCCGACGCTCCCAGGAGGATGGCCCCCCAGGCGGCGGCCCTCAACCCCACGACGATGTACGGCGTGACGAAGGTCGCGGGGGAGCTCCTGTGCAGCTACTACTTCTTGAAGTACGGCCTCGACGTGAGGTGTCTGAGGTACCCCGGGCTGATAAGCAGCGAGGCGCCGCCGGGAGGGGGGACGACGGACTACGCGGTGGAGATATTCTACGCGGCCCTCGAGAAGGGAAGGTACGCATGTTTCCTAAGAGAGGACACGGTCCTCCCGATGATGTACATGCCTGACGCCCTCAGGGCCACGGTCAGGCTGATGGAGGCCCCGAGGGCCGATGTGAGGCTGCACTCAGGCTACAACCTGGCCGCCATCAGCTTCTCGGCCGGCGAGATAGCAGCGGAGATCGCCAAGCGCGTCCCAGGGTTCAGCGTCACCTACTCCCCCGACTCCCGCCAGAAGATCGCCGACTCGTGGCCCATGTCGATTGACGACTCCGAGGCCAGGCGCGACTGGGGCTGGATCCACGAGTACGACCTGGCAAAGATGGCGTCGGACATGCTCGCCAAGCTCGGGCGCCGCATGGGCGGCGACGGAAAGACGTTTAACCCATAGGCGGGGCGGCCGAACTGACAATGAGGGACCCGACATCTTTCCTGAAGTCCGAGTACGACGACCTCGTGAGGCAGGAGCTGGAGTGGAAGCTGAGGGTCCTTGGAGGCCCGAGCACCCCCTGGTGCCTGGTCGACGGAAAGAAGGTGCTGATGTTCTGCTCGAACAACTACCTCGGCCTGAGCAACCACCCGAAGCTCAAGGACGCCGCGATCAAGGCCGTCCAGACCCACGGAGCGGGCTCCGGCTCGGTCAGGCCCATCGCCGGCAACATGGACCTCCACCGGGAGCTGGAGAGGAAGCTGGCTGCGTTCAAGGAGGCCGAGGCCTCGCTCGTCTATCAGACAGGATTCGCGGCCAACGCGGGCCTGATACCCCAGCTCGCTGGGAAGGGGGACCTGATAATCAGCGACGAGCTCAACCACGGCAGCATCATCGACGGCGTGAGGCTCTCGGCTGCGGAGCGGAAGGTCTTCAAGCACGCCGACACCGAGGACCTGTCGAAGGTCCTCGACGAGGCAGAGCAGGCCGCGCCCGTCTTCCGGAGGATCCTGGTCATAACCGACGGCGTCTTCTCCATGGACGGCGACATCGCGCCCCTGGACAGGATCGCCGCGCTGGCCCACGACCACGGGGCCATGGTCTACGTCGACGACGCCCACGGCGAGGGCGTCCTAGGTCCTGGCGGGAGGGGCATCGTCTCCCACTTCAAGCTCCCCAGAGACAGGGTCCACGTCGAGATGGGCACCTTCTCGAAGGCCTTCGGCGTCGTCGGAGGGCACGTTTCAGGGTCCCAGGACCTGGTCAACTTCGCCTACAACAAGTCCAGGACGTGGCTGCTCAGCGGGTCCCACCCCCCGGCCGTCGTGGCCGCCTGCACGGCAGCCGTGGACGTCCTGGAGCACGAACCCCAGCACGTCCAGAAGCTCTGGGACAACACGCGCTACTTCAAGAAGGCCATGCGCGACCTGGGGTTCGACATCGGGAGGAGCGAGACCCCCATAACCCCGGTGATGGTAGGCGAGAGCGGCAAGGCGAAGAAGCTCAGCTCCAGGCTATTCGACCTAGGAGTCTTCGCGCTGCCGATAGTGTACCCGATGGTGGCGCAGGGGAAGGCGAGGATCAGGACGATAATGAACGCGGCCCTGACCCAAGAGGACCTCGACTTCGCGGTCGGGGCCTTCGAGAAGGCCGGGAAGGAGCTAGAGATAGTCTAGCTCGAACGGGTCCCCGAGGTTCCACTCTTCGCTGCGGTATCTGCCCACAAGGCTGGCGCATAGCTCGGCCTCCTCCTCGGTCCTTCCTCCCAGCTCGAACCCCGGCGCCGCCTCGGAGAGCCTGAGCGCGAGCTCCGACGCCTTCACACCGCAATTGGCGACCCTGACGTGCCTGCTCCGAGTATAGCGCCTCCGCAGGACCTGGCCGCTCGGCTTGGTCAGCATGTCCACCTCGGCGAGGTCAGCCGACGCGAGGAGCGTGCCATGGCACAGCGTCGCCCCCCTCGAGATATACGCCGCCATGCCCGAGATCTTTCCGCTCGGCCCGGCGATGCTGTTGGGCGGCTCGAAGGACGACTCGATTCCGCACGATGCGAGCGCGCCTACCACGACCTGCGCAAACGACTCGAAAACCCCCTTTGCACCCGAGGCCCCTGCAAGCCAGACGGGCGTGTCCTTCGACGGGACGACGAAGGTCCAGTTGAAGTTCCCCGGGCCGTTGTAGACCGCCCCGCCCGCGGTCACCCGCCTGACGACAGGGATAGAGTGCTCCGCGCAGTAGACGAGGTCCGTCTCGAAGCCCGCCAGCTGCGCGCGGCCTAGGACCACCGACTTCTGGTTCTCCCAGACCCGGAGCGTGGGGACCTTCGCGGCCCGAAGGAGCGACTCCTCGAATGCGAGGTTCTGGTAGGGGTCCTCCAGGGTGAGCTCAAGGAGCCTGCCGGGCAACGTGAGTCGGACCTCCGCACATGTTAAGAGCTTTGAGCCGGGGCCCTGTCCGCGTCATGCCCTACAGGTTCCTTCCCGACGTCGCCCTGGCCGACGTAGCCTTCGAGGCGAGGGCCGACACGGTGGGCGGGCTCTTCGAAGCGTGCGCGGCGGCCACGTCGGACATAATGGTCGACCTGGGCACCGTCGAGAAGAGGACGACGAGGCGCATCTCCCTTACCGCGCCCGACCTCGACAGGCTCCTCTACGACTTCCTGACCGAGCTCATAGTCATCAAGGACGTCGACTCCCTGCTCTTCTCGGAGTTCGAGGTCGAGGTCTCGCCCGAAGGGACATCGCTAAAGGCCTCGGCGAGAGGAGAGGCCATCGACAGGGAGAAGCACGCCCTGAGGAACGACGTCAAGGCGGTCACCATGCACATGTTCGGCGCGAGGCGCGACGGACCTGGCTGGGTAGCCACCGTAGTCCTCGACATCTGAGCAACCCTTTAAGAGCAAACCTCAGGGCGGCCGAATCAGAGAACCAGGTGGCATGGCTCAGATCGACTCCTTCAAGAAGCTGACAGATGTATCTTGGGAGATCCCGACGTCCTACAAGCAGGGCATGCTCGTCCCCGCCAGGCTCTACGCGACGAGGAAGCTCCTCGAAGGGATGGACTCCGGGGTCATCGAGCAGGTCACCAACGTCGCGTGCCTCCCGGGGATAGTCCGGCAGGCCTATGCGATGGCCGACGCCCACTGGGGATACGGCTTCCCGATAGGCGGCGTTGCTGCGTTTGAGCCTGAAACGGGCGTCATTTCGCCTGGAGGGATTGGTTTCGACATAAACTGCCTGCACCCGGACACTCGAGTCTCGGACGCCAACGGGGTGTGGAGGAAGATCTCTGAAGTCGACATAGCGGAGCACGGGTTCGTCACCTTCGACGCAGCCAGAAAGGTCGCGATTCAGACAAGAGCCGTCGCGAAGCAGAAGCGGCTCGAGTCGGGCGTGATACTCAAGATAAGATCCCAGACTGGGAAGACGGTGCTTGTCACGCCAGACCACCCTCTCCTCACCAAGCGGGGAATGGTCCCCGCCGGCAAAGTGTCAGCCGACGACTATCTGCTCACGAGCGGCGCGGAGGGCATCCCGTATGCAAAGCCCGCTTCCCTAGACGTCATCCACGCGGATCTCCTCGCCTCGACAATGGAGAAGATGGGGATAACAGACAGGGGCAGCGCGCGTGCGCAAGTACTGGACGAGCTCAGGGCGCGAGGGCTTGAACGCATATCCCTGGCCGACCCTAGGATGGCGCAGGTCCTGAAGGTCCTGGGCTTTGTCTTTGGAGACGGCTCGATCCCCAGGGTCAAGAGGGGCCAGTACGTTTCCTTCCATGGAAAGAAGGCCGACCTCTCTGACATCGGCGCCGACCTTGAGACGATCGGATTCGCATCGCATGCCTTCACCCGCCAGAGGCACCACCGGACAGAGACCAAGTACGGACCCTCGGCGTTCGACTTCGAGGAGTACGCGCTTCGGGCGTCGTCGACCGCGCTCGCTGTGCTGCTTGTCGCCCTTGGGGCTCCGTATGGCGAGAAGGCCAGTCAGGCGTACAGGCTCCCACCGTGGCTACTGGCCGCGGAAGACTGGCAGAAGAAGCTGTTCCTTGGTGCCTATTTCGGGGCCGAGATGTCGAGGCCGACGACGACGAACGGTTACGACTTCCAGATGCCGGCGTTCGGCGTCGACAAGCTCGTCAGCCTCTCTCAGAGCGCCGTCGAGTTGTTGGAGGACTTCAGAGCCCTGCTTCTTTCCCTCGGCGTGGAGACGTCCAAGCCGGCGAGGGTACAAGGGTACGACCACGGTGGAGTCGATGGGCCTTCGACCGGACTCCGCATAGGCGTCCTGTCCAACGCGGAGAACCTCCTCAACTTCTTCAGCAGGGTCGGATACCTCTACAACCGGGAGAAGCAGAGGCTGGCCAGCGTCGCGGCTTGCTACCTGTCCTACGACCAGAGGATCAGCGACGCGCGGAACGAAATCCGTCAGAGGGCCGTCGCAATACACTCGGCGGGCGCCCGACCCAAGGACATCGTCGAGTCCCTCTCCTCCGGGGCGGCAGGCGCCAGCTTCACTCGGCACTCGATCTGGGCGACGAGCGGAAGCGCCAGGATGTGGAGGTCAGAAAAGCTGGAGGAATTCACTTCGACGTTCGAGGCAGGAGCCTCGGGGTTGGTCTTCGACAGAGTGCTGTCGATCGAGTCGATCCCATACGAGGGACCGGTCTACGACGTGACAATAGGCGATCCGAGCCACAATTTCATCGCAAACGGCATTATCGTCTCCAATTGCGGTATGCGGCTCATACGAACGAATCTACAGTACGCCGAGGTGAGACCGAAGGTAAAGGAGCTGGTAGACCTCATATTCAGGCTTGTGCCTGCTGGCGTCGGCGTGAAGGGCTTTCTCAGGGTAAGCGAACCTCAATTCGACGAAATCATGACCTACGGCGTCAAATGGTGCGCTGAGAACGGCCACGCCTGGCAGGACGACCCGTCGCACGTCGAAGAGGGGGGCTTCATCAAGGGCGCCGAGCCTTCGAAGGTGAGCCGCCAGGCCAGGAGCAGGGGCATCGACCAGCTCGGGACCCTGGGCTCCGGGAACCACTATCTGGAGATACAGGTGGTGGACCCTGGGCGCTTCTTCGACCCCGAGCTCGCGCGCCGCTTCGGGATCGTCCACCCCGACCAGGTGATGGTGATGGTCCACTGCGGGAGCCGCGGCTTCGGCCACCAGATCGGTAGCGACTACCTCAGGGTCTTCGACGGGGCGATGAAGAGGTACGGCCTCGAGGTCCGGGACCGCGAGCTGGCGTGCGCCCCCTTCTCCTCCAAGGAGGGGAAGGACTACTACGGCGCCATGGTCTGCGCGGCGAACATGGCCTTCACCAACAGGCAGATCATAGTGCAGAAGGTCAGGGAGGCCTTCTCGAGCGTCTTCCACAAGGACGCCGAGTCTCTGGACATGCACCTGATCTACGACGTCTGCCACAACATAGCCAAGGTGGAGCGCCACTCCTACGAAGGCAAAAGCCGGGAGGTGCTCGTCCACAGGAAGGGCGCCACGAGGAGCTTCGGCCCCGGCCACCCTGACATACCGGCCCCGTACAGGGAGATCGGGCAGCCTGTCATAATCGGCGGGTCCATGGAGACCGGCTCGTACCTCCTCGTCGGCACGGAGGGGGCCATGAGGGAGACCTTCGGCTCGACCGCCCACGGCTCGGGGAGGACGATGTCGAGGACCGCCGCGAAGAAGGCCGTGAGGGGGGCAGAGCTGCAGAGGAAGATGATGGACAGGGGGATCTACGTGAAGGCCGCCACCATGGACGGCCTCGCCGAAGAGGCGGGCATGGCCTACAAGGACATCTCCGAGGTCGTGGAGACCATGGACGCCGCCGGCATCTCCAAGAAGGTCGTCGCGCTAAGGCCGGTAGGAAACATCAAAGGTTAGGAGATGTACCCGGGCCGCTCCTCCCGTTTGGGCTGGGCGCCCTCCCTCGCCTGCTCGGAGATGTCCTGGAGCTGGCTGATCACCTTCTGCGTCTCCGCGGCCTTCTCCTGCAGCTTCGACGTGTCTATCTCTATCCCAACCAGGCCCGACAGCACGTCGAGCACCGCCCTAGAGGCCCCCGCGTCCACGACGTAGCCCGAGGT
>JASHUU010000066.1 GCA_030039795.1 Nitrososphaerales archaeon | reverse complement strand
GGAAGATAGTACCACATCGAGAATGAGATTGCGTTAGTCCCGCTCTCGTAGTTCTCCAACCCCGTCCCTAGGTTCACGTAACCTGTGCTCATTGTGGGGAACGACGGGTTGAATTCGAGGCATGAACCCGCCTCGCAGTTCGAACCGCTCTCCCACAGGGGCAGCCCCCCATTGGCGCTGACCAAGGTGCCATTGTTGCCGCTTCCGCTGAGGTCGTAGACCGACGTGCCACTTCCCTCGTCGAGCGGCCAATATCCCACCAGGCCGTAGGTAAGGGGCGTCGCGCTCCACTGCTCCGTCGCCGTGCCGTCAGTCGAGTAGGCTGTGAAGCCGACCGGCGTATCGTAGTCGAACCACGAAGAGGACGAGCCGCAGGATGCCGAAAGCGTGCCGCCGACGGCTATCGTGCATGCACTCTCAACGGTCTCGCCTGCCTGCTCCCCCACAAGCGTCACAGTTGACGACGCCGGGAACGGCTCGCCCTTCGCGCCGACAACTGCCACGTACGTGTTCTGCAGTTCCAGGTATGCCTCCAAGGAGAGGGTGGCGCAGGTGCCGCTGGAGCACGCGGTCTGGTACGTCGTTTGAGGGTAGGTTCCCGTCCCGGTCGTGGCGAACACGTCCCTCGAGGTACTCGAGCTAGGAAGGGTCAGCGTGAAGTCGCAGTCGTCCTCCATCGTGATGTCATGGACCGTCCCGTCCGCGGAGAACGTCGTCGAACTGAGCGCGCATCCTCCCACCGAGTTTATCGTGACCGTAGCGACAGGAGCAGAGTTGGCCATCGTGACCTGAATCGGGTAGGTCACCACGGAAGCTGCATCGACCTGCTGAGAGGCGGTGAACACACCCCCGACGATGGCGCTCTCGAGCAGGATCCCGGCGACGAACGCAATGGAAGTTAGCGAGAGGCCCCTGCGGCCCCTCGCGGAGATTGAACGCAAGCATGTCGGCGACCTCGCTGGCGTTAATAAGTAGTAACTCGATGATACAGGAGTCCGTTTCGGTGGCGCTTCCCGATGGACTTCTCTCCCGGCTCATCCTAGGCAAGTTCTCGTACCATTCCGAAACCGGGAGTTCGGGAAAACTCCTAGAAGATTATTATACTACTTGGGAGAAATCTAAAAGGTTGGCGGCTGGTGTGTCGCTGGCAAAGGATTTCGACGAATTGCTTGAGGAGACAGTGGAGACGACCCTGAAGCAAGTCTTGGGGGAGAAACCCGCCGAAGCCCTGGCTTACCACATGAAAGTCAGAGCGTCGGTCCCAAGAGCGAAGGCCTACGCGGACGCGCTCGACCGTACGCTAGGAACCGGCTCGAGGGTCGTCGAGAAGTTGATGGTGAAGTCGCTTTATGTGAAGGTAGGTATGAAGTTCGAGGATCCAATCGGCGGTTTCTCCTTCGAACAGGCGGTCCTGCGCGCGCAGGAGTTCATGTCGAAGGGAGGCAGAAGGCGCTGACTGCGCCCTTGCAGGGGAAGGAACTGGTCGAGAGGCTCCTGAGCTCGGAGTCCAAGGGCGAGCTGCTGATGCTCTTCCACAACAACCCAGGGCTGATGGACTCGCTCGACGGGGTCGCGAGGCGCATAGGCAGGAACGGCGCCCAGATCGAGGGCGACGTAAAGGACTTCCTGGAGATGGGCCTCCTCAAGAAGGGGAAGGCCGGGAGCATGACCGTGATATCCATGGACAGCGAGAAGGACGCGCAGATTCAGGCGTCCGTCACGAGCTACCTCGAGGGGGTCAAGAAGTGAGCTCGGCGCGCGCGGACAGGGTGAGGTCAGGGATACCCGAGCTTGACAAGATGCTCAACGGCGGGTACATGAGGGGCGACTCGGTCCTCCTCGCGGGGAGCGCGGGCACAGGAAAGTCCACGATGGGGCTGCAGTACCTCATCCAGGGAGCCAAGGACGGCGAGGCGGGGATCTATCTCACATTCGAAGAGATGCCAGACCAGCTCTACAGGGACGCGAAGAACTTCGGGTGGGACATGAAGAAGCTCGAGGAGGACGGCAAGCTGAGGGTGATCTGCACGTCCCCGGACGTGCTGATGGAGCCAGGCGGCCTAGAGGCCATACTCGAGGACCCGATAAAGCGGCTCGGCGCGCGGAGGATAGTCGTGGACTCCCTGAGCCACTTCAACATGTTCATGAAACCGGACTCGCTGAGGCTGCAGGTCTATAGGAACGTGATGTTCTTCAAGACCAAGGGGCTCAGCTCCATGCTGATCTGGGAGGCCTCCCAGTCGCCGGGCATGTCCTTCACGATCTCAGAGGAAGGGATAAGCTTCCTCGCGGACTGCATAGTGGTGCTCAAGCTGATAGAGATCGAGTCGGCCCTGAGGAGAGGAGTGGTGGTGATGAAGATGCGCGGGAGCCCGCACGACCGAAGGCTGAGGGAGTACGAGATCGCCTCAGGAGGCATCAAGGTAGCCGGCTCCTTCGAGAACTACGAGGGGCTGATGGGAGGCACGCCCACGAAGGCGTCCTCCGAGAGGTTCGCCGAGCTGTTCAGGAAGTCGACGGAGAAGTGAGCGTTTGACCTCGCCCCTCGAAGTCTTCGCGGGACTGAGCTGGATAGTCAACCTCATCCTCGACATCGGCGCCGCGTATTATTGCTTCAAGATGACGAAGATCACCGGGGGGTTCAGGGCGTGGTGGCTGATGATCGCATTCTCCGTGCTCTATGCCTTCGGGAGCGTGACGTCGGTGTCTTACAGCGTCCTGATTTCTGCCTTGTCTGCGTCGAGCGCGACGGCCCCCGTCCTAGGCGACACGGCGCTCTTCGACTTGTTCATCGGCCTTGTGGCGTCGATACTGCTCTTCGCGGC
>JASHUU010000065.1 GCA_030039795.1 Nitrososphaerales archaeon | reverse complement strand
GCGTCTTCGCCTGGACGAGGGGCGGATACAATGCGAACCGCTTCTTTGGGTCTTATCCGATATACATCAGGGTCAACAGGTCGGAGACGGGCCACTGGAGGAGGTATCTCGAGCTCAGGGGAAAGAAGAGCGTCGAAGAAGGAGCGGAGCCCAGGGAGACGCTCTACGGGGCCTACTTCGTTCTCGTCCCGGTGGGCGAGGTGGAGTTCGACTCGCTCGACGGGCTCAAGGTCGAGCCGTTAGCAGACACGGTCAGATTCTGCCGCGACGACCCTTACACCTTCGGTCCCGCTCTAGAAATCCTCCGTAAGGAGTTCGGCGTCGGCTCCGGTGCCGGCCACGGCGGAGACCGGGTCCCGCGGTGATAGGACGGGGCCTCGCGGCCAGAGAGGCGGAAGTCCTGCGCGTTCTGGACGTTATGCACCAGACACAGATCCAGCCTACCCTCGTCGGAGGCTATGCGGTGAACGCATACTCCCTTTTGCCCCGGTATTCTGTCGACTGCGACCTCGTGGTCCAGAAGAGGAGCCTGGAAGTCCTCCTGAGGCTCCTGGAAGAGCAGCTGTATGCCGTGGACGAGACTCTCCGCGAAGAGCTCGAGGGGGTCGAGAGCGTCAGGCTGACCAAGAGGCTGGGCGGCGGCGACGTGTCCGTCGACTTGATGGCAGGCGGCGTCCGATGCCGTCAGACCGGGGCTGTCTGGGGCGAAGAGGAGGTGCGAAGAAGGTCGAAGGAGCTCCGAGTAGCGGGGGTCAACGGGTCGGTCCTCTCCAACGTGGCCGCGAGGGAGGCGCTGATAGCCATGAAGCTCCACTCGGGGAGAGACCAAGACGTGAGGGATGTCGTGATGCTGTCGAGCGGGGCGGACTGGGAGATGGTGAGGAGCCTGGTGGACAGGGGCTCGAAGGAGAGAGTCAACCTCCAGCTTCGATCCGCAGCCAAGACTCTGGGCGGCAAGGAGTTCGAGGGACGGTTGAAGGCGTATTTCGGCTTGAAACAGGACGCGGAGAGGCGGATCCGGACTGCGCTGGCACAGGTCAACAAGCTTCTCCTGTACGCACAAGAGAAGGAGGGCACGTGAAGGGCCGTCATGCGGTCGCGCACTTTCACGCTCCTCCGCCCCCTCAGCCCGCTCTTCCCCGCGCCGGGTTAAATCCCCGGACGACGCCCATCCCTGGCATGGGAAGGACCGTGCCTACGCTGAACCAGTCGATCAAAGCGACGATCCACGACCTCTCGGCCATCAGGGTCGGCCTCACTACCGACGACAAGGAGCTCTGGGACGAGTTCATGCGCACCGCCCACCTGAACGAGAGGGCCATCTCTCTCGCGGTCTGGTACGACCCATTCGACGCGATGGTGCTCGCGATGCTCTTCAAGCAGTTCAAGATGATAAAGAAGCTCGGGGGTGACACGTCCGAGTGGCACGACATCCCCTTGGACGAAGCCCAGTCCGAGCCAGCCGAGGCCACGGACGCCAGTCGGACGGCCTGAAGCGGCCCTTATATACTGGTATACCGATATAGAATCCAGGTTGTCCCAGCATACTACCGTCAAAGTGTCCAAGGAGACGGCAAGCAAACTGGCCGCCCTCCAGAAGGTGCTGAACACCAGGACCATGGATGAGACGATAGCACTGCTGGTAAGAAAGCGAAGAATCGAAGCGATAGAGCTGGCCTTTGGAAGCGACAAGAGGCCCAGGGAGTTCTCGGAGGAGGACCGGCTCGAAGGTCGCAGTTGACTCTTGGGCCTGGGTAGAGCTCTTCAAAGGAAGCGAGCGTGGCGCCAGGGTCAAGGAGGTCATGGCAGAGGCTGACCAACTGGTCACGCCCGACATTGTCCTAGCCGAGCTCGCCAGGAAATACTACAGAGAAGGAGAAGGAGCGAGTGCGGTCCGAAGATGGCTCCGGGCCATCACAGAGTCGACGGACATAGTCGCGGTCGACGAGGCCCTAGCCTTGGAGGCCGCTGAGCAGTGGGTCCAGATGGCGAAGAGGGCCAGGAGCGAAGGGCTGGACACCCCAAGCCTGACAGACGCCCTGGTCCTTGCGACCGCGCGCAAGGCGGGAGCCTCAGTCATCACCGGGGATCTGCATCTCAGGAGCCTGAAGGAAACCATCTGGATAGGGGACTAGAGCCGGCACAACAGGCGCCGCCCTCTGGCGAGGGCGCCTCCAGATCGACACGCCGACGCCCCGGTGCGACGCCCTGACACGCATGCAAGACAAGACGAACATTGACATAGATTCAGGATACGTAATTGTTTTTAATTAAAACCCGACTTTCGTCATTCAATGACTGAAAGCGTGCCGTCGGCTGAAGGAAGGACTTCGAACCTCATCGAAGGGCTCAGGGAGCTCCAAGGCCAGTACATGATGCTGGCCGACCTTGTCGCGAAGAAGAGAGAGGCCGCGGAGAAGCTCGTAGAGATAATCTCGACCATCCAGCAGGAGGCCGACATCACGATACCTCTGAAGCCCGAGCGCCTGGGCTCAGACTGCAGGTCGGCGTACCTGGTGGCCAACGGCGTGGTGGTGATGTTCGACGTGAGCAGGGACATGACGTCGAAGTCCCTCAGCACCTTCCCTCCCGACATCGTCGTCTCCGTCGTGGAGGAGTGCACAGCAGAGCTCGGCAGGCAGATCTCCGACAGGAGGAGGACGGAGACGGAGACAGTGAACGCGCTGGAGAAGGTCCTCAAGGAGCTGAAGAGGGCCCAGGCCACCTTCGCCCAGGCCAGGGCGGACGAGAGCCACCTCCTCGCGAGGTCGGCCGAGGGAGAGCAGGCGAGCGCGGACGCGTCTGCCCAGAAAGGCGGCCAGGTGGCCGGCGGAGCAGCCTCCGGCAAGAACCAGGCGGCCTTCCAGTACAAGGGGAGCTTCGGGAACGAGCAGGCGCAAGAGGGCAGCCGGGCATGATACTGTCGGTGGGCAGGCACAAGAAGCAGGAAGCGGAGCCGAGCAGGGCCGGGAGCATGCTGTACCAGATGCTCATGCGGAAGTCGTCCGACGAGAACCTGGAGTGCGGGGTCAGCGTCGTCTCAGGCATCCTGAGGTTCGAGTCGGTGTATGAGATGAAGGAGTTCCTTAGGAGGACGCTCGAGCTGTACAGGGCCGACTATGAAGCCGCGACGGAGGAGATAGGAGAGATGTACAGGACGATGGGAGAGAAGGCTGCCCAAGGATCTGCTCTTGGGTCATGGACGCGGGTCGGGCAGCTATTCGTCGACTCCACCGACCCTGAGAAGGGCAAGATGGAGGTCACTCTCCAGCTCCTCACAGAGATGAAGCCCCGCATAGCCAGGCTCGAGGAAGTCATGGCCGAGTTCAACCACGTGGAGGAGCTCCCTGTAAAGCCGGAGTCGGGCTTCTTCCTGTGCGTGAGGAACGGGATGCCGGAGAAGCTCATAGTCGACAGCAAGACGCCCAGGCCTGCGAAGATAATGCTCCGCGAGCAGTACGACGTAGTGTGATGGGGGCGTTTGGTACCCATTGAGCTCCCAGGCAGCGGGCGCGTCGACCGAGAAGCCGCTCAAAGGTTATGAAGCCACGCTAGGAGCTATCTCCACGCTCGAGATCGAGGTCACGGCTGAGAGGATAGAAGGCGCCAGGCTCTCGCCAGGCGTGGACGAGAACACGAAGGCGAACTACAAGCTCAGCGTTTCCGTCTCTGAGGTCAGGAGGAGGCCAGGGTCGATGGGCCTCGCTTTTACGCTGGAGCTCTCTGCCGCCCCTCAGGTCGCCAAGATGACCGTGAGCGGGAACGCCAAGGTGACGGGCGTCGAGGACGAGATAAGGCTGGCGACCGCCCCGAGGCAGGGGAAGGCGCCTCCGAAGCTCGTGGAGATGCTCTACGACAAGCTGTACGGGCTCCTCTACATCCTGGCAGGGAGCCTGAACGTGCCGTACCCCATGCCCAGCCTGGTCAAAGAGAACAAGCAGAGTTCTTAGAAGACGCATAGGACGTCGGCCGATGCATAGAGCCTGAATCCTAGAAACTCCCGAAATTAGACTTTAGTTGGTACTATACCAGCCTGTTCATGTATTTTCTAAGATTGTGGATTCATACCACGGTCACTTAGAAGTTGCGTAGTAACCTTTAATTAATCACTATGCATTATCCAAGACGTGGGAATCGAATTGTTCGGAGAAGACGAGGTCCAAGCAGGACGCGCGAACGCGAACCAAGTCAGGAGGTCCCAGCTCGAGATGACGTGCGACATCCTCTACGCGCTCGTGGAGGGGCCGGCGAAGCCCACCCACGTACTCCAGAGGGCGAACATGAGCTGGAAGGCTCTGACGGCTCACCTGGACTACCTGCAGAGGCGCCGGCTGATCATGCCCATCGAGCAGGGCGAGAGGGTAGAATACTGCCTGACCCCAGAGGGGAGGTCGATACTCCGCCTGTACGAGGGGCTGAAGCTGAGCCTCACGGGCGAAGGGCACGTGTACCCGAGCCGCGAAGCCTTTCCCCTGATCGAGAGGGTCCAAAAGTCCCAGAAGTTCCCTCCCGCGTCGCCATAGCGCCTGAAAGACCTAGAGCGGTGCGACAGGCTACGGTTCAGGCCACATCCGCTCCTGCTGCCGGGCTGTCGGTGGCGGAAGATGGATTTCCCGTCGCCCTCGCTTATATGCCTGGCTCGGCACGAGTGGTGCGATGACCGCTTTCATGCTCGACCCGGGCACGGTCTGGTCGTACTTCACCAACTACGTCCTGCCCTACATACCGATCCTCGTTGTCCTGCTGGTGGCTGTGGCCTTCGGTAACTCTATCGGCGAGAGGAAGGCCACGGACATGCAGAAGAGGGCGCTGAAGGACGAGCTCATCACGAACCTCTCCCAGGCGAGGGCGATACTCGAGTTCGTCGAGAAGCAGACGGCGGGCGAGCCCTACGTCAACCCCATCCCGAGGTTCCACAGGTCGGCGTACGAGCAGCTCCGGAACTCGGGAAGGCTCAGGTCGCTCAAGAGGGGGGTGAGGGAGGAGATCGAGACGGTCTACGAGGCGATCTACGGCGTGGAAGCCGCGTCCGACAGGCAGGAGGAGCTCCTGGGAGGGGCGGCGGCAACGTCGCCGATAGCGCCCGAGATCAGGGCGCAGAACCTGACCTACATCAGAGACACGATAGCGAACCTGGTCCTGCCCAGGCTCGAGCAGTTCGAGACGTTCACCAGAAGATGAAGCGGGTCGGCCCTCAGGCGGGCTGAGAAGCGGAGTCCTCGGGCTTCTCCTCCTTCGCCTCCCCGCCTATCACTATCCTCTCGGGGACCCCGTCCCTGAGGTAGAGCATGAGGGTCGCGTCGACAGGGATCATCGTCTCCTCCATCTTGTCGAGCGTCTTGAGGGATGCCTCCACGGCCTGTATCTTCGGCTTCGCCTCCTTTATGATCTGGAAGAGTATGTCGAGGCCGGCGCGGTTGGGGTCTGACTTGTTCGCGAACATGCTCCCCACCTTGAACCATCCCTTCGACTGCGCGCTCTCCTCGCCGCCTCCCCTGATCATGTCGCCCGTGACCGAGTCGATGTTGTCGCGGGACATCTGGTAGGACTCGAGCAGGGCCCTGAGGTACAGTCTGAGCTCCCTGGGGCTCGAGAACTTCTTGATGCCTGTGATATAGTCGAACGAGACCTCGGGCATCATTTTTGCTGGACACCTTTTGAAGTCGCGGTATTAATTATCTTGCTACAGAAGAGAAACTTGGGATATTACACAAAGGCAGGCCCGGGCCAGGGATTCGAGGAGTAGGCGAGCTTGAAGGCCACCAGGTTGGTCGCGTCCCAGCCCACGACGTAGGCGTAGAAGATGTTCGCAGCTACGAGCGCCACCAGCGCCGCGAGCTTGACCATACGTATCTGCACGGGGCGGCTCGGCCTGTCCGAGATCAGGGCGCAGAAGGACATGGGGACGAGCATGGCGTACTTCAGCCCGAG
>JASHUU010000064.1 GCA_030039795.1 Nitrososphaerales archaeon | reverse complement strand
CCAACCGTGGCGGAGGCCTACAGGCTCGCCCACTCATGCGACCCTGAGGCGGACTTCGGGGGCACGGTGGTGTCCAACAGGGCCATAGGGGTGGAGGCTGCAGAGCTGATCGGCAGGAACGATGGCACGAAGGACGGCTCTGTGTACACGGAGATAGTCATAGCACCTGACTTCTCGCCCGAGGCGCTGGCCGTTCTTGAAGGCAAGCAGAAGAAGAAGATCAGGGTCATCAAGGCGGCCGCCAGGCCGGACTACCCGTACGACGTGAAGGTGGTCGAGGGCGTTGTGCTGGCACAGGAAGCCGCAGACTACACGCGCAAGCTCGACCGTGGCCTGCTCCTCTTCCCGACGAAGGCGAAGCCCGGGAAGGAGGACCTGCCCAAGCTTGCTGCCTCCTGGGAGGTGGTGCGGCGGGTACAGTCGAACGGGATCGTCGTAGCCGACGGCAGCCTCGAAGACGGACGGCTCACGAGGTTCTGGACCCTGGGGGTCGGGAGCTTCAGGAAGCGGAACGGCGCGGTGAAGATAGCGCTCGACAACGCCGGCGAGAGGGCGAAGGGCACGGTCTGCGCGTCGGACGGGTTCTTTCCATTCCGAGACAGCGTGGACCTCCTCGGGAAGGCGGGTGTGAGGGCGGTGATCCAGCCCGGGGGCTCGGCCAACGACTCTTCCTCGGTCCAGGCGTGCGACGACTACGGGATGGCCATGGTCTTCACGCAGACCAGGGCCTTCAAGCACTGAGGCCGTCCGGCGCGCTTCGGAGGAGGGAGAGGTGCGTGCGACTCCTTCGGATGTCCTGTTCGCTGGCGACGTCCGACCGCCACCGGAGGGGTCCTTTCAGGGCGCTCACGACCTTGAGCGAGACCGAGCGCGCAGAGGTAAGGTCCTTGGAGAGGCCGACTGCGGCGACGGACCGAGACGGGCCCATCAGGCATGCCTCGCCTTCGAGGCGAATGTCCATTGGGAGGACCCTCGCCTTCCCGTGCGCCTTCGCGCCCTCCCGTTCGGCGCCTGTGAGCGAGATCCTGCCGCCCTCGGGCGGGGACTCGGTGCCGTAGGAGAGCGGGACCGCACATGTGACCACGGACGCCTCGCGCCTGAACCTGATGCCTCTAAGGGAACCCTCGACGACCCTGAGGCAGACCTCGGCGAAGTCGTCGGCCATGGTCGTGAGAGTGTTGATGAACTCGGTGTTCCCTCCTCTGCTGTTCCGTTCGAGGACCTTGAAGCCGCGCCCCGTGTGCATGACCGCGTCGTAGAGCACCAGGCCGCGCAACCCGGGGTCCGACCCGCGGCCCTTCCACCGCCTAAAGGCCGCCTCTTCCGCCGACTTCAGGTCATCCCACTCGCCGCTGCCGATGAAGGGCAGGTAGGCCCGCGAGGAACTGTAACTCCCCATGCCGCCGGTGAGCCTGCCTTTGTTCCCGTCGAGCGCGCGCTTGTAGTCCCTGGTGAGCGGGACTGGGACGAAGTGCTTTCCGTCGCTGAAGGCTTGGAAGCTGGACTCCTCCCCCTCTACTTTCTCTTCCACGACGACCCGACCCTTCGAGAAGACCCGCACGAAGAAGGAGGCCATCTCCTCTTGGGTGGTGAAGTCGTCCCCCCAGACCCCCACGCCCGCCCCTCTCGTCGGGGCGTCGGGCTTGATGACTGGCCTCTTCATCTCAGCCGCCAGCCGCTTGAAGCCTGAGAGCGCGTCCTGGCGGCTCTCGCGCCTGGGGTCGAAGACCTTGAAGCGGGGGTTGGCCTCTTCGAAGATGCGCCCGAAGAGGAGCCTCTGCTCCGCCTTGCTGCGTTCGACGGCGTACTTCTTGGCTACGCAGACCATCTCCACCCCTGACTCGCGCTCGATGACGTCTCTCCCGCCGGCTATCACGAAGTCCTCGGTGTCGGTGAGGCCGAACGAAATCCTCCTCCGGAACTTCTTGGCTATCCTCGCGACGTCGCCTACGTTCAGGTCGGGGACAACGGCGTGGAAGCGGCTCCGCGTGACGTTGTAGGGGTTGGGTTGCCTCTCCACGACGTAGAGCTCCGGCCTATACGTCGTGCTCCTCGTCAGGGCGTCGACCATGGCAGTCGAACTCAGGCACTTCGATACGACTAGGACACCGAGACGTTCCAACGGAACCCGTCAGCGGCCCGTACGTGGTATAAACTGATGCTCTTCATCTTGCGCCCTCGCGCCAGCTGAGCCACCATCCCAGGACGACCAAGACCGCTGCGAACGCCCCTGTGATGGCCGCGTCGGCGCCTACGGCCGGAGGGCTTCCGCCGGAGAGCGACGCGCGAAGGCCGTCCTCGAGGTATGTCATGGGGAGGAGCGCGGCGGCGTCCCTGAGGTACGAGGGCATGGAGCCGACGGGCCAGAAGGTGCCGGAGAGAAGCGTCAGCGGGAGCGCGGCGGCGAGGCCCACGCCGGTCACCCTTCCGGCGCCTGAGACGAGGCCGGCCACGACCATTCCCGCCCCTGTAGAGACAAGGCACCACAGAGCCACGAACGCGAACAGGGCACCGGTGGCGGTCAGACCGGCACCGTACACCAAGTTTCCGACGAGGAGCATGACGAGGGTCAGAGCCAACCCAAGGACGACCTGGAGCAGAATAGCGCCCAAGGCCCAGTCGCTCTTCGACAGCGAGGTCAGGGACAGGCGCCGGAGGAGGCCGGAATCTCTCGCTTCGGCGCTCGCGCGGGCGAAGACGAGGACCCCGTTGCCCAGCACGGAGGCTGCGAGAAGGCCGGGGACGAAGTAGCCGGCGGCCACGGCAGGGCTGGACGTCAGGTCCGCCGAGTAGACTCCTGCCAGAACGACCAGCAGGACCACAGGGGCTGCGAACGCCGTCAGGACGCCCTCCCAGCGCTTGGACCAGTCGCGGCACAGGACGGCAAAGACGGCCAGAGCTTTCATCAGGCGGCTCCGTGGCCCGGCGGCTCGGGCTCGGTCAGCCTTCGGAGAATGCTGCCCAGGGTGGGTGAACGGGTGAAGACTTCAGACGAGATGCCCCTGCCGACGAGCTCCCTGAGCGCCACCTCCAAGTCGCGCAGGTTCTCGAACGGCAGCACCACGTCCGTCCCTTCCATCGAGACGGTCTCGAAGAGCCTTCTGAGCGTGCCGAAGGCGGAGTCTCCGCCTCCCCTGAAGACGATGGTCTGTCCCCCTCCGAAGGCCGCCAGCAGATTGGCTGGTGAGTCCATGGCTAGGACTCGTCCGTTCGCCATTATCCCTACTCTGCCGCCAAGCTCTTCTGCCTCCTCGGCCGAGGACGTGCTGAGTAGGACCGCCCTCCCTTTTGCCAGCCCCTTGATGGTTCTCCTGACTTCGCGCGCGTCGTAGGCGTCGAGGCCCGAGGTAGGCTCGTCAAGAAGGAACACTTCAGGGTCGCCTGCGAGGGACATCGCAAGGCCGACCTTCCGCCTGTCGGCGTCTCCCAGGCGCGAGAACCTGGTCGCTGCGTGCTGCGCAGCCCCCACCGACTCGAGGAGCCTCGACGCGTCTGCGCCGTAGATCGCCGCGAAGAACTCCACGTTCTCCTTGACCGTAAGCCTCGAGAAGGCGGCAACGCCGCGTGGCATGAACCCCATCCTCCGCCTGAGGGGCTTGGACGCGGCGCGGTCGGCAGGGTCGACGCCGAGCACTGTGACCGATCCGGCGGTAGGTCTCGCCGACCCTGCGAGCATCTCGAGGATGGTCGTCTTGCCGGCGCCAGGGGGACCGAGGAGAGCGAGCGTCTCTCCCCTGGAGACCTCGAGCGTGACTCCGTCCACTATCCTCCTCCCGTACCGCTCCTTCACGAGGTCCTTCGCAACGACGGCAGCTTCGGGCAACCCGACTCAACCATCTCAAATCATATATTAGCCTACACAGCGAGACTCGTCAGGATGGCCATCGAAGAGCCTCTAGTCGAGAACGTGATGGAGAAGGCAGTGATGGCGGTGGACCTGAACGTGAACGCCGCGGAGTGCGCAGGCGGCATGACGAAGAGGGGAGTGAGCAGCGCCGTCGTGACTCAGGGTGGGACCGCCGTAGGTATCGTGACCGAGCGCGACCTCGTCTCGAAGGTGCTCGCCGACGCCCTGGACCCTAAGAAGGTCCTGGTGAGGGACATAATGTCTACCCCTCTGATAACGGTCCCCGCGAACGCGAAGATAACCACCGCTGCCAGTGTCATGGCCGAGTATAGGATAAGGAGGCTGGTGGTCGTCGACGATGCAGGAGCCCTTCTTGGGATAATCACCGCGGGCGACCTAGCCCGCAACTTGGCGGAGAAGCACGACTACAAGGAGGCGACGCTCAACGCCGTGGCGAGGTACAGGGAAGGGTTCGAGGGCGGGCCCTATCAGTAGTTAGTCTACGCGCAGTTTGACGCCGCCGCTTCCGGGCGACTTCAGCGGAAGGGTCACTTCCAGTATTCCGTTGTTGTATGCGGACTTCGCCCTTTGCGGGTCCACGACGCCTGGGAGTTCCAGCTCCTTGTAGTACCTTCTCTCCTCCCTGTCGACCGAGATGACTAGAGACCTGTCGCCCACCGTCAGCTCTATGTCTTCCTTGCTGACGCCGGGCATCTCGGCTATGACCCTGACCTCCTTGTCCGAGCTTACGACATCGACAAGCGGCTCACGCGCGTCCTGCACCGCCTTCCACGGGGCTCCCGCTTCTCTCTTGACGTTGCCGAACTCCCGCACGACCGGCTTCCCGTCTGGGCCTATTGTGACAGAGTAACCGTAGACTATGGGGCCTATCTCCTTCTTTGTACCGCCGTCGGATGTCTTCGACTCGCGGACGAGGCTCTTCGGAATCCTCTTCTCCAAGTCGTCGAACTGGCCCGAGACCACCCGTTCGACTTCTTTCATCATCTCCTCTATGTCAGGAAAGCCCCAGGGGTCGAAGGGGTTGCTCCCCTCTCGCTTGGAGGGCCACTCGTCCTTGTCGTCTTCTTCCAACGTGACTTGGAGCCGCCGCCTGAATTTATTCTTAGTGGACCACGCGGCCCCTGGCCGCCCTCGCAGGGGTCGAGGCCGTCTCGACAGTCGGCTGGCGCTGACTCAGAGCGGTCCTATTGGAAGGGACTCGCCAGACAGGCGATCCAGCAAAGAACCGCTATGGCTCCAAACAGCCAAGCCGCGGCTGCCGAATAGCGGGCTATGCTCGTCACCTGCTCACAACCTACGGGATAGGTAGCGCTTCCCTTCGCACAGAACGTCCTTTCCATGGCACGGTAGATCCACCAAAGCACGGCTCCTGCAAAGGAGAACGCCGTGAAGATGACGGCGCCACGGAGCGCCAAGCCCCATCCTTTGCGCCTTCGCAACGCTCGGGTCGCGGAGTCGGGTCATTTTAGCGCATGGGGGCGACTAAGCTTTTGCGCCGACGAGTCAGGGCACCACTCGGCGTCTTTCCACTTCACCTGAGTCCCAAGAGTAGAGCCTGCCAGGGGACAGTCGGCAGATAGGGATAAGCCGAGCCCGACGGAGAGGCAGAGCCGTAGAAGTTCCGGAAACCTTTTACGGATGAAAAACCGCGCGAGATTCG
>JASHUU010000063.1 GCA_030039795.1 Nitrososphaerales archaeon | reverse complement strand
CCGTCCGACGGCTGGACGCTCCTCAGCAGGACCAGGGTCCCGACTGACCCTGCGACCTCTTCCTCGGCGCGGGCGGGAATCACCACGACGAGGCTGTGCTCCTTCATGGCGCGGACAGCTGCCGTCACGTTCCTGGGGTCCTGAATCGTTATAGTGACCTCTGTCTCTGGGAAGAGTATCGCCCCCTCTGCGAGCAGCGCCGGGACTTCGTACGATTCCCCGCCGCGGGGTCCACCAGGCTCGCCGTCGGGTGGGGCGCGGCCCGTGTGGTCATCGTGGCCGTCGGGCGACAGGTCAGGTCACCTGCGGGTTGCGGTATGCGTCTACGCGTCCTTCGGGCTCAAGCCTTTCGCTTGTCACTCTCTTCGCTCTCCGAAGGCCCCACGGCGCGGGATATATCGTTCCCGGACTCCCCGTCCTGCGGATCTGTTCCCGCGGAACATATACGGCCGCGTCTGAGATGCTTGCCGGGAGGAGAGCGACTCGGGCCTTCAACTCTTTCTCGTCTGGTACTTCGTGCTCGGCTTCCTCCTCGGCAACGGCGTGCCTCACTTCGTGTTCGGCTCCGCCGGCAAGGTGTTCAGAAGCCCCTTCGGCCAGCGGTCGCCGCCCCGATTGAACGTTGCCTGGGGCCTCACGAACTTCGCCGTCGGGACCATCATAGCGGCGGGGCTCGTCGACCTCGACCTCTACAGCAGCTATGCGCTGGTCGCCTTCCTCGCGGGGTTCTTCCTGACGATGCTCATGTTCGGGACCGGAATCAAGAGGTTCCTGAGCGATGACGTCCCGCCTCCGCCGGCCAATCCTTAAGCGCCCTAGTCTGACCCGCGCGAGTCAGCCAGTTGCAAGCAGGTTCCGCGTCGTCAGAGCCGGTCGTCAGGGCGGAGAGTCTCCGCCACACGTACGACGGCAAGGCCTACGCCTTGGACGGCGTCAGCTTCGACATAAGGAAGGGCGAGGTCTTCGGGATCCTGGGCAAGAACGGCGCCGGAAAGTCGACGCTGATCAAGGCGATGACGACCCTGATCCGCCCGACGTCAGGGGGGCTCACCATCCTCGGCCTGGACCCCGCGCGCGATGGCCAGAGGATCAGGGAGAGGATAGGTGTCGTGCAGCAGGGCGAGTCGTTCGACTTCACCACAGTCCAGGGGAACTTGGACATCTACGGTGTCCTGTGGGGAATCCCAAAGCAGGAGAGGGTCAGGAGGAGAGAGGACCTGATCAGGCGGTTCGAGCTCGAGCCCATCCGGAAGCAGAGGTCCTTCGACCTCTCCGGGGGCCAGAAGAGAAGGGTGCAGGTCGCGAGAGAGATGATGCACGACATGGACGTCCTCTTCCTCGACGAGCCAACCGTGGGCCTTGACGTGATAATGAGGCGAGAGCTCCTCGACTCGATAAAGAAGGAGGTGAGGCAGGGGCTAACCGTCGTCTTCACTACGCACAACCTGGAGGAGGCGGACTACATCTGCGACAGGGTCGCCGTGATAGACCACGGGAAGGTCTTGGTTCTTGACACTGTGGACAACCTCAAGAGCCTCTACGGCGGGAAGAAGACCATCGAGGTCACGGTCGCGGGCTCGGCGGACGCATTCTTCGAGGCGCTGAAGGGCAGGCTCGGAACCGAGGACTCGCTGAAGGCCGAAGGGAGCTCAGGAGTAGTCCTGACCTCCGACCCAAAGAGAACCCTGCAGCTCCTCCTCGAGCTGGCTCACGAGACAGGGGCGCAGCTTGACTGGCTCAACGTCCGGAAGAACACTCTCGAGGACGTATTCATAGACTCCGTCTCGAGGTCGACCGAGTGATGGCCGCTCCCCGCATTTTGAGGCTCATGTACAGGAACATCGTGGTCAACATCGACCCTGGGACCCTTGTGATCCTGATAGGGCTGCCAGCCATGTACCTCGTCTTCTTCGGGTACGGGTTCCAGTCCCTCGTGCCCGCGTCGTCCGGGTCCTCCTATCTCAGGTACCTGACGCCCGGGATCATGGCCTTCCAGTCGGTCATGGCAGGGACCGTCGGGGGGAGCCTCCTCTGGGCCGACAGGAGGTACGGGATGCTCGCCCAACTGCTCGTCGGGCCCTTCACAAGGCTGCAGTACCTCCTGGGGATAATGTTCACTTCTGTCGTCTTCGGCCTGACGGGTGCCTTTGTGATGATGATCGGGGCGTACGCCCTCCTCGGCTCCCTGAGCTTGACCGCGACCGGCCTGGCCATCATGTACGGAACCATCGTCCTCGGCTCGATCTTCTTCGGTTCGCTCATGTTGCTCCTATCCGCGCTGGTCAAGTCGAACAACGCCTACAACAGCATCCAGATACTCCTCATCTTCGTCGTGAACTTTGCTAGCACTGTCTTCTACCCTTACAGCGACTCGCTTCCTCTCCCGATAAGGGCCCTCTTTGAAATCAACCCGCTGACCTATGTGGCCAACGCAGTCAGAGGGGGGTTCGCTGGCGCTCTGACGACGGCCGACCTCGTGGGCGAGGCCGTCCTGTGCGTCGAGATGGTGGTCGCCCTGTTCCTGGCGACGCGAGCCTACATGAGATCCAACGTCTCCTTCGAGTAGCGCCCGCTCAGATCCCCCCTGGGACCAGGGGACGCACGGCATACCCGAAGAGGTAGAGCACCAGGGTGACGGCGAACATTATGGCAAGAATCTCCAGGAAGTCCTTGGTGAAGGGCTTCTCTGTGATTATGCTGCTGTAGTAGGTGGTGACCGCCAGTATGAGGACGGCAAGAGTCAGGGAGACCGAGAGCGCGTACACCATGTCAGACGTCAAGAAGTAGGGCGTCGCGAGGATTACGGCTGTGACGAAGTACGACACACCTGTGTAGGTCGCGCTCAGCCGAGCCGACCCCTTGAATCCCTGCTTGGCTTGCGCGAACGACGCCGAGGCCATTGCAAGCGACGCGGCGGCGCCGGCCAGCACGCCCGCGAGGCCGGCTATCACCGTCCTGTGGTAGAGCCCCAGCGAGCCCGCGTGTATCCCCGTGATTTCGACGAGGGCGTCGGCGAGCCCCAGGACGACGAAGGAGATGTACTGGACCGCGGAGGTCTCTATCCTGCCCTCGAACTCCTTCTCATGGCCGCGTTCGTCCGCGACCATCTCCTCGAACGACTTCCTGTCCTGCTCCGGGATGAGGTGGGCCAGCGCGCCATACTCGTCGACGACCTTGGACTCGTGCCTGTCGAGGTATCTTGAGGCGAACGTCAGACCCAGAACCCTCCTCAGCAGCAGGATCCACAGGATCTTGGCCCTCGAGACCCTCGGCTCCTCGCCCGGCACGTACCTCCTCCAGAACTCGAAGTGCCTGTGCTCCGTCGCCGAGAGCTCCTTGAGGGCCTCTGCGAACTGGCTGCCTTCTTTCACCGTCCTTGATAGCCTGTCATATAGGGTGTAGTCGGAGTACTCGTCTGACATCCTGGCCCGCGCGACCTCGCTGAGACCCAGCTCCTTCCGTGGCATGAAGCGTCGGCCTTCGCCCTTACAGCCGTATATGAACCATGGGCCCCTTCTCAGCCGCCGCTCGCGGCTCTCCTGGGCCCTACTCCAGGAAGAAGGCAGGCTTCGCAGGAAGGGCGTCCTTCGCCCTGTTCCCAGGGTCGTACAGGCCGCTCGCCCCAGCCCTGTGGACCTCGACCTTGACCCCCAGCTCAGACGAGATGTACCTGGACGCCCCGGAGAGGGCCGCGTACTCGTCGAACTGCTTGTTGGATACCAGCTTGAGCATCGTCTCGTCGCCCAACTCGAAGATCAGCTTGAAGACCCGGTCGGGGGGCGCTTTGATCCCTGCGAACCTCTTGACGACCTGCCCGACGCCTTCCCCCTTCTGCTTGGCGGAAGCGAGTTCGAAGAAGTATGTCCTGACCGCCTCCGAGCAGACGTAGACGTTCAGCTTCGCTCTCGGTCCCTTCACCACCCTCAGAAGGCTCCTCGCGTCTTCGAGCACTTTGGCGACCACAACCTCCGCCAACTCGGCCTCTTCGTCGATTGGGAAGTCCTTCAACGACGGCCAGTCCGCCTGGCAGAGCAGCCCCTTGCCCCCCAGTTCCTTGTTGAGGTCTTCGCCCATGAACGGCGCAAAGGGAGCCATCAGCCTCGCCCAGGCCCCGAAGACGTCTTGCAGGGTCTGCAGCCTCGGGTGCTCGCTCCTCCTGGCATAGTACCTGACGTCGTTCCACATGTCGAGGAAAGCGGCCGCTGCCGCCCTTCTCACCTTCATCTGCTCCATCGCTTCCGTGACGGCCGCGATTCTTCTGTGCACGGTCGAATAGAGCCAGGCGTCGAGGCTGTCGGGCTCGCGCTTGCCTGCCGACCTCAGGGCCTTGGACACGAAGGGCACGACCGCTTCCACCTTGGACCTGGCGTCCTCTGCCGCCCTCTCCCTCCAGTCGGCGTCGTCCATCCCGTCCGCCGTCAGGGCGAGTGCCAGCCTGAACCCGTCTGCCCCGTGCCTCTCCAGCGCGGACCTCCACGTGACGAAGTTGCCCTTGCTCTTGCTCATCTTCTTGCCTTCGACCTGGATCATCCCGTTGATTCCGAAGCCCTTCGGCCACTCTTTCTCTGGGAAGAGCGCCGCATGGTGGAAGGCGAAGAAGGTCAGGTGGTTTGGGATCAGTTCCTTGGCCGAGTTCCGCAGGTCCACAGGGTACCAGTAGGTGAACTCCATGCGAAGCTCGCGGAGCCGCTTCTCCGTGGTCTTGGCCGCCTTCGCCAGGCTCGCTGGGTTCCCCTTGCCAAGGAGCACATAGTCCAGGAAGGAGGGGCTGAGGCTCTCCGGCGCGACCTTCTCCTGGTTGACGAACTTGCTCAGCGTGTAGAACGCCATGTAGATGGTCGAGTCGCTCAGCGTCTCCACTATCCACTCCTGGTCCCATGGGAGCTTCGTCCCCATGCCGGACTTCCTCGCGCACGGCCAGTCGTTGAGCCAGTCGATTGTCGAGTTGAACCACGCGCGCGCCTCTTCAGGATGGACGGCCGCGCGCTCGACGACCTTCCTGGCCTTCTCCTTCCACTTGGGGTCTGAGTAGTTGAGGAACCACTGGTTCTCCAGCACCTTGACGTGGCACCGAGTCCCGCACCTGCACACCACCCTCTCAGGCAGCTCGAGCATCGTGGTGAGGCGGCCGGTCTTGGCCAGCAGCTCGGCGGCCTTCGCCTTCGCGTCGGCCACGGCGAGCCCCCCCAGAGGCCCCGATGCCGCGGTCATCACGCCTCTGTGGAACTCGTCCGCGTAGACTTCCGCGGTGGCCGCCTCGAGGCTGTCGTCGAGCGAGTCCTTCGCTCCGTGCTTGCTCAGCGCGTCCGCCGCAGGGATCTTCGAGTATCCTGCCACGGTGATTATCGGGACGGGCTCGAGCTTGCCGGCGATCTCCCTCACCTGCCGCCCGGCCTCGATCCTGCCTTCTTGGATGTCGCGCAGGGTCATGAGGTCGTAGGGCGCGTGGGCGGGCACGCTGTAGACCACTCCGGTGCCCACCGCCGCGTCGACGAACCTTCCCGGGAGTATCGGGAGCGACCTGCCTGTGAGCGGCGCCATGGCGTACCTGGCCAGCAGCTCCGAGCCCCTGAACGACCTGACCGGCGTGACCTCGTGCTTCTGCTCTGCGAGTCTGGAGAGGGCCGAAGAGCTCACTATCCAGAGCTCGCCGTCGACTCGGGCTTCGCTGTACTCCCCCTCAGGGTTGACCCATAGGTTCGTCGCGCCGTATATCGTCTCAGGCCGGAGCGTCGCCGCTACTAGCGCCCACTCCCCGAGGTGGAACTTGATCAGGCTGAACTCTTGAGGCGACACGCCCTCCCCCTCCATCCTGTCCGCGTCGCCGGTCGGGCTCTTGTCCGCCGGGCACCAGACTACAGGGTGGGTGCCCTGGACCACGTAGCCCAGCTCGCGGAGCCTCAGATACTGCCACTCCACGAACCTCCTGTACGCTGGGTCGATAGTCCTGAACTCGCGCCTCCAGTCTATCGAAAGGCCCGTGTCCTTCATCACCTGCCTGCTGACTTTGGTGTAGTAGGCTGCGAGATACTCGGGGTCGACGAACTTCTCGACCTCGCTTTCCGGCACGCCGTCGGCCTCGACGAAGCCCCGCCTCACCGACTGGTCTCCCTTCTTCAGCCTCTGGCTCATGCCGACTATGGTCTTGCCCGTCCAGTGCCAGGCCCATGGGAAGAGCACGTTGTAGCCCTGCATCCGCCTGAACCGGGCGTAGAACTCCACCCTGAGTGCTGTGAACGCCGTCCCCACGTGGACCGGCCCGTTCATGTAAGGGTACGGGACCGTAACGAAGACCTTCTTCTTGCCCGGGATAGGGTCAGGCTCGAAGGCGTGTTTCTCGTTCCAGACTCCGAGCCAGTACTTCTCTCTGGGAGACATGGCTCAGCTCGCGGCGGGCGGCGCGAGGCTCTCGGCCATCGACACGGCCGCGTCGATGGAGCCGACCTCAGGCCCTCCGCCTTGGGCGAACGCCGCAGAACCCCCTCCCGAGCCGCCCAGCGCCGGGGCCAGCCTGCGCACTATGTCAGACGCAGAGAACCCTGCCTTGACCGCGGCTGAGCCGACGAAGCACACGATACGGGCCGACTTGCCTGAAGGAAAGACGCTTACGTATATCAGCGTGGGATCGGACGAGACGCTCTTCTGTCCGTGAGCAATAATCTGTTCCTCGCCCATCGGCGGGCGCTTCGCGACATAAAGCTTTGCGGGGCCTACTCTCTTGGCCTCTGCGGCGACGTCGCCGGCGGAAAGGCGCACCAGCGCCTCTCCGAGCTGGCGCTCTCTTGAGCGCGTCTCTTCGAGCTCTGCCAGCAGCGTCCGGCCCACCTTGGGCAGGTTCTCCCGTTGAGTCCCCAGGACGTCGGACAGCTCTCTGAGCTCAGAGTCGACCCTGTGCATGTATTCTATCGCGGCCTCTCCCGCCACGAACTCCAACCTCTCGACCCCGTCTTGGACTCTTTCTGACTTCACTATCTTGATCAGCCCGACCTCTCCCGTGGTCTTCGTATGCGTGCCTCCACAGGCTTCGATGTCCCATCCGCCGATGTTCACCACCCTGATCTGTCTTCCGGGCACGACGCCCCCCTGATACAGCCTGAAGCCATACTTCGACTCCGCGACCTGCCTGGGCATGAAAGTGTTCGTTACCTCGAGGTCTTCTCTGACTATCTCGTTCGCGACGTCTTCGATCTGCTGGACCTCTCGTTCCGTCAGGTGCGCGAAGTGGGTGATGTCTATCCTCCCGTAGTCCTCTTCCTTGAAGGCGGAGTGCTGCCAGACCCAGGGGCCGAGCACTTTCCGCGAGGACCCGTTGAGGATGTGAGTCGCAGTGTGGATTTGGGTGATTCGCCGCCTCCGTCGGGTGTCGACGCGGCACTTCACGCGCGTCCCGGCTCTTGGCGCCTTACCGTCGACCTTGTGGAGCACGATGTCTCCAAACTTTTCCACGTCCACGACCTTCGCGTCTCCTATGGACCCGCGGTCAGGCTCCTGACCGCCGCCCCGCGGGTAGAACATGGTCCGGCTGAGGACCACCAGGTTGCCCTGGAGGACCTTGACCACCTTCGCGTTGAACTGAAAGTCCGTGTCCTCGTCGTAATACAGGAGCCTGGTGGGCGCGACTCCTCCCAGCCTGAACGGGGCCTCCGGCTCCTCGGTCTTCTTCGTCAGGTGTCTCCCCTGGACCTTCTCGTAGAAGTCCTCCGGAAGGTCGACCTTGGCGCCTGCGTCGGAGAGCTGTTCCGGCGTCACCCCGTCCGAGTCATAGAGCCTTATCATGTCCTCCGTGGACACCGGCCTGCCCAGCGCCGCCAGAGAAGACACGATCTTGGATACACGGCTGGTGGTCGAGCCGTACCTCGCCTCTTCGACCCGTAGCACCTCGGCGACGTCCTGCCTGTGCTCTTCGAGCTCCGGGTACATGCGGCTCAGATAGTCGATATGCCAGCCCACCACCTCCGCCAGGCCTATCGGGAACTTGAACCGGTCGATGAAGCCCCTCGCGCGCCTGAACAGTATTCTCAGGTTGTATCCGCCCCCGGAGTTGCTCGGAAGCATCCCGTCTGCTATCCCGAAGAGCAGGGTCTGAGCGTGGTCGGCCACGGCGTACAGGGCTTCGGTGGGCGCGAGCTGCCCTTCCAGGACCGAAGGCTCCACTCCCAGCTGCCGGGCGATCACCCTCCTGGGCTCTGCAAGGGACCCATACTCGTCGATGTTCATCGCACCTGCCAGGCGTGAGAACTTCAGGAATAGGTCGCGGTCCACCTGCACGTTGCACTTCTCCTTCATCTTCGACAGGGTCGAGGCGAAGTTGGCGTCATACGCAGTCGGCGTCCCCTGTGTCAGCCACGTCCAACGCTGAAGTCCGGCGCCCATGTCGACGACCCCCTCAGACATGGCCCTGTAGTTGCCCGTGTCTCCTTCGAACGCGGTGAAGACCGCGTTGCCCATCTCCAGGCCCCTGACGAAGTACTCCAGCGAGTATCCGAAGGCTCCGTACCCCACCCAGACCTCTTCGTTGAAGGTAACCTCCTTCGGCGGAATGCCCAGTACCTTGGTCAGCAGGTCGAAGTCGAGGTCGATGCACCTGTCCTTCCAGTATCCCTCTCTGTTGTCCAGCGCCGTCTGCCCCATCATCGTGAATGCCGTGAAGTGCTTGCCCGACACCCCGACGCTTGGAATGTCGTTGAACCTGAGGCAGACCTGGGGGACTATCAGCGGGTTGGTGGGCAGCTGGAAGGTCACCCTTCCGGCCTCCACTCTCTGGAAGTCGATTATCGAGGCCACGGTGAAGTAGAGGTCGGGTCGCCATCTGGCGACTACAGGGTACCTGTTGACGCTGGCATGCCCGGCCTTTACGAAGAACGCCTCGACCTCCCTCCAGGTCTCCACCATGCCCATCTTTCTCTTGGTCGGAGGATCCCCGATGAAGGAGTACGGCGAGCACGGCGGGTCGTCGCACCTCACTCTCGACTTGTCAAGTGTCCAGAAGAACCTCCCGCAACCCGCGCACTTCCTCCTTGCGAACCCCTCTCTCTTGAAGAGGTCGACCATGTAGTATTTCTTGTACTCGGCTGAAAACTTCGACCTCAGTACATCCTTCTTGTCGCTCAATCAGGGTCGTGCGCTCTCTTTGTGGCGCTCTCTCCTGAAGTAGATAAAGTTGGAAGACGTTTCAAGGAATTCGACCGCGGCGTCTCAAACAGTTAAATACGGAACCGAGTCCGCCTGCCTGCGAACCGATTTGGAATACGTCTACGCCGCCCTCCTCTTGCACAAGCTGGGAAAGCCCGTCAACGAGGACAACATCACCAGCGTAGTGAAGGCGACGGGGGCAGCACCCGACGCTGTGAAGATCAAGGCTCTCGCCTCGGCCCTGAGCGAAGTCAACATCGACGAAGCTCTCAAGAATGCGGCCACGGTGGCAGCCGCGCCCGTAGCGGCGGCGGCCCCTGCGGCCGGTGCGGCGAAGGCCGAAGAGAAGCCCAAGGAAGAGGAGAAGAAGGAAGAGGAAGCTCTACAGGGACTCGCTTCGCTGTTCGGCTAGCTCCACAGCCCTTTAGCTACTGAAAGCCTTTCTCTTTCGCCCGTGCAGTCAAAGCCGCAGCTTCGGCTTCAGCCCTTCCTAGTATCATCGAGGCTGTCTCCTTCGTGACGAATCCCGCCTCGACGGCCAGGCTCATAGCCTCCCGGTACGCCTTTGCGATTATCTCTGGGGCGGTCTCCTTGGTTACATATCCTATGGATATCGCGAGCCCTTTGGAGGATGAGTACGCCTCGACCAGGCTCTTTCTGTACAGCTCTAGGTCGATCGCGACTATGTCCCCCGAGTAGACCAGACCGTTCTCATAAGCCAGAGAGATGGTCAATCCTGCCCTGATCGGCTTGATGTTCAGTTTCGACAGCAGGCTAGCGAGCTTCGGCGAGATTTCGGCGCCGCGCTTCACCGCGACCGAGTCCTTGTTCACCCATATGCTCCCAGATTCGATCTTGGTGGCGATCCCGGCCTCTCTGAACTCGCTGAGGACCGGGCCCGCGGGAAGGCTCGTGTTCCCTGCTGGGACCATTATGTCCTCCGTCGGCTTGTCGCCCGCCCTTGCGGGCAGGTAGACCTTGTTCCTGTCCAGCGTCAGGAACAGCTTGAACGGGTCGTAGGTGGAGAAGATCAACGCGTTCTGGCCGACGAGCTGGGCGAGGAGCTGGTCGGCGTTCTCTATCCCTGCCTTCTTCAGACCGCGGACAGCGAGCTTGTTCTTCACTACCAAGACTTCCGCGTGGCCTCTGAGCGCCTTCCTGACCGCCATCAGCTGGGTGGCCCTGACCTTCGAAAGGCTCGTCACCGCCAGGACGGGATACTCCTTGGCCAGGCCCGCGACCTTCTCGATGACCTCTGCCTTCTTGGGGTTGGGCTTCCGTTGATGGACCTGGACGGTCTGGCTCACGCTACTCGACCGCCTGCTTGGCCGGCTTGCCCATCGTTGTCTTGACCATGATCGTCCTGATGTTCCTGTCGCCGTTCGGCAGCTTCTTCGAGACAGCGTTCACGACGGCTGCTATGTTCTCGGCCAGCTGCGCCTCCGTGAGCGAGCTGTCGCCCACCTTCGCCATGACCCCGAGCGAAGCCCTGCTCCTCACCCTCACCGCAGTCCGCATCCTGGCTATCATTGCCTCGACTGGTGCGTTGGGTGGGACAGGAGTCGGTATCTTCCCCTTCGGCCCAAGCGCCTGTCCTAGGACCTTCCCTATCCTGGGCATGAGCGCGGTATCCGCGAGGAAGAAGTCGTAGGACCTCGCGAGCTTCTTGGACTCCCGCTTGCTCCCACCGTAGTTCTCCAGCTGGGAGGGGTCCATCACCATGCTCGCCTTCGCGTTCTTGGCCCTCACGGCCAGGTCGCCGGATCCTATGAAGCACACCTTCGCCTGCTTGGCCGTCGGATGCGGGAGGTATACTATCTCGTTGATGTTGAGGTCTGTCTTCTTCGGGTCCACGTCTCTAAGCGTGACGACGGCTTCTACCGACTGCGCGAACTTCGTCTGAGCGGACTGATCCTTGCCTTTCTTGGCGAGCTCGGCGAGCTGCTGGTTCGAGAGCATCCACTGTCCACGTTCCTTTTTTCCGAGCCGCCGGACAACCGATAAAAGGATTTGTGCCCCGACATGAGACGGAGCCTCCGTCGCCTCGCCGCTTCAAGAGGAGGAGCGTGCCCGTCCTCTATACTCTACGGTCGCTTGTAGAGCATACTTCGGCAACCCATTTTATTCTCCGACGAGTACTCCATTCTGACATGATGCAGGACACGCAAACGGTGGGCCATAGGACGGGGCCGCATGAAGGGATGTCCGCGCAGGGTCTCGCAGCTTTGCTCGCCCTGGCGGGGTCGCGCCAACTGGACGTCGACGGGCTGCGAAGGAGGACAAGGCTTAGCCAGAGAGGCTTCGAGTCGCTCATGGCCTGGCTGCAGCGGGAGTATCTGGTCGACCTCGTCTGCACCCTTGACGGTGAAAGGGTGAAGGAGAGGCTGGCGCTGACCGAGCGCGGCGAGGCGGTGCTTCTCGCACTTCTGGAGAGGACGTGCGAGTTGCCGGAGTTCCGCTGAGCTCGCTGCTCAGACGGCCTGCGGTTCCGCCACGGTGAGGTCTATCGCTATCTCCGCTATGTCGGACCCATACTCCGCCGCGCGTCTTATCCCTTCGAGCATGAGCTTTATCGACGCCACCTGCGCACCGCTCATCCGAGGGGCGAGGATCTCGCCGCTGACTCTTCCCTCCATCTGAATCACCTCAGTCGTCCTTACGATCGCTTCCTCGGCCATCTTCGCGTCCAGCCTCAGGAGCGCCGATATCGAGCTGTCGAAGATCCTTCGCGACATCGCAGTCATCTCCCTGACCTTCTGCACCGCAGACTCGCCCATCCCCTGGAGGTTCTCAGCCTCGGCTGCTATCCCGGCGGCATGGTCGGCGACCCTCTCGGTGCTCTTTAGCACGAGCCTGTACCCGAGGCAGTCGCGGGTAGAGGAGAGCCCGATCTCCTGGATTACCGAACGGTCTCTTACCGCGATGTTCAGCTGCCTCAAGAGGAAGTGATAGAACCTGTCCACCTCGTCGTCGCGCTCGATGACCTCCGCAGCGAGTCCTCGCCCTCCCCTCCCAAGGACCGCGACCGAGTCGGTCAGCATCCCTGCAGCTATGATGGACATCCTCTCCAGCGCCTTCTTGAGGGGAAGGTCGATGTATCCCGAGAGGCACTGGGTCAGGATGGCCGAGGACGTCTCTTCGATAATCTCGACTCCGACGAGTTTCCGCCTTATCCCCTCTCTGATGAATCCCCTTAGCGCGGGGTCGGCCTTTCCCATGCCTATCCTGATCGTGTCGTAGCCCGCGAGGTAGTAGGAGATGAAGTGGCGAAGGAGAGTGTCCTTGTCGAGGCCCGACGTCACTTCAAGGGTTGCCTCCGACTTGCTAGTCTCCCTGATGTCCTTCCTCGGGACTATCAGCAGAGATGCGTCAGGCTGTACGACGACCGCGACGGCGTCCTTAGGCTTCAGCCCTACGTCCGTCACCCAGCTCTTGGGCAGGGACACGACGAAGCTGTTCCCGCCGGTGACCTGCACCTTCCTGAACTCGACCATCTTCTTCGAGCTCTTCTCTATTGCTACTATATAAGTGACATAGTAACCTGTGTATACGTATCTTTGCGCGCCGGAAGCTCGCAGGCGCACGGGCGGTGCGCCTGGTCTTTGCGGCCTGCCCTTGGACTTCAGTGTCCGCGCGTCGGCCGCCCCTCCATGACTCTATATTATATGATGGTGGTAGTGTACTCTATGGGTCAGCGTTAAATCGCCTCCAGCGCGTGTTCCCGAAGGCCGTGAGCGTCCCAACCAAGCCGAGACGTGCCGGGCCCGTATCGCTCAGTCCAACGCGCCCGACTGGCACAGGTGACTGGCCGCCGCGGAGCCGGCCACCTTCCGGCGGACGGGCTAACGCCGCGTCCTCCAGCTAGGGCTGAGAGATTGGCGAAGACTTCATGGTCGGACGAGCTTTTCAGATACGTAGTCCTCGCGGTAGCCTCTTCCGCGGTCGTCCTCTTCGCTATCTATCTCGTAGAACTCGTCGAGGGCTCGGCTCCGACGATCCCCGAGGGATGGTACTTCCTGTATGGCTCCACCTTCAACATAAACAACCTCTACGGAGTCTATCCAGAGATCTGGGGGAGCATGGTGACGTCTGCCATCGCCCTGGCCATCGGGGTCCCGGTGAGCGTAGGCGTGGCGGTATTCCTTTCCGAAGTCTCTCCCCTCCGGCTCAGGTCGACGCTCTCCTTCTTCGTAGAGATGCTTGCAGCTGTCCCTAGCGTGGTCTACGGGCTCTGGGGGCTCATAGTGCTTGCTCCCGCTCTGTCCACCAAGATATACCCGGTAGTGGGACGTTACATCGGATTCATACCGATATTCTCCTGCCCGACCACTTTTGCCCCATGCTTCTATTACGGCCTGAGCGTCATGACGGCCGGGCTGATTCTCGCCCTGATGATCATCCCGATAGTCGCGGCCATCTCGAGGGATGCGCTGTTGGCAGTCCCCGCCTCGCAGCGTGAAGCGGCCTACGCCTTGGGCGCGACGAAGTCAGAGGTGATCAGGATGTCGGTCATCAGCTACGCCAGACAGGGAATAATCGCGGCCGTGTTCCTCGGTTTCGCAAGGGCATTCGGCGAGACGATGGCTGTCACATTCGTAATCGGAAACGAGGGCATCGTCTCCACCACTCTGTTCAAGCCAGGATACACCCTCGCCAGCCTCATCGCGACCGAGTTCAGCACGGCGAGCTCTGGGACCGAGGTCTCGGCGCTCGTCGAGGCGGGCCTCGTCCTGCTGCTCGTGTCATTCACCGCAAGCTTCGTCGGCAGGCTGCTGATCAGGCGGTTCATCAAGACCAAGGAGTCAGCGTCGCTGCTATGAGGCTGAGAAGAGTCATCTACGACAAGATCTGGATATCCCTCACGGTCGTCGCCTTGGGCGTCGCCATCGTACCCCTCGCGATCATCATCGGATATGTCGTCTTCAAGGGGATCTCCTCAATCAACCTCCGGTTCCTGACAGAGCTCCCGCCGGGAGCCTGCTTCAACATAGCCGCGTGCCCGACCGGGGGGGTGGGCAACGCGATTCAGGGAACCCTGATTTTGGTCGCGCTGTCAAGCGCGATTGGGATTCCGATCGGGGTTGTCTCGGGGATCTACATATCCGAGTACGGCAGGAACAACCAGTATGGGTCCGTCGTCAGGTTCCTAGGAGATGTGCTAGCCGGAGTCCCATCCATCGTGACGGGGATTCTGGCATACACGCTGATAGTGGTGCCGCTGCACGGCTACTCTGTTGCGGCCGGTAGCGTGGCTCTGGGATCCATAATGATCCCCATAGTCTCGAACACCTCCGCCGAGGCGTTGAAGGCCGTGCCGAGCTCCATCAGAGAGGCGGCCCACGGGCTGGGAGTCAAGAAGTGGAGGACGACCCTCCTCGTCACCTCTCACGCGAAGAGAAGCATAGCCACTGCCGCGATCCTAGCCATCGCCAGAATCACGGGTGAAACTGCTCCCCTCCTGCTGAGCGCGGGGGTGAGCTTCGTCTGGTTCACGGGACTCGGCCACCCGGTGGCCTCGCTGACGTACTACATCTACTTCTACGGCACTTCGGCGTATCCGAACTGGCGCGCCCTCGCATGGGGGGCGGCCGCCCTCCTGGTATTGATAGTGATGGCTATCAATATAGCTGTGAGACTCGTGACGAGGGGACAGAAGAGCTATGCTTGAGTCACGCGCCTCGCAGAGTATAGATACGGAGCGGACGCCAGCGAGAGGCGTGGAGCAGGACGTCAAGCTCGACGTGGTGGACCTCAGCGCGTGGTACGGGAAGAAGCAGGCGCTCTCCGGCGTCTCGTTTCCCATAAGGTCTGGCGAGGTCACGGCCATAATCGGCCCCTCAGGCTGTGGAAAGTCCACTCTCATCAGGTGCCTCAACAGGATGCACGAGCTCGTGACCGATGCGACGGTGGAGGGCAAGGTCATGCTCGACGGGACAGACATCTACGGCCGCGACCTGAACCCTGCGGACATAAGGAGAAGGATAGGCATGGTCTTCCAGAAGCCCAATCCGTTCCCCAACATGTCGGTCCGCGACAACGTGGTCGCGGGGCTCAGGCTCGGAGGCGTGAGGGACAAGAAGAGGCTCGACGAAGTGGCCAAGACATGCCTGGAACAGGTGCATCTCTGGGACGAGGTCAAGGACGAGCTGAAGAAGTCTGGCGCAAGCCTCTCAGGCGGGCAGCAGCAGAGGCTTTGCATAGCTAGGGCGCTCGCGGTCCAGCCAGAGGTCCTGCTCATGGACGAGCCCTGCTCGGCCCTCGACCCAATCGCCACTGCAAAGATAGAGGAGCTCATCATCTCGCTGAAGAACGAGCTGAACTACACGATAGTCATCGTCACCCACAACATGCAGCAGGCCGCGAGGGTCGCAGACAGGACTGCCTTCATGTACCTGGGCAAGCTGATCGAGTTCGACGAGACCGTGACGATCTTCGGGAATCCCAAGGAGCAGCTGACAGAACGCTACGTCACCGGGAAGTTCGGGTGAGAGAGTGCCGAGACTGATGGACATGGGCCTCGACAGGCTCAACAGCCTCCTGATGGAGATGTCCTCGATCTCAGAGAGGGCGGTAGCGGCCTCGATCGACGCGTACAGCAAGGGCGGCAAGGGCGACGAGGTGAGGGAGATGGGCGAGCGCCTCCGCGTCCTGCACCGGCAGGTGTCCGACCTGTCGATGGAGGTCATCGCCCGGTATCAGCCGGTGGCGTCCGACCTGCGCTTCCTGAAGTCGTGCTTCGAGGTGTCCTATGGCTTCTTCAGATACGGCCGCTACGCGCTTGACATAGTCGAGGTCCTTGAGATGTTCGGGGACCTGGGGAAGTGCGACCACTCCTACGTCGTTGAGACCGCGAGGAAGACCCAGGAGATGATCAGGATGAGCAGCGACGCGTTCGCCAGGAGGGACGTGATCATGGCGCGGAGGATCTCGGCGATGGACGACGTGGTCGACGAGAGCTACAGGGCGAACCTGAGCAGGATGCTGCACGAAAGAGGCAACCTGAAGTGCTCGCTGTCCGCGACGCTGATACTGAGGTACCTGGAACGCATCGCGGACCACGCCACCTACATAGGCGAGTCAGTGGACTACATAGTCACCGGCGTCGATCCTGTAGGCTAGGGCGCCTTCAGGCGTGGGGCTTCACTGAGATCGTCCTGGTGACCCCCTCGGCGGGGCCGACGACCACCACGTCTTTCAGGCCCACTCTGATCCCGCTCCTTCCTTCTGCCGTCCCGAAGACTCTGGCGTCGGCCCTCCTGGAGAGCGACAGCTTGACGACGCATCCCCACGGGACAGTGTATCTGAGCGGGTGCCCCACGGACCCCGCCCTCTCTGTGAAGGTGGGGACTATGTGGCACACCCCGAGCTCGTCCGCAGGTATCGCAGAGCTCGCCGAAGGGTCCAGGGTGCCCCCACGCACTCTGTCCGGATACGAGTAGTAGCCGGTCGCCCCGGCAGGAGTGGATATGACGACTCCGTCACCGATGGCTGACTCGTCGATCTTCGTGCCTTCGCCGTCTATCACGACCCTGTACCTTAGGCAGTTGCTGTCGGCCCCGCGCTCGAGGTATACGTCGGTGAATACCTCGCCGAGGCTCCTTCCGTTCTTGATGACCTGAAGGCGCTTGTGCTCGACCACCTCGTAGTCTCCGGCTCTCACCATACGCAGGACTTCAGGAAGCTCGTCGAGGTAGGCTTCCGCCAGGCGGGCCTTCGAGTCCGTGGGCCGCTTCGACCTCACGCCCACGAAGAGCAGGGGGACGTCCTCGGTCCTGCCAAACCTGCCGAATATCCCGTCTCCCCCCACGACGACGCCTATGTCTGCGCGCCGCCTGCCCACCTCCATCCCCGCTGCTTCGACGATCCCTCGGAGCTCGGAGGGCCTGACCTTGGGCCTCTCTCCGTCCAACAGGATGCGGGCTCTCATGCTCCGCCCTCGCCCATGAACTCCAGCATGCTCCGCTCGCCCCCGCCGATCCGCCCCTCGAGGAAGTCCTCGGCCCTCGCCCCCGCCTCCGTCTGCCTGGCGTCGGCGGCCCCCAGCATACCCATCATCTTCAGGGAATTCTCCACCGCGAACCCCCTGAAGTGGTTGTTGAAGTAGCCGTATGTCTTGTCCACGCGCGCCGAGAGGTCTTTCACCTTCGGCACCCAGCCCTCGAGCTCCCGGGAGCTGTACCTGTAGTTGTACCATGGCCTTGAGCCCCGCCCGTGCCACCTGACGAACGCGAAGTCGGCCGTGGTCACGACGTCCGGCGGGAGGAGCGGCTCGTCGACGGTCACCGTTGCCACGTTCCTCTCCCTGAGCATCGACCACGTCTCCTCCCTCAGCCATGACGGATGCCTGAACTCCACGGCGAACCTGATGTCCTCCGGGGCCTCGGCCAGGAACGCCTTCAGGTTCTGGCGATCGCGCTCGTACGAGAAGCTCGGCGGGAGCTGGACGAGCACAGGCCCGAGCTTCCCGCTCGCTATGAGCGGCTTCATGACGCCGAGGAACCTGACGAGGTCAGCCTCCACTCCCTTCGAGAGATCGAGCTTCTTCTCGTGGGTGATCAGCTGGGGGAGCTTGGCCGAGAAGACGAACCCGTCAGGCGTGTTCCGCGCCCAGCCGTGGACCAGCCCCTTGGAAGGGTAGGCGTAGAACGTCGAGTCGATTTCGGCGGTCCGGAAGACCTTCGAGTAGAAGGAGAGCTTGCTGGTGCTCGCGCCAGGGTAGAAGACGCCAGTCCACTCTTTGTACGACCATCCGGACGTGCCTATGAGAAGCTCGCCCATTTCGTGGGCGCTCGATGAGGCTGTCGCGTTTTAAGCCTGATTTCAGCGACGGCCCTAGAAGACCGGCATCCACCCGGGCTTCGACGACCAGGTTGCCACTGCGTCGTGAAGGTGTATGGACTCGAAGCACCTCCCGCTTACGTATAGCGCCCTCGGGAACCTCTTGACGCACTCCCTCACCAGGTCTTCGGCGAACCTTGGGTTCGCCTGGGCTTCGATGATCTTCTTTGCCTCTTCTAGGCGCTTCATCTCCTCCTTGGTGGTGGCCGAGAAGCACTCCGAGACCCTCTCCACGACTCGGAGTGAGTCCAGCGGGACCCCGCTCCTGAGCACGAGGACCAGCTGCGCCCGCTGCATGTGACCTATGCCGGTCATCTTCTTGCTGCACGGACACGCGGTAAGGCCGTCGACGACGTACCTGTAGGCAATGGCGCCCCTCTCCCTCGCGCGGATCGTCACCCCTGCGAACTTGTCCTCGTAAGGGAGTTCGTACTTGCAGACCACGCTGGAGCCGGGCTGAGTCTTGTTGACGTCGGCTGAAATCCACCGGACCCACTGCTCTACGCTCCTTGCGGCACGCGCGTTGGCGGCCCTGACCAGCCTGCTCATGTGGACTCCCCTATGGAGGCCGGTGGAGGTCTGGATGGACAGGTCGACGGGCATCGCAAGCTCCCCGTCTGTGTACAGGACCCTGAGGCCGGATATGCCTGCGTCGACCGGAAGGGCTGACTCCTCAGACTGCACGTCCGCCGTGGCGTCTATGAACCCGAACGCGCCGTCCGAGGTCTTGCTCCGCGCGGTCAATCAGGACGTTCGCCGGCCTCTACCCCTTAAGTAATTTTCCCTGCTTCTCTCAGGGGGTCTCTCACTCCTGCCTTCCTGAACGCCCCTTCTCTGGAGACACATCCCTCGCACGCCCAGCAGTGCTCCTGGCCGTCACTGTGGCAGCTCCAAGTAAGCGTGAGAGGGACCCCTGTCCCTGCCGCGAGCCCGACGACCGAAGCCTTGGTCATTTTAGAAAGCGGAAGTCCGATTCTGACCGGATCTCGCGACGACCTCGACCCGAGCCTCAGAGCTCTCTCCAAGCTCCTGAAGAAGACGGGCCGGGCGTCTTTGAACGCCCTTCTGTCGTCCCTGTTGTGACCGCCGAGTATGAGGCCCGCCCCTATCTCTTCGGCGTAGGATGCCGCTATCGAGTAGAATATCCCGTTCCGGCCGGGGATGTATGTCCCGGGCATCCCGCCGAACCTCGAGCCTCCGATGTCCTCTGCTTCCCTGAGGTCGGGGAGCCTGAACAGCCTGTGCTCGTCGACTCCTGCCGCTCTGGCGAGGGACGCGGCCGCCTCGAGCTCCTTCCTAGCCACGCCGAAGTACTCGAAGGTCAGGGCGCTGACCTCGAACCTCTCCTTCTGCATCTGAAGGACCGTCGCGGAGTCTATGCCTCCGGAGAGGAGGACTATCGCCTTCTTCGTCTTTCGGTGCCACCGCTCTGGTGGATCCTCGCCAGGATGTGACTGCCCTTGTTGAGGCCCTCGTAGACGTACACCCCCACCGCGGCGACGTTCTCGGGCATCTTCGGGGCGACCCTGCGGAGAAGCTCCTTCGCCAGGTTCTCTACGGTCGCCTCGCCTCCAAGCAGTACCGTCGTCGCCTTCGGCGCCCTGATGGAGAAGTCTCCGTGGACGGTCTCGAAGGCGAGCTCGACGCTGGTCCTGTCGCTCTTGGTTACATACCGCTCGCTGATGAACAGCTTGTGGTCGAGGCTCCGCGTGGCCTCCCTGACGATCTCCTTTGCCACGGCGAAGTCCACCACCATCCCGTCCAGCGGACTCCCGATGAGCTCGACCAGGACGCTGGACGTGTGACCGTGCATGACGGAGCACTTCTCGGTCTTGGGGAGGATGTGAGCGTAATCGAAGGCGAACGAAGGGTCGTCAAGGAAGATGGTCTGGAGGCCCCCCTCCTCGCCGAGCCCGAGGACCCTTATCCCGTGGTCGGCTCTGTCGCTCCTCTTTGCGTCCCTCTGCACCATGACGCAGTCGGCCTTCGTGGCGGACAGCGCCTTGCGCTCGGAGGGGCTGACCTCCCTCTCGACGAAGACCAGCGTCCCGTTGACCACGAAGTCCACCCTCGGCGCTCCGGCTCTCCCCGTGTCGACGTCCCGCTCGTATGGAACCTTCAGGGCATCAAGGATGTCTGCCAGGAGTTGGTGAGTCCCTGTCCTCTCCGTCCTCCCTCCCCTGACATAGACCCGATCGTATCCGCCCTCCCCAAGGGCTCTGAGCCTCGGCGCCAGGCTTGAGAGCAGCTCATCTGTCAAGGCCGAGCCGATGGCAGCCCCGGCCTCGTTTAAGGATTGGGCGGACGGAATGGTGGCCCATTTATACGGGCCCCGATGGCTGCCGGCTCGACGTGCGGCCGTGATCTAGTGGTTAGGATAGGGGCTTCCCAAAGGCGCAGCGCCGGGGACGCCTCTTGCCCGGGTCCGAATCCCGGCGGCCGCATCGTCTTACTGCTCAGGGCATCTCTCAGGCGGGCAGCTTCTCCAGCGCCTCGATGGCTTCCTGCACATGCTGCCTGGGCTGGATCTGCGACGAGAAGACGTGCCTCACGACTCCTTGCTTGTCGATCACGAAAGTGACGCGCCCAGGCATCAGCCCTAGGGCAGAGCTCGCTCCATAGGCCTTCCTGACCTTGCCGTCCGAGTCGCTCAAGAGCACGAATCCCACCTCGCACTTCGTCGCGAACTTCGCGTGACTGTCGGTGGAGTCCGAGCTCACTCCCAACACTTCTGCTCCGAGCTTTGCGATTTCGCCATAACTCTCTCCGAACGCCTTGGCCTCCGTGGTGCAGCCCATGGTGAAGTCCTTGGGATAGAAGTAGAGCACGACGTTCTTCGTTCCCTGGTAGTCCTTCAGGGAGACCGCACGCCCGTCTTGGGCTGGCAGGGTGAAGTCGGGCGCCTTGTCTCCCACGTTCACCTTGCCTGCCAACCTCCTACGTCCCCTCCGTGACCTTCCTCAGCGTGATTGACGCGTTCCGGATTTCAAGCTCGTAGACCTCGTTCACGTCGAGTCTGACGCCGAAGAGGTCGTACTCGGTCTCTGTAAGGGTCATCACGACCTTGGAGAACCCGAACTCCCTGATCTGGGGCATCAGCCCCATGGCCTGAAGCTGGGACACCATCCCCTGGACGACGCGTGCCTCGTCGTTTACGGAGTACATGTCAGGTCTGCGCGCGTCTCTCACCTCGACCAGCTCTATCTGCTTGGCGGGTAGCCCGGTCGAAGGGTCGGTCACGCTGCTGATTCTGTTGACCTTCACTCTGGCCATAGGACCCATGCGACGCGGGGCGCTATAAAGCGATAGTCCCGTTTGCACACGAAAACTCAGACGGAAACGTCTGGTTCGCTCGTCGCGTCTGCCGGGGGCTCCGTCTCCGCCTCGGGTGCCTCCCCTTTGGCCTCCTCGGCAGTCTCGGCCGCTCCTCCCTCCCCCTGGCTCACCTCCCCCGACATCAGCGACTCGAGTTCGTCAGGGGAAATCACCCTCGCCATCGAGAGGTTGACCATCGAGTTCGTAGACGCTTCCCCGGTCAGCCTGCCTATCCTTCCCCGCAGTTCACGCCACTTCAGCTTGGTGTTCCCGCTCTTCGAGGTGTAGATTATCCCCAGCACGTCTCTCGCGTTGATGAACGTGATGTCTCTGATCTTCTTCAGGTCGACCTTATCCACGGCCTCGACGTAGATCGAGCCCTGGTCTCCCTGTTTCTCGGGAAAGACCTCAGGGTCGCGGAGATATGACTCGGGAATGAAGCTCCTGCAGGTGCTTCCGATCAGGAACCTTCGGAAGCGCTCGAGGTTGCACGTGATGTCCAGCTCCATTGGGAAACGACACCCAAACGCGGCGCCCCTCTCACACGTTATAAACTAATTCCCGCGGGGCGTCGATACAGGGTTTTGCGAGTCGTGGGCTCACCTACTCAAGATCCTTCTCACGAAGTCAATCGGGCTATTCCGGTCATTGCCCACACGCCGCGGGGGTTCTGCCCAAAATTAAAGGGTTGCAACAGTGACGGCCGCCCGTGCGATACCTCATAAGGCTCGCGTCTTCAGACCCTTCGAAGGACAATTTCCTGGGCTCGGTAAGGTCCCTGGCGAAGACGACCGGCGCCGACGTCCGCAACCCAAAGTGGACGTCGCGAGGCTCTCTCGAGATTGACGTGTTCGTGCCGACCGCGGCCGACTTCGAGATGTTCCTCTCGGTCCTCCGCCCGCTCTACACGGTCGAGTCCAGCACGGACCTCAACGTGGCCGCCGCCCACAAGCCGGAACGCGGCGTGATCGCCGAGGCTCGCGGGTACTTCAACTCGGAGAGATACTGGGAGTGCCACGAAGTCCTCGAGGGCCTCTGGAGACAGAAGAAAGGCGAAGAGAAGCTCGTGCTCCAGGGAGTGATACTTGTATGCGCCGCCTTCGTCCACCACCAGAAGGGCGAGGACGAGGTCGCGCTCGGCGTCCTGAGGAGGGCCATGAAGCTCCTTGACGTGCCTGAGCCTGAGTACCGCGGGATAGACCTCCAGGCCCTCAGGGGGAGGGCCGACGGCATCCTGAGCTCCGGTTTCTTCACGACCTTCGAGATCTAACCGAACACTGGGAGGTTCATCGGGTTCGCCTGCTCCGGGATGCTCGAGGAGGACCTGAAGGCGAGGAGGGCGAGCAAGACGCTCGCTGAGGCCACGGCTACGGTCGCCGACTGTGCGGCCGAGAGCGAACTCCCCCATGCCGCGATCGCAACAGCCACGAGCAGGGCCGACAGCGCGGCGGATCCGGCGAAAGCGGTCCTCCACCCGAAGAGGCAGACAGCCGAGTCTGCCACGAGGGCGACCCCCAGGGCGACCAACAGGACATGCGCTCCGAATGAAGCGCGAGACGCGTACCCCACGTACGAAGCCAGTGCGCCGCCGAGCAGGCCCGCGCCCGCGGCGGACGCCCTCAGAGTGTTCATTTTACCAGGGTCAGCCTGTAGTAGCCCGCTTCGATGTGCTTGTTGATGTTGTCCTTCACAAGGAAGAGCCTGTGGATGGGCATCTGGACGTCCGGGACAAGTGAGTAGTCAGACGTGACCGTGAACTCGTGCACCTCGCCGCTCCGGCACGCGTGAGTCAGGCGCTTGCCCGGCTTCACGCCAAGGCTGTTCATGAAGACGTCCCTCTGGGTGGTGCATGTCAGGATCCCCCACTCCTCGTCCTCGGGGACCTGTTCGAAGCCCACGCTGGCCTTCAGCGGCTCCCCGTACCTCTTGTCGTCGCAGAACAGCTTCTTGCACCCCCTGCACCTCCAGACGTCGACCACGCCCTGAAGGTAGCTGTCCCTGTTCACGTTGACCATGCCGTAGAACACTATCTCGTGCTCGTGGGCCGGCTCAGCCATCTCTCTAGGCTCCCTCGCTCTTCGCCCTTTTCTCCATTGCGGCCTCGTAGACGGGGATCAGCTCCAGTATTAGCCTGTCCGTCCTCATCCTCCTCTCGTTGATCTCTCTCACCGCCGCCTCCCTCCACGTCCTGTATTGGTTGGCCACGCCCAGCCTCGGGTGGACTGGGACCAGCCGCTTTCCGTCCCCGGAGACAATCGCCATCCCCAGCCCGAGCAGCCTGCCGGCGCTTCCCGCGCCGTCGCTCTTTGGGACCGACCCCTTGCGGAGCAGCTCCAGATAGGCGAGGGCCTCGTCCTTCGAGAGCCCAGCTTCTGACCCCAGCCTCCTTACTAGGTCGTCCTCCCTACCGGCCGCGCCACTCGTCATGGCTTGTAGGTCCCCGGTGAGCTCCACAGGAACTCGAAATAGTCTTTGGCAAATCCAGCCAATCCTGGGTGAGACGCCCATATCGCGAGCGGAAGGGCGCTCTGATCTCCCCCTCCTAGCAGGAGGACCACCTCCCTCGAGTCCGAGACCAGGCCTCCACCATACATCGTCTTCCTCAGCCTTATCTCTGCGTACCTCGAGAGCTGCTCGGAGCTTCCAGCCGGGAGCTCGGGGCCCGTCAGGACAAGCGTCCTCACCCCCTTCTCCCTCAGGGTGCCCAGTATGGGCTCCATCCTCTCCGTGAAGGGGAGGAGCTGCTCAGGGAGTGCTATCAGCAGCTCGCTCCTGCAGTTCAGGAGGAGATTCTTCACCCTCGAGAGGATTTCGTTCGTCCCTCTCATGATCCAGATGTCCGGCTTCTCCTGCTCCCCTCTGCTGACGTATATCCTCATCAGTTCGTCGAGCGCGAGCTGCTCTCTTTCCTTCCTCTCCGTCTCCTGCCTCGACTTCAGCTCCTCCAGCGCGGTGTCCGGAGGCTTCGCGGTGTACACAATCGGCCTGCTCTTCTGCACCTCCACCCATCCTCGCCTGTGGAGGCCTTCCAGAGCCTCGTAGACCTTCGAGTACGGGATGCGCGCCTCCCTGCTCACGTCGCTCGCGGTCATCGTGCCTCCTCTGAGGAGGACCACATATGCCTTGATCTCGCTGCCGTTGAGCCCCAGCCCTTCGAGTGCGTCCTCAGCCCTGTCGCCCAGGCTCACTCCACGCCGCTCCCAGAAGCATCGTGCATTTACTTCTCACCCTCGGGGAAGTTAAAATGCTTATATTCTTTTCCTGGGAGGCTTCCGACAAGCGGCTTAGAATGGCCCAAATCGCAGACGTGAGTCTAGAGCTAAGAAAGCAGGGCTCGAAGGGGAATTTCATACGGCAGACCCAGTCCATCTGCCCTGACTGCAACAAAATCCTCCCCGCCATAGTGTTTGAGCGGGAGAACAAGGTCTGGATGACGAAGACCTGTCCGGAGCACGGTGAGACCGAGGAACTCTACTTCGGGTCCTACGAGATGTACAGCAAGTTCTCGCGCTATTGGAAGGACGGCAAGGGGACGCACGCCGCTAACGTCCCGCTGGACGTCTGCTCGTGCCCTGCCAACTGCGGCCTGTGCTCCAACCACCTGTCTCACACCGGCCTGTCCAACATCATAGTCACGAACAGATGCGACCTGACATGCTGGTACTGCTTCTTCTACGTCAAGAAGGGTCTGGAAGGGGCGTACGTCTACGAGCCGACCCTCGACCAGATAAGAGAGATGGCCCGCTCCCTGAAGGCAGAGAGGCCCGTGGCAGGCAACTCGGTCCAGATAACCGGCGGCGAGCCCACCATCAGGGAAGACCTCCCAACGATAATCAGGATAATGAAGGAAGAAGGCGTCGACCACATCCAGCTCAACACCAACGGCATCAACCTCGCTCTGGACGCCCCCCTGGCTGGCCGGCTGAAGCAGGCCGGCGTCTCCAACCTCTACATGAGCTTCGACGGCGTCACGCCGAAGACCAACCCGAAGAACCACTGGGAGGCGCCCTACGCTATCGAAGCCTGCCGCAGAGTGGGCCTAGGCGTCGTCCTCGTCCCGACGGTGATAAAGTCGATAAACGATCACGAGCTGGGCGGCATCATACGCTTCGGCCAGAACAACATAGACACAGTCCATGCGGTCAACTTCCAGCCAGTCTCGCTGACGGGCAGGCTCACCAAGACCGAGCGCGCGAAGTACAGGATCACGATTCCAGACTGCATAGAGAGGATAGAAGAGCAGACCAACGGCGAGATACCCAAGGACGGCTGGTTCCCGGTGCCTTCCTGCTCGCCGGTCACAGGGTTCATCGAGGCCTTCACAAAGAAGGAGCAGTACGAGCTGTCGATACACTTCGCATGCGGGGCGGGGACCTACGTCTTCAACGACCCCGACAGGAGGAAGCTCGTCCCGCTGCCGCAGTTCGTGGACATACCAGGCCTCATCGAGTACCTGGACGAGAAGAGCGAGGAAATCTACAACGGCACCAACAGGTACATAGTCGCGGCGAAGGTCCTCACGAGGATCTCCTCGTTCGTCGACAAGGAGAAGCAGCCGAAGAGCCTGAGCTTCGCGAAGTTGCTGACAGACGCCCTGGTCAAGCACGACTACGCCTCGGTAGGCCAGTTCCACCTGAAGAGCATGTTCCTAGGAATGATGCACTTCCAGGACAAGTACAATCAGGACGAGGAGAGGCTCCAGAGGTGCGACATCCACTACCTGACGCCTGACCTGAGGATCATACCGTTCTGCTCCTTCAACGTCATCCCCGAATGGTACAGAGACAGGATCCAGCAGAAGTACGGCATGCCCATCGAGCAGTGGGAAGCAAAGACCGGGAGGAAGCTGGAGGCCGGGCTATACAGAGGGACACTCAGGCGCGGCGGCCACGTCCAAGGCTGCGGGTGCGCTGCAGGCGAGCACGGCGAGCCTCTGCCTATCCAGCCAATAACGGGAACCTAAGCAGCACAGGCGCTCTACCGCTTCAGCGAAGCGTCTCTCAAGTGTCAGCGCCCTAAACGAAGCCAGGAGGCTCCCATACGCCGGCGCCGCGGCAGGACGCCCTCATCCTTCATCAGGAGCTTTTCGGCGCCTTCTACTCGACGCCTGCGGGCTCATAGCACGCCTGGGAGACGGGCTGTATGTCCCCGTTCTCGGCCGTGGCGTTGGCTATGTTGTACACGATGGTGAACTCAGCTCCGCTGGTTAGGTTCTTCACGGCTATCGACAGCGACGCGTCCTGGACCGCGCCCGAAGGCTGCCCCAGGGCGAAAGGCATGAAGAGGACCTGGCCGTCCTGCACAGACGTAACGCCCACGTTGCACACGGGCGAGTTGGCGGCGTCCGTGTCGGGCGAGGTGAGCTGCGCGAACTCAGGGAGGTAGCCCGAGTTGAGCCACTCCACATGGTAGGCGAACTCCGTCCCGTTGAAGTACCAGGACGTCACGTTCGCGTAGTCGGCGAAGGGCTTGACCTGGGCGGGGAACGAGTCGTTGGCCCAGGCCAGGTACCCATAGTACCCGCCGAACATGACCGCCCCGCTTATCGAGGCGATCACTATGATGCTAGACCAGTTGGGCCCTTTCCGGGCGGGTACGCTACCTAAGGTCGTCAAGCCTCGTTGAAGACCGCATGAGCGACAGCAGCCTGTCGAAGTACATCTCCAGGTCCTCGCGGAACCGCTTCCTCCCGCTGTCCGGGTCGGACCTCTCGAGGAACGCCTCCAGCCACTCGAACTCCTGCTCGGAGTCGCGCCCCATGGCCGCAACGTATGCCTTGTTCCTGTATGACATCTCGCTCTGCGCGTCGAACAGGCCCCTCCTCTTCAGGGAGGCGACTGCGAAGGCGTTCCTGGAAAGAAGGGCCGCGTCGGCGGCGGGGTCGCCCGAGGGCCTGTCTGAGACCCACTCGGCGAAGAACCTCTTCGCCATCTCCCTCTCCTTCTCTCCCATGACCTTGAACACGACGTCGTCCACCAAGATGTTCTGCAGGTGGTTGAACGAGTCCACCAGGTACTCCGTCTCCTTGGTCCTGAGACCGTCAGTCTCGCGCAGCCCGTCCAGCACCTCTTCGAGGACTTCCCCGTCGTGCGAGCACGCGCCCCGCTCCGCGAAGTAGATGTGCGCCAGCTCGTGCAGCACGAGGCCGCCCAGCATCTCCGAGTCCAGGGCCCACTCGGATATCATTATCCGGTGGACCTGTCCGTCCTTCCTGGCGTATCCCATTATCGCCAGGTTGGGCTCGACGTCGAGAGTCACTCTGGAGTTCACGACGTATCCGTTCCTCTTCATCCGCTCGATCGCCCAGTCGAGCGTGCTCTGGAGGGACTTGTCAGTCCGCGTCGCGTGTACGGGCATACCCAGACGGAGCGCCGCGGACGGATAAACATCTCGGTGGCGGGCCTGGCCACCGCCGACTCACTGCCGACGGACGGTCAGTGGTATGCGCCGCCATCTCCCGTCTTGGGCGGCTTGGTCCCTTTCTTCGCCTGGGCCCTCAGCTCCTCCAGGTCCACGTCGAATCCGGCCATGCCCGACAGGACCTCGAGCAGCTTGGCAACCGACCTGGCGTGAGGGCTCGGCTCGCCGTGGTCCACGGACAGCTTGTATCCCCTTATCCCTCTCTCCTTCGCCATGGCGACGACCATCGACGAGAAAAAGGGCGCCGGCTCCTCGGACAGAATGTTCACGCCATGTCTTCTGAGATTCTCCACGCCCACCCCGTCCGTCGCGAAGCCGTTCGGCTGCGGCTCGGCCTCCGGCGAGACGGGGTTGTCCGCCCACCGGGCTCCCACGGAGTAGAGCTCCTTGGCCCCGATTTCTTCGCAGTACCCGAGCAGGAACTCCGCGAACTCGTGCTGCTCGTCCATCGGGCTCGCGTCCCCGGCGAAGAGGATCGGGCCCGGCGTCGTACCCCCTGAGTAGAAGTGGCACGCCGGCAGCGTCGCCAGTCCGTCGCCCCTCACGAGCACCTCGGGAGGGAAAGACGAGGACCGGACCGTCGCTATCCTTTCGAACTCCATCTTCCTGAGCAGGTACTCGGCCAGCTCCCTGGCCTGGGAGTAGAGGGCCCTGTACTGCGGCATCGAAGTGGAGACCGCGACTATCATCACTGGGTCCTTGAATTTGGGCCGCTTGGTCCTCTCGAAGTCGAGCCACATCAGAGGGGTCGCCGGCCGGACGCCGCGGGAGGTATTAAGCTCCGTCCTTCCAAATCAGGCTCATCTTAAATAACTCCAAGGCGAAATCCTCCTCATACGTTTCATGACCGCATACTGGAAGACGCTTTCCCACAACGGCGTCTGTTTTCCCGAGCCATACCAGCCCGAAGGGCTCTCGTTAGGAGTGAGAGGGAGGCCCGTGAGCCTCTCGCCCATGGCCGAGGAGATGGCGTACCACCTGGCCAAGAAGAAGGACACCCCGTACGTCAAGGACGATGTCTTCACTTCAAATTTCATGCAGGACTTCCTCCAGACCCTCCCCGAGTGGTGCCGCGGAGCTAGGTTCGCAGACGTAGACTTCTCCGCGGTCTACGCCAAAGTGGACAGGGAGAAGGCCGCCAAGGAGAGGCTGACGAAGGAGGAGAAGAAGGCAGGGGCCGCAGCCAGGAAGGAGAGGAGAGAGAAGCTGAAGGAGACGTACGGCACCGCCACGCTTGACGGCAAGAAGGTCGACTTCGCCAACTGGATGGTCGAGCCGCCAGGCCTCTTCATGGGCAGGGGCTCGCACCCTATGCGAGGGAGGTGGAAGCCCAGGGTCTCTCCCTCCGACGTGGTCCTCAACCTGGGCGAGGGCGCGCAGAGGCCCCCAGGAGGATGGAAGGGCGTCGTGAGCGACCACGACTCGATGTGGATGGCGAAGTGGATCGACAAGCTGACCGAGAAGGAGAAGTACGTCTGGCTGCACGAGAGCTCACACATTCAGCAGGCCAGGAACAGGGCGAAGTACGACAACGCCCGCAAGGTAGGGGCCAACCTCCAGAGGATACGGGCGAAGATCCTGAGAGACCTCGACTCCCCCGAGCCCCGAGCCCGCCAGGTAGCCACCGTCTGCTATCTCATCGACACCCTCGGGATGAGGGTGGGAGACGAGAAAGACGAGGACGAGGCCGACACCGTGGGGGCGAGCACGCTCCGGGTGGAGCATGTGAAGGTCTCCGGAAGCAGCGTCGAGTTCGACTTCCTGGGGAAGGACAGCGTCCCCTGGCACAAGACCGACACGCCCCCGCCCTCGGTCCTGCGGAACATCAGGGAGTTCTCCTCAGGAAAGCCCCCAAGCGCGGAGATGTTCCACGACGTCAACTCGGGGATGGTCAACCAGTTCCTCTCCTCGACCGTCGGCGGCGTGACCGCCAAGGTCTTCAGGACCTACCACGCCACAGCCCGGGCCGAGGCGTCCCTGAGGTCGCGGGACGTCAGCGGGGCGGACGACGTAGACAAGCTTTACCACGCCAAGGAAGCGAACCTGGCAGCCGCTGTCTTCTGCAACCATCAGAGGACGCCGCCGAAGACCTGGGATGAGTCGCTGAAGAAGAAGCAGCAGAAGCTCGAAGAGGCAAAAGCGAAGGAGAAGCAGGACGAGAAGAGGCTGAAGCGGTTCAGGATGGAGGTGGACTTCTACGTCAGGACGAAGAACTACAACCTGAACACCTCGATGAAGAACTACATCGACCCCAGGGTCTTCAAGGCCTGGTGCGACCACGTCGGGCTCGACTGGGCCAAGGTCTACTCGAAGTCGCTCCAGAGGAAGTTCTCGTGGGTCTTGGAGTCGAGCCGGAAGTGGGACGCGGGCGAGGCCGCGCCTAGGCAGGCCGCCGCCCCTGGCATCGAGCGCCAGCGCGCCCCAGAGTGAGCGCTACAGGGCGGAGACCAGGAGGCCGACGCCGTACAGGAGCCCAGCAGCCAGCGCCCCGATGCCTGCCGACTCCAGCCCCCCTGCGAGGCTGAAGTGCCGGGGGACGAGGGCCCTCGAGCCGAGCGCGAAGAGCGCTGCCAGCGACAACCCCACGGAGAGAACCAGCGCCACCCCGAGACCCAACCCCAGCGCATAGGGCGAAAGAACAAGCAAGGAGAGCGCGAGGAAGGAGAGGCCGGCCGACGTCGGCCTGGTCAGCGGGTCGGACTGGAGGTCCTCCATGCGCACGCCGAGCTCGTGGCTCAGCTGCTCTCTGAGCCACATCTTCTTGTCCTTGACTAGCCTCGACATTATGACGTCTATCTCCCTCTGCGCATATCCTTCCTTCTTGAGGAGCTCCTCGAGCTCGGCCCTCTCCTCCTCGGGCTCGGTCTCTATCTCCATCCTCTCCCTGGCCACATCGATCCTAAGCGCGTCGAGCTCCGACCTCCTCGAGAGGTACGTGCTGAAGAACATCGAGAGGGCGCCTGCCACCGCGAAGGCGAACCCCGCCAGGAGTATCGTCCGCACGCCTACGCCCGCGCCATTCAGGGCCGCGGTCATCGCTATCATCTCTATCACGCCATCGCTCCCTCCGAGCACGATTCTGTCCATTACGTGCCTTATGGGAATGTGGGGGTGCTTTTCGGCTCGGCTCTCGGCCAATTCCGGCCTTTGGCAGGCCCAGTGGTTCTTATTTAGGAATTGGCGGCCGAACGGGCAAGAAGACCGAAGGGGAGGACAAGAAGAGTGGTTTTCGCGTTTTCAGAATTCGCCTAAGCTCAAAGCTGGCCATTCGTGTAAAGGCATAGCGTTAAATGCTCTTCCTCAAGAGGCTGCCCCCCATGACCCAAGAAGAGAAGATCCGTCTCGGAATGCTGGCTCTGACTGGCGCGAGTCTTGTTTTCGCGTCGCTAGGGCTTCACGCGGGGCCCCTCGAGGCCATCGCTGGCCTGGCGTCTGGCTAGGAACTTTTTTTCCTAGCGCCCCTCCCCTGTTTTTACTTGCACTATCAGCTTGTCGAACCTGCTCAGCGTCTCTTCCTTCGCGAACGTCCAGTCCTTCCTCTGCGAGTCGTACAGGGCGTAGGGGATGGTGAACGCCACCGCGTCCGTCGCGTCCATGACTACCATCTTCATCCTGTCCCGCACCGTCTCCGTCGAGTTCCCCAGATACTCCAGCCCCTCCACGACCATGTCGGTCGGCAGGAAGACGTCGGCGAAGTAGTTGGGCCCTGCCGCCTCCCCCCAGAGGAACGGAATCCTGTTCATCCTCTCTCTCAGGCTCATCGTCTCGTACTCGCTAGTCGTCTTTACGAAAAGGTTGACCGCGAAGTAGCTGTGCTTCTTGTGCATGGCCCTGTCCATCGCGTAGTCGTACGCCGTGCCCATCCAGTTGACCCTGAACCCTCTCAGCATGCCTCTGGCGCACACGTGCGTCGCATGGTGCCACGCCAGCTTCTTGTAGTTGATTCCCAGCGCCTTTGCGATCTCCTTGAGCGACTTGTTCGCGTCCATCTGGAGCTCCTTGATTATCAACAGGTCGACGTTGTCGAACTTGCATCTCCCTGATGGAAGGGTGCGGGCCTCCCTGAAGTCCCCAGGGCCCGGCGTCTGCCAGTCGAAGTCCCACCTTCCGCTGTCGAAGTCGAAGTACTCCGCCTTCATCGGCACGTTCCTGAACGACTCAAAGTCCAGCACGTCCAGTTCGGCGAAGAGCCCTTTGTCCTTCAGCGCGAAGAAGAACTCCCTGATGCTCTCGGTCTGCGCCTCGGGGGCGCTCACGTGCACCACGTACTCGCCTCCCACCAGGGCTCGGGCGAAGCTGACGACGTAGCAGAGCTCGCTCATCGCCGCGAATATCGCCTGCGCGTAGTCCTTGTAGGGCTCGGAGAGCTCGAGTACCAGGATCATCCTCTTCAGCCCCAGCCTCTCGTGGTTCACTGCGGCCTGGACCGCGAACCCCTTGTTGACGACCTTCTCCTTGTACCTGTACCTGACAGACTCTTTGAACTGGCCCAGCCTCCTAGAGATCTCGGGTATGTCCGGGCCCACCTCGGTGAGCAACTTCACCAGCTGCACGGTCCTCGAGTTGACGTCTCCGGCCTCGGTCTCTACGACTGCCATGGCGCTCTCTCCTGCATCCCCGCTACGACGAATAGCCGGATTAGATTTAAGGTATGTTGATTCCTGATTCACTTTCTCATCAGAGGGGTCTCCGAGAGCCTCCGGCGGTGGCATAGTCACTCCCATAAAACAAGCCTTTATTAAGAATATGCATAAGGGGTATGCCTAGATACCAATGCGATATCCAAAGAATGTCGAAATCTGGGAGTACGCGCCCGGCCGGAGGCTGGCAGAGGTCGTGATCAGGATAAGAAACCAGAGGGGCGCACTCGCGAAGTGCACCGAAGTCATATCGGGAATGGACGTCAACATCCTGACGGGGTTCGTGACCGCCCCCAGCTCCTCGCCCATCGCCACCATGAGCTTCTTCGCCGACGTGACGGACTCCAGGGACGGCCTGGCTGAGCTGAAGCGCAGGCTCGAAGCGCTGTCAGTGATCGAGTCGGTGGACGTCGCAGCCGCCGAAGACGGGTTCATGGTGGACAACAAGCACTTCCCGGTCCAGTGGGCCGGGAGGAAGGCGATCATCCTCAGGGCCGACGCGCTCAGCGAGATGCTCTCCAGGCTCCGGAGCGTCTTCGGGTCAGGCGCGGCCACCATAATCGACCAGATGGCCGAGGCGATGGGGCGACACTCCGCCAAAGAGATGGTGGACGACTTCGGCAGGGCGTTCGCCGTGGACCACATCGACGAGCTCCTGAGCGCGTATGCGGCTCTTGGGTATGCGGAGGTCTCGATCGAGAGGAGGAAGCCACGCGAGTTCCCGGTCGTGGTCCATGCCGAGCACCTCTTCGAGTGCGAAGCCAACGCGGCGAGGAGGGTCAGGCAGAGGAGCGTCTTCTTCCGCGCGCACCTGCGAGGCCTGATCTCCGGCATCTTCGACGCCGAGTTCGACGTGTCGGAGGCCCAGTGCGTAGCCGAGGGCGACGATGTCTGCTCCTTCAGACTCGTCATGTCCGAGAGCGCGATGCCGCCCGCTCGGCCGCGTTCGTCGAGCAGGAACGCGGGCAGCACGCCCCGCTCAACCTTTTAACCCGACGAGGGTCGCGCCCCCTCGTTGCCGCTGAAGAACAGGAGGAACGAGTATTCCTGGCCCTCGACCACCATCGAGGACGCGGAGGTGGCGACCAACAAGAGGACCTACTCGATCGGCGAGACCGTCGTGGTAAGCCTGGCCTTCAAGGTGAGGGGCGGCCTCAGGGAGGCGTTCCACCCCGACGTCTGGACGGTGGCGTGGGAGGACTTCGACAAGATAATGCGCCTCACCATGGCGGCGTCCATAGGCGTCAAGAGGGGCGTGGTCACGCGGAAGGTCGCGGAGGCCAAGAAGCACGTGCGGAGGGCCAGCTTCTACTGGAGCCGCGACCCTGACCTGCCTTACAGAGTCTGGGCCATGATAGTGCCCGAGGACGGCGGGCCGCCGATAATTCCCCACAACGTGGAGGACGCGAAGTCGAAGATGCTCGACGTGGAGAAGACCTTCGAAATCCCCGCCGAGGCCCTCGGGAAGGGGCGCCACTCGCTCGTGGGCCAGGCGAAGGCGAAGTGGGGGCGAAGGAGCTTCATAGAGAAGGGCTCCGTCTCGAAGAGCTCGAAGCCGGTGGTGATAGAAGTCGGCTGACGCTCCCTGGCTGGCGGAAGTGACGTGGGCGGAGGGGAACGTCTTCCTGGGCACCGACACCTCGGGCCACACTGTGGTCTACGACTCGAACGACCAGCTCCAGAGAGGTATCAGCCCCATGCGCGCCCTTCTGACATCGCTCGGGGCTTGCACCGGCATGGACATAGTCGCCATACTCGGGAAGAGGAAGCAGCGTCTGACTTCTCTAAGGATAGAGCTGACTGGGGAGCGGCCCGAGCACGGGCTCCCGAAGCCTTGGACCTCCATCCACATCAGGTACATCGTGAAGGGCGTGGACCTCGAAAGGAAGTACGTCGAAGAAGCCATCGAGGACAGCACGGAGAAGTTCTGCAGCGTCGGCGCGACGCTCTCCCCGACCGCAAAGATAACGCACTCCTACGAGATACTGCCCTAGACCTTCAACACTATCTTCCCGAAGTGCAGGCTCTTCTCCATCCTCTCCTGCGCCTCGGCCGCCTTCTCGAGAGGCAGGACGGAGTCCACCACGGTCTCCAGCCTCCCCTGCGAGAAGAGGCCCGTCACCTTCAGGAGCTCGCCCTTGCTCGCCATGAAGCTGCCGTAGATCGTGAGCTCGCGGTTGTACACGTACCTGAGGTCGGTCCCCACCTCGGCCCCGGTGGTCGCGCCGCAGATGACCAGCCTCCCGCCCTTGGCCAGGGCCTTCACGCTTCCCTCCCACGTAGCTTTCCCGACGTGCTCCACGACCACGTCCACCCCACGCTTCGCCGTGATCCTCCTGACCTCCTCCAGGACGTCCTGCCGGTAGTGGTCTATGACGTAGTCGGCGCCCAGGCTCCTCGCCTTCTCCGCCTTCTCCCCGCTCCCGGCCGTGGCTATGACCTCCGCCCCGAGGAGCTTGGCCAGCTGGACAGCGGCCGAGCCCACGCCTGAGCTCGCCGCCACGACCAGGACGACGTCCCCCGGACCCGCCCGAGCCTTCGTCGCCAGCATGTGATACGCAGTCAGGAAGACCAGAGGGAAGGAGGCGGCCTCCTCGAATGACATTCCGGCGGGCTTCTTCACCAGGCCCGTCCTGGGGACCTTGACCAGCTCCGCATATCCTCCGTCGACCCCGTACCCGAGTATCGTGTAGAACCTGCACTGGTCGTCCCTTCCAAGGAGGCACTTCTCGCACTTCCCGCACCCTATCCCAGGGTTGACTATCACCTCGTCGCCGGCCTTGAAGTCCTTCTCCTCGGGAGGGACCCACTCGACCGTCCCGGAGACGTCGCTCCCTGATATGTGGGGAAGGGGTATCTCCACGTTCGGCAGTCCTTCTCTCCCCCATATGTCCAGGTGGTTGAGCGCGCACGCCCTGACCCTGACCAGCGCCTCGTCCGAGTTGGGCCGCGGGTCCGGCGCCTCCTCGTACCGGAGCACCTCCGGTCCCCCGTGCCCGTGGAACCTGACCGCCTTCATGGGCTGGCCGCGCTCGCCCCGCCTGCTTTATCCGTTACACGTGCTCGCGTATCGCGTGCCGGCAGCAGCTTCTGTCGAGGAACACTTTCACTCTACCCTCTCGCGAAAATACGACGGCCCGTAGAATCAAAGTTATAAGACGAAGGGCCCAAAAAAGCGTCCTCTCATGGCCCATGTGCGCTCTGTCTTCAGGGACGAAAGCATGCTCCTGCCGGAGTATCTTCCCCACCAGATCCCTCACCGGGACGCCCAGTTCAAGATGCTCGAGCTCTACTTCCAGGGCGTGGTCCAGAACGCGTCCAGGGCGAGCCAGAACGTGATCGTCTCCGGCCCGATAGGCTCAGGGAAGAGCATGCTGGCTAAGAAGCTCGGCGAGTCGCTGCAGAAGAAAGGGGCGCTCTACGGCAACCTCGTCAAGATGCTTCAGGTGAACTGCAGGATCGAAAGGACTCTGCAGGCGGTCATGGTCAAGGCGCTGAAGTCCCTCGGACAGAGCTACCCGTCCCGCGGGTACTCCTTCGAGGAGCTGCTCTCCGCGCTTGTCGAGGAGCTGAAGAACAACCGGATCCATCTGGTCATCGCCTTCGACGAGGTCGACTCGCTGATAACAGCCGACCCCTCGGCGCTCTACACGATAACGCGCCTGAGGGAGATAGCGCAGGGGCGCCAGGTCTTCTCCTCGATACTCATCTCGAAGACCACCGACTACCTGAAGGCCGTCGACCTCAGCACTCTCAGCTCCCTGCAGTGGAACGAGATCAAGCTAGAGCCGTACGCATCCGAGCAGCTCATGGACATCATAACCTCGAGGACAGAGGCCTTCAACGACGGCTGCCTCGACGAAAGCACCGCGCAGCTGGCCGCGGACATAGCCGGCCAGTTCGGCGACGCGCGCTACGCCTTGGACCTGGTCTACAGGGCCGGCAAGCTCGCAGACGCGTCAGAGTCTCCCAGAGTCCTGCCGGAGCACGTCAGGTCAGCCAAGGCGTCGCTCCCTCCGCAGTTCAGCAAGGAAGAGCTCAGCTACCTGTCCAGGCACCAGAAGCTGATACTGCTGTCCGTCTCTGCCCTCCTGAAGAAAGGCGAGGCGAGCTACGTCACGATAGGAGAGGTGGAGAAGAGCTACTCCGCCCTCTGCGAGGGCATGGGCGTCAATCCCAACCACCACACCCAGGTGTGGAGCGACGTCAACGAGCTCGCCAGGAAGGGCATCATAGAGGCGCAGCTCTCTGGGAAGGGGATGCGAGGAAGGACGACGCTGATAGGGCTGTCGCTGGTCTCCGCGAAGGAGCTGATAGAAGAGCTCGAGAAGGGGACGGTGGCGGACGTTAGAGCTTGAACGGCTGATGTCGTCCTACGGCAGGACCAAGGTCCTGACCGTGATGATGGACGCGGGCGAGCTCAACATATCGGAGGTCACCAGGAGGGCAGGCCTCTCGCACTCCTCCACCGCCCGGCATCTCGAGTACCTCGTGAGGTCGGGACTCCTCACGGAGAAGAGGTTCAACAGGATCAGGATCTTCCGGGTAGAGCGCGCCAGCCCGATCGTCGCGGCCCTCGAAAGGTTCCTGCAGGACTGGAAGACCGCAGGCGAGCCCGCGTTCGCGCAGGCCTAGCGCGCGCCCCGGCCAGACCTGAATGCCTCCTTCTCGAGGAAGTCGGCGTAGTTCTCCTCCAGGCCGAGGCTCTCCACGAAGGCGTCCCTGAACTCCCTCCCTGCGCACATGGCCAGGATGTACGGCATGTCCTCCACGACGGCGCCTCTCTGGCTCGTCCCCAGCCGCCCGCCGACCAGGGCGCCGACATCCCTTATCTTCCTCGAGTCGTTCCATATCCTCAGCTGCATCATCCACGGCACCGGGTCCCTGGCGAACCTCGCTCCCCCGTCCCCCAGAGCGGTCCACAGCTCCGCGGCCAGGAAGGAGTCGAGGTACCTTAGCAGCCTCCAGTCCCTCCCTCTGACCATCCTGCCCATCATGACGTCTGCCCTCGACAGGGCTTCCAGGGCGTCGCCCTTCCTCGACTCGTGCACCTTCGCCTTCACCACGGAGTGGAACAGGTCCCGCATCTTGTCTCTGGGAGGGCCGGGGTAGGCCCTGAGCGCCTTCTGCGCCGCCCTTACGTCGGCCGCGTCGAAGAAGGCGTCGATCGACTCCTGCGAGGTGACTTCAACGTCCTTCGTCGCGCTCCCGCCTGACTGCAGGAGGTTGATCGCCACCCTGACGTCGCCGTCGGCGGCCTGCGAGATCCTCGCAAGCTCGCCCTCCCCCAGTTGGGCTCCCTCGCTCTCCGCTATCTCGGCCAGCCGTCCCTCGACCGCCTCCCTGTCAAGCTTCCTGAAGTCGAACCTCGTCGTCACGCCCGCGAGCTTCCTGACCTCGTCGGACTCGGGGTCGTTCGCAGCCATCACGATCGGGCTCTCGCTCTTCTTCACCGCCTCCTTGATGTACTCGATGGCGCCGTAGTCCGAGCGCCCCGACAGCCCGTCGACCTCGTCAAGGAAGATGAGCGACCTCGACCCTGACAGCGACGCGCTCGCCATCAGCTCTCCGATGGCCTTGGACAGCTTATCTTTCGTCCTTGCGTCGCTCGCGTTCAGCTCCACCAGCTGCAGGCCGAGCTCCTTGGCTGCGAGGTGCACCGTCGTCGTCTTGCCTGTCCCGGGAGGGCCCACCAGGAGCGCGGACTTCGTCCCGCGCTTCCATCTCTTGAGCCAGAGACTGAGCCTCTCCCTTTCCTCGGAGCTCCCCGCCATCGCGCCCAGAGACGCGGGCCTGTACTTCTCCGACCACACCTAGAGAGCCCCTCCGATGAACACCACGAGGCCCAAGGTCATGCCGAGGAGGGCGTAGCCCTTGACGGTGTGGGCCCTGACGGCGTCCGGCTTCGCGAGGATCGCGGCGGCGAGCGACACGAACACCGCGTCGGGGACCGCCACCCCGAACCTGTAGAGCCCGTTCGCTATGCCGGCGAAGAGCGGCGCCCAGCTCGCCAGCACGGCGAGCAGGAAGAACGAAGCGCCCACGGCCGCGGCCGCGCGCTGTCCCCTGCTCCTGGCGACCGAGCGGACGCCTCTCTTCGCGTCCCCCTCGACGTCCGCCATCGCCTTGACCACCTCCCTGCCCACGCCCGAGAAGAACGCGGTGAGCGCCATCATCAGAAGCAGCGACCCCGCGAAGCTCCCGTCGGAGACCACCCCGCCATAGATGAAGGGTATCGCCAGGGACGAGGCGACGATCAGGTTCCCGGGAAGGCCCGTCTTCTTGGCGGCAGCGTTGTAGATCCACGAGAGGAGCGCGTAGACGGCCGCTATGACGAGGGCGCCGAGGTTCAGGCTGAGCGCCGAGCACGCGAGCCCGGCGAGCAGGAGCGCCATCGCGAACCGGTACGCGGAGCCCAGCGAAACCTCTCCGCTGGGGATGGGCCTCTCCGGCCTGTTCACCTTGTCGACCTCGACGTCGTAGGCGTCGTTCACGACCATCGAGTACGCGCACACGAAGAAGCCCGTCAGAAACCCGAGCCCGACCTGGAGCCAGGAGAGAGACGCCACCGAGGGCCTCGACACGAAGAAGCCGATGACCACCGCGAACCCGATCATCGCGCAGTTGACGGGCCTGACCAGCGCGAAGTACGCTCTCGCGTTCAACCGGCTCAGAACCTTGCCCTGCTTACCTTGTAGTAGATCACCTCGCCTCTCCTCTCTATCACCGCTATGATCGCCTCCTTTCCCATCTTCGCCATCTCCCTGACTGACTTTTGGAGCTCGGCCACGCTCTTCTCTATCCCTTCGTCCAAGGCGAAGACCACGTACTTCGCAGCCTTCTTGGGGTAGTCGCCCCTCTCGTACACCCTCAGGTCGGTCCCGAAGCCGAACCCCTCACGCACCACGTACCCTCTGCTCCTGAGGTCGCGGTATATGACGAACTTCGTCCAGGAGTCCCCCGCGCGCTTCTGCGCAGCCTCCGCGAGAGCCGAGAACCCGACCGCCTTGCCTTCCCCGTCCCGCAGCTCAAGCTTCTTGGAGTAGAGCAGGTAGAGCGTCTCGTAGTCTCTCAGCGTGAGGCCGTCCTCGTCCTTCGTCCCATACCCTGCCCCTTCCAGCTCGCCGAACCTGTCTCGGTCTACGACGGACACCGCGCCCCCGGAGATGACCGCCGAGAACGGCCTGGCCTGCTCCGCGTCCGGGGTGGTCTCCATGAAACCCACGGGTTCCGCTCCAGGAGTCTATTTGAAGGTTCGACGTGCAGCAAGAAACGCTTTAGAGCCCGAGCCGCCTTTCTTGGCGTGATTGACAGACTTCTTCACCACGAGGACGGTCACATGGGAAGGGAGGAGGGTGAGGATGATCGACCAGACCGCGCTCCCGGCTAAGCTCGTCTACGTCGCCCTCTCCACGCCGGAGGAGGTGGCCTCTGCGATCAAGACGATGGTGGTAAGGGGAGCGCCCGCCATAGGGGTCGCCGCAGGGATGGGGCTGGCGCTCGCAGCGGTCAACTCGAAGGCCACGACGATGGCCGAACTGGCGAAGGGCCTTCAGACGAAGGCCGCGCTGCTGAAGTCGACGCGCCCGACGGCGGTCAACCTTTTCTGGGGAGTCGACAGGGTCCTTCGTGCCACGCTCGCGGCGACGTCCGTCGGGGACGCCAAGGAGAGGGCGGCGTCCGAAGCCAAGGCGATGGAAGAGGAGGACGTGGCGGCGAACAAGAGGCTAGGAAGGGCGGGGGCCCACCTGATCGAGGACGGAGACACGGTGCTCACGCAGTGCAACGCAGGGTCGCTCGCGACTGTGGGCTACGGCACCGCGCTCGGCGTCGTAAGGGCCGCGGTCGAAGAGGGCAAGATGGTGAAGGTCCTCGTCCCCGAGACCAGACCGGCGCTGCAGGGGGCTCGGCTGACCGCCTTCGAGCTGGTCACAGACGGGATAGACTGCAGGCTGATCGCGGACACGGCCGTGGGCCACATGATGAGCCTCGGACTTGTAGACAAGGTCGTGGTAGGGGCCGACAGGGTCACCAAGGACGGGTACGTCTTCAACAAGATAGGGACGTATCAGGAGGCTGTCCTCGCGAGCAGGCACCGGGTGCCGTTCTACCCCGCGGCGCCTGCTTCGACGTTCGACCTCAGGCGGACTCACGAACAGGTCACCATCGAAGAGAGGGGCGCGGACGAAGTAGTCCGGGTCGGCCGCCGGAGGGTGGCCCCGGTAGGAGTGCCCGTCTCGAACCCTGCCTTCGACGTCACGCCGCCGGACCTGGTGACGGCAATCGTGTCAGACAGAGGCATGATCGAACCTCCTCTCGAGACTTCGATCGCCCGCTCTATGGCTTAATTACCTACGCGCGTCGTCGTTCCTCGGGCCCGTAGCCTAGCACGGATTAAGGCGTCAGCCTTCGGAGCTGAAGTGCAAACGCCTCAGAAACCATGGGTTCGAATCCCACCGGGCCCGCTCAGAAATCTCCGACTCCCTCAAGGTACCAGGTGGGCCAGGCCCTTACGGCACTCGCCTCAGGTCGCCCTCACTTTGCCAAGGAGACCAGGTCGCTCGCCAGCTCTTCGGGCCTGGTTATCATCGGCCAGTGGCCCGTCTCCATGAGCTTGTATGGGCCGTCCAGCTTCCCCCACTTCCCGGCGACGATCTCGTCTACAGGGTCGCCGCTCTGGGTGCAGAAGATGTATGCCTCCTTCACGTCGTCGTAGCTCTGGGTCAGTGTTATCGGGTCCGTGCCGAGCTTGACCGGCCACGGCGTCGCCAGCGACATCATCCGCCTTCGGCTCGACCCCGCGACATCCCTGCCGATCCTGTCGACAGTCTGCTCTGTGAGCGGGATCGCGTACCCGCCTTGAGGCGGCGGCCCGAACTCGGCGGCAGGGTTGAACGCGCCCTGGGGCGTCCTGACCTTCTCCGGCCGGAACGCGTCGACGTATATCACCTTCTTGACGCTCTCATGCAGGCGGTCCGCCACTACGGCAGCCACCTTCCCCGCGAAGCTGTGTCCGGCGAGCACGAAGTCCTCAACCTCGTTGTACTTTACGACGTTCACGACGTCCTGGACGGCGGTCTCCATCCCTACCTCCCTCGAGGCGAGGTGGGCCCTCTCGCCCATGCCTGTCAGCGTGACCGGGTACGCGGAGTGCCCCTGCTTCTCCAGGAGCGGAACCACATCCTTCCACGCCCACGCCCCCAGCCACGCGCCAGGGACAAGCACGAACCGCGTCACAGAGCCGTGAGCCCTGTCTGTCGGTATAAGGCCTTCGCCCGGGCCAGCCACACGACGAAGAAGGGGGGCGAGTGAAACTGACGCCTGACTATCCTGTCTCGGCAAAACGCCGGGGCGCTCAGGTTGTCGCGGCGGTGGTCAGCGCGGACAAAGAGGCATAGTAGACGTTGTTGTACTCGCCGCCGTTGTTGAACCCGCCGACGCAGTACAGGTTGCCCGAGGCGACCACGCAGGTCGTCTCCACGCTCAGCGGATAGCTCGACGCCTGGGTCCAGCTCCCTATGCCGGCCGACGTCAGAGGCGCGTAGTACACGCCGCTGATGAAGGATGACTCGCCCTCCCCGCCGACGCAGTAGACGTATCCCGAATACACGGCGCAGGATTGCCCGCTGGCGGTGACCTTGTACGACGTCGTCGCCGTCCAGGCCCCTACACCCGAGGACGTGAGCGGCGCGTAGTAGGCCGCGCTCACCGCGTTGTCGGCGGTGTCCGCTCCCCCCACGCAGTAGATGTACCCTCCCGACGAGAAGCACGTGGGGTAGAGGACGTCCGAGGGGTAAGGCGTGCTAGGCTTCCACGCGCCTATGCCGTTGGAAGAGAGAGAAGCGAAGTAGACGGCGCTGCTGTTGGTCGAGTCCGCGTAGGTGCCGTCAGTCTCGTTGTTTCCTGCCACGCAGTAGATGTATGACGACGACGCCACGCACGACTCGCTGTCGATCGGCACCGGGTACGACGTCGTGGCTGTCCAGTTCCCTACCGGACCTCCGCTCGGCAGCGGGGCGTAGAAGCTCGAAGCCACGTCGTCTCCCGCGGGGTCGTAGCTGCCCCCGACGCAATAGACATACTCCGAAGAAGTGACGCACGACTGGGCGTATATGTTGTCCGGGTAGGTGCCCGCCGTCGCGATCCAGTTGGTGATGTTGCCCGAGCTTGAAAGGGTGTCTGCGTACACCGTGTTGCGCGGCCCGCCGTCCGCGTCCGCCCCTCCTACGCAGTACACATAGGTGCCCGAGCTCCCGCACTGCTGGCCTCCCACCCCGAAGGCGTCGTCCACCTCTACGGGGTACCCGTACGCCGTGTTCCACGCCTTGCTGCTAGGCCCGGAGGGCACCAGCAGAGACAGCGCCGCGAGCGCGGCTATGACTATGACCACGACCACGATTATCACGATGATGATTTTGGACGCCTTCACTCTCGCTTCCCCCTTCTTACGGCAGGCACCGCGGAGACCGGGTATTGTACTTTTGTCTCTTCAATCCTTCAGTCCCATGCTGTTGATCACTCGTCCGGAGTTGGCGTCGATGACGAGCACAATCTTCTTCCCCTTGTGGTCGTACCTGGCGAACCATATCGGAGAGTGGAGCAGCTCCACGTCTCCTACGTCAGACTGCGTCGTGAGCTGCTGTATCATGTGGTACTTCTCGTGGGCCTTCTCCGACTGCAGCTGGTCCACCAGCGTCTTCGCCTGCGCCTTCGCGACCTCCTCACTGATGTCCCCGTTGAGCACCTTCACGCTCTTGGAGATCTTCGTGATGTCGAAGAGCTGCCTGCCTTCCAGGTCGAACTGGTAGTCCTTCGGCTGGTACTCCGTGAGCGCCTTCAGCGCCACGACCGGGAAGTTGTAGTTCGCATCCATCTGTTCCGCCTTCTTCATGCCGCCCCCGCCATATCCCATCCCTCCCATGCCGAACATCATGAAGTTCCCGAGCGCGAACCCCGACGCCAGGCCGACGCCGCCGGCCCCCCTGAGTCCTAACGCCCGCCTCCTGCCTCCTCCTCTCCCTCCGCCTCCAAAGCCGCCGCCCATCCCTCCGAGTATCACGCCCATCAGCGCCGCTGTGGTCGCCGCCTGCCCTATCTGGGCAGCCTGGTTCGCCGCTACGACGCTCGTCCGGGCCGACACGCTGACGATCCAGTAAGGCACGTAGGAGAGGCTCATCTCCTCTTGCTTGGAGCTCTCCTGCAGGTGCCTGTGAAGCATTCCCTTGTCCATCAGAGGCTTGATGATGGCGTTCACCTGGTCTATGGTGGCCACCTTGATAGGGAGCATCGTCTGCTTCTGGATGCCTGTCCACCCCTGCGTGCCAAGGGTGACCCCGCTCCCACAATACTCGCACGTGATGACCATCTCTCCGAACTTCGGCGAGATCGGCGCGCCGCAGCTCGGGCACTTCATCGAAGTCACCCCCGACGGGGCGATCACCTGCTCCTGCTTCTGTGCCGCACCTCCCGCGCCCTTGGGCTGGCCCTGCTGACCCCCGCCCGACTGGTTCGTCTTGTTCCCGCACTTGTAACAGAACGCCGCGTCGTCAGGAAGCTGCGCGCCACAGTTGGGGCAGTTCACACTTGAGCGACGCTTTGCGCCCCCGTAAAAAGGTATACTTCCGGAGCGGGGCCTCTCGAAGGAGAGAGGCTCCTTCCCTCCTTTGTATGGTTACGCTTAATACAGCCATTCCGAGGATGGTGCCGAGGAATTCGATAGCATGGCAATGTGTGCGAAGTGCGGAAAGGAGATACCAGCCGGGCAGGAAGTAAAGAAGGGCGGCTTCTTCAGCAAGAAGTCGTACCACAAAGAGTGCGCGCCAGCATAGCGCGATCCTCGCCCGCGAGAGCCCGTCAGGGCCAGCATCGGCTGTCTTTCGTCCGACGCTGGGCCAAGGGCCCTCATGATGAGTGCATCTGGGCTCCGGTGCCGTCCCGGTCTTCCTCTCCCTCTTTCAGAGGAACGGCCTCGTAGACGGCGATTTCTTCGAAAAAGACTCGCTCCGAGACGAGCTTGCGCAGCGCGAACCCGGCCTTCGCGCACTCTTTGGAGAAGACAGGCAGCTCGGACTCGTCGTTCAGCAGAAAGACGACCCTGCCGACCGGCTTCACCACCCTCAGGGCCTCCCTGAGGAAGCGCAGGGGCACCTCGAGCTCCCTCCCCCCTTCGACCGCGGCGTCGGACGCCCCGCCACGAAGGTACGGCGGGTTGAATGCCACGAGGTCGAAGCTTGACCCGCGGAAGCACGAAGCGCGGTCGCAGAGGACATAGCTAGCCTTCGCCTTCCAGTCGTCCATCTCCGGCCTCACGATGTCCGTCCCCACGGTCGTCCCGAACCTGCCGCTCAGCCCTACGAGCGTTCCCGCGTTGCCCGCGCCGACCTCGAGGAAAGCCGCTCCCTTGAAACCTTCCAGCGACCTCCTGAGGAGAGCAGAGTCTTCGGCTGAGGTGTAAGCCTTTGGCTTCTCTCTCATTGAGAGATGTCGTCGCCTTTCAGCGACCTATACTCCTCGGGCGTCAGCACCTGCGTGATGTTCTGCGTCTGGTAGAAGTAGGCCGGCGTGCCGTCCGGAGAGAAGGCAGGGCTGTTGTCGGGGTTCTGCAGCCTGTAGATCTTGACCACCGCGGGCTTGATCCCCAGGACCGTCCCGTCGTCCAGCGCGTAGTAGCTGAACCTCTCCTGCAGAGGCTTGAACCCTACGAGCTTCCCCTTGGGTTGCGGCGTCGGCATCATCGCCCCGGCTCCCGGACGCCCGATTATAAAGCGTGGTTCCTATCGGAGCAGCTTCTGTATCCCCGAGCTGTACTGGGCGGCCTTCTTCGGCGCCATCGCGAGCCTCTCGGGGACCCCGAGCAGGACAGCCGCCCTCCTCAGCACCGCCTTCCTCGCGCCGCCCCTGAACTTGTATGCCGCCGGCAGCGCCAGCCCGAGCTCGACGACGCCAGGAGCCTCGAAAGGGAACCTCGGAGGCAGCCACACCCCGCAGGCGGCCACGTCCCTCAGCCTCCCCCTCTCCCTGAAGCCGGCCACGTCGCGCCTCATCATCTCGTCCGCCTTCTCTCGGTCTGCCTCGAAAGCCCTCTGGTACTTCGCGTATCCTCCGAAGAGCTCGTCGGCGAGCTGCCCAAGGAGTATCTCCTCCGCGCCCGAGGCCGCCGCGCTCTCCGACACGATGTAATAGAGGCACCACAGGGCCCTGTCCATGGGCGAGGCCTCGAACGGGAGGCTCATGCGCCCGAGCGCCCTCCTCACGGAGGCCCCCTCCAGCCTCGTCCCCACGAGCTCGACCCCTATCTCGCGGGCTGCCTCCGCTACCGTGCGCTCGTCCGCGGACTCGGAGGACCAGGCGCCGCACGCCACTACCTGGGTGGACCTCTTCGCGCACGTGGCCAGGATCGAGCTGTCCACCCCTCCAGAAAAGGACACGGCCACCCTGCGCCGGTCCCTCGTCGCCTCGACGACCGAGCCTTCTATCGCCCTGGCCAGCTCCCCGGCGGCGGCCTCGAAGGACTTCCCGTACCTCATCAACGCCTAGAGACCTGCTCCTTGATCCTCCTCGCGACCGCGGCCCCCACCTTCCCTACGGCCGCGAGCCTGTCCGCCGGAGCCTCCTTGAGGTCCTCCAGCGTCCTGAACCCTGCCGCGTACAGCGCCCTGGCCCTCACCCTCCCCACTCCCTGCAACGAGGTCAGCTCGACGAGCTCCCGGCCCACCCCGCTCTCCACCCTCCTCCGCAGCAGGTCCGCCTGCCCCGCGATGTCCTGCCGCGCGAAGAGCCTCGCCACCTCCGTCAGGGCATGGAGGAGCCAGTCCGCGTTGTCGACCGCCCTGTGGAGGTCCCCGGGCTCGACCCCCAGCCTGGACAGGAGCTGGTCCTCTGTCCACTCGTCGATCCACCCGCCGAGCGCCATCACCGTCCTCATGCCTTGGAGCACCCTGTCGTACTCGGAGAACTCCCTCGTGGTCGGGCGCCTTATCATCTCGGACGCGTGCTCCTCGAGGTACGCCATCGCCTGCTCGTAGTCCTTCGACCTGAGGGGGAACTTCGGCTCGAAGTCCGGCGTCTCGGCGACCACCCTCAGCAGCCCCGTGGTGTAGTCCCTTCCCTCCTCCGCCTTCCTGACCGCCTCCCTGAACGCCACGCCTGTGGCGGGGTCCACGTAGAGGATGGACACGCGCCTCCCAAAGTCCGTCGGGTAGAACAGGTCCCCATGTGACTCCACCAGCCTCTCGCCGAGGAGGTATCCCAGCGCCCCTTCTGTCAGCTTCCTCATCTCGCCCTCACCTGTCCTCCTGGCCAGCAGCGTCCTCCCGAAGAGCGAGTCTATCCCGCCCTTCGAGATGCCGGACGAAGTCGCGACTGTCGCGAGCGTGTGGAACCTCATGGCGCCCTCCCCCGACAGCCTAGACTCGATGGGCTCGGGAGGCTGGTTCGCGTAGTGCTCGAGCAGCTCCGACGCCGGCTGCGAAGGAGGGGGGATGATGACAGTCTCGCCCTTCGCGTCGTACTGCGGCCTGCCCGCCCTCCCGGCCATCTGCCTGTACTCCAAGACCGATATCCCGGCGTTCCCTCCCTGCTCCGCGTCGTACCTGGTGACGTCAGCTATGACCACCCTCCTCGCCGGTATGTTCACCCCCTGCGCGAGCGTGGGCGTGGCCGCCAGCACCTTGATCGCCCGGGCCCTGTAGTAGTCTTCGACGATCTTCCTGTGCTCCGGCTCCAGTCCCGCGTGGTGGAACGCCGCGCCTTTGCCGACTATCTCCGCAAGGAGCCTGCTCAGCGACGTCTCCTCGCCCGACGCGAGTATCCTCCTCGAGGCCTCCGAGGCGGCCTTCCTCTCCTCCAGGCTCAGGAACCTCTGCGACAGCTCCGCCGCCCTCGTCGCCAGGCTCACCGCCCTCCTCCTCGTGTTCGCGAAGACGAGCGCCTGCCCTCCCTCCCTGAGTGTGTCCATGGCCACCTCCACGGGCGGGCCGTAGGCCGTCCTCGGTATGCTCCTCTCCTCTCCGTCGTCGAACATCACCCTGCCATAGTCGTAGACGCCCTCCTTCAGAGGGACCGGCCTCCAGTCCGTCTGGACCAGGCCCGACCCGAGCCACTCGGCCACCTCCGGGGCGTTGCTTATCGTGGCCGAGAGCGAGAGGATCTGTGCGTCCAGCCCCATGTGCATGACCCTCGTGAGCATCATCTCGAGCGTCGGCCCCCTCGAGTCGTTCCCCGCAAGGTGGACCTCGTCCGCGACGAAGAGCCCCACAGACTCGATCCAGGCCACCCTGTGCCTCATGATGGAGTCGAACCTCTCGTTCGTGAGCACGATCACGTCGGCCTTCCCGAGCGACTCCCCGCTCGAGTCGTAGTCGCCCGTCGAGATCGCCGTCCTGATCCCGAAGCGAGCGAGCTCCGAGAACTCGCCGTACTTCTCCGACGCGAGCGCCCTGAGAGGCGCCAGGTACACCACCTTCCGCCCCGCCTTCGCCTTCGCGTACGCCGCGACCATGGCGATCAACGTCTTCCCGGACGCGGTGGGGCTCGAGACCACCAGGCTCTTCCCCTCCAGCAGCCCGGCCTTCACCGCGGCCTCCTGAGGAGGGTAGAGCTCGACTATGCCCTTCTCCCTGATGAAGTCGCAGAGCTCCTGCGCCAGGCCGGCTTCCTCGATCTTCAACTGCCGGCCCCGAAGCTAGCTCCCGAGCCTTCGGATGAACCCGGGCTTCGACTCGTAGACCAGGCCCTCCCTGAACATCGTCCTGATCATCTTGTCCGCTTCTTCTTCAGAGAACTTCGTCTTCACCAGCTCCTCCTTCAGGATCCTCCGCTCGACCGGCTTCTTGTCCGGCCCCTCGAGGGCCCTGAACACCTCCATCGCCGTCCTCAGGTTCTTCGTCTCGCCCGCAGGCTTCCCCAGGGGGATCCCGAAGTCCGCCTTCTTGGTCGCCACGTCCGTGAGTACGTCCTCGACCATCTTGTTCATCAGGGCTATAGCCTCCAGCGCGTCCTCCTCTTTGACCTCGTCCCTGAGCACCACCCTCGCCCTTGCCGTTGCGATTCGGATCAGCGCCTCGAGGGTCCTGGGCGTGGGCGGGATCTGCCCCTCCGCGCTGCTCCTCCTCAGCTGCATGTAGTAGTCCTTGATCCTCTCCATCGCCTCAGGCGTCAGGTTGGGCGTCAGCCTCTTCGCATACGCGATGTACTTCTTCAGGAGGGAGAACTCGATCGGCGGAGGGGAGATGTACGACCTCTTCGCGTGCACTGACAGTATGTGGGACGCGAGCTTCTCGTCGTCGGCCGGCGTCGGCTGGTCCTTGATGACGAAGATGAGGTCGAACCTCGTCAGCAGCGGGATGGGGAGGTTCTCTATGTTCTCCGTCAGGTTCTGGAAGGGGTTGTACCTGCCGAGTACGGGGTTGCACGCCGCGAGGATCGCGGTCCTTGCGTTGAGGGTCGCGTAGATGCCTCCCTTGGCTATCGTCACTGTCTGTTGTTCCATCATCTCATGCAGCGCCGTCCTGTCCTCCGGCTTCATCTTCTCGAACTCGTCGATACAGGCGATCCCGAGATCGGCCAAAACCACGACTCCTGCCTCCAGCATGAGCACGTTCTTCTCCCTGATCACGGCGGCGGACAGCCCGGCCGCGGTCGTCCCCCGGCCGGAGGCGTACAAGCCCCTCGTGGCCACCTGAGACGCGAACTTCAGCATCTCAGATTTCCCGGTCCCAGGGTCACCCACGAACAAAATATTCAGATCGCCTCTCAGCTTGGTCCCGTCGGGCAGGAGCGTCGCGCCGCCTCCCGCGAGCAGCAGGAGTATCGCCTCCTTTTCGGCCTGGTGCCCGAGAATGACAGGCGCTATCGACTGGACGAGCTTCTCGTAGGCGTCAGGGCCCTTGGCGATGCTCCTGATCATCGCCTCATCCTCCTTGGTCACCTGGACCTGCTCCTGCTCCTTCCCCTTCACCTCGACTTGGTTGCAGTCGATCTGCGACCTGAATAGCCTGGTCCTCACCTGGCCCAGGGTGTAGTCCGGGACCGCCCTGACTATCCCGCTGAGGACGACCCTGTCCCCCGGCCTCGCCGTGTTCACGAGGTCCCCTTCGGAGTTGACGTCGAAGAACTGCGGCAGCTGCCCCGGAGGCAGCTCCTCGGGGAGCTCCTGGACCCTGAGGATCTGGAAGTCGATGAACCTGCTGTGCTTCCTGTCGAGCTCGAAGTTCTTCGCCTCCCCGCAGACTTCGCACTGGGGCGGGCGCTTCAGCATCAGGTCGTCCTGCTCCTCGAACGTCGTGTGCCCGCTCGGACAGACCCACGCCGCGGACGTCATGAGCGGCCTCAGCTCCGAGGTCCTCACCACCATCCCTGACACCGCGAGCATCCGGTCAAGGTACGAGGTGTCCACCTTCCTCAGGGGCACCAGGTCGGGAATCCCCCTGATCCTCACGACGAGCTCTCGCTTGATCCTGTCTGCGTAGAGCGCGTTCTCGCTCCTCATCGTCTCGAAGGCGGCCACCTTGAAGGAGGCGAGGGTAGAGTCCGGCTCGAGGAGGACCTTGCTGGCCAGGTCGCTGTTGTACTTCAGGAGGTCGCCGAAGTCGACGGTGAGGGATTTGCTCTCGCTCGAGATCATCTGGGATATCTTCGCGCGGTACACCTGGTTCCCGGCCCTGTCGGTCACGGACTTCAGGAAGTCCTCCAGCATGTCGGAGAGCTTGCCGCTCGCGAGAGCCGCCATTTTACTTGCCCGCCCCTAGGAGCGCGTCCTTCCACTCGCGAGAGAGTGACTGGGAGAGCGAGAAGAAGGCGGCCTCCTCCGGGGTGAGCTTGTCCGACAGCGCATCCGACGGCGAAGAAGAGCTGGAGAGCGAGAGGAGCTTGCTCAGCCTCATGCCTACAAGGTCGTAGCAGCTGGACCTGAGCCTGTCGAGGTCCTCCCTCTTCACCGCCCCTCCCGACACCTCAGACTCGAGGACGGAGAGCCTCCGCCTCATCCTCATGTAGAACTCCCCGGGCAGAGGCGGGAGCTGCAGCGGCCCCATCATCTTCTCCCTGCTCAGCGCCCTGTACACCTCGCCCTCGAACTGCTCCTCCTGCGGCTCGGCGAGCTTCAGCGCGACAAGCTCTTCGCCTATCCACCTCGGGACCTCCACCACCTGTCCCTCGTTGAAACTGGCTATGCTGTAGTCGCCGAGCTCTATGTTCTCGAGCGACGTCCTCATCTTCACCTTCGTCTTCGCGAGCAGGTAGTCCCTCTCCCTGCGGGAGATTATTTCTGCGGTCGAGCCGGGCGGCTGGGACAAATCGGCCCGCAAACCGGGAAAGACGATAATAAGGTTTCGAGCGATCTGGGCCGCCCTCTCGCGCCCGCCCCAGTGCTGGTGCGGAGTCGGGGCATTGAGTTCTCCCGGTGCAACTCGGGGCACGACAGCATGAGACGAAGCTCAACGGATATAACAACCGGGTTGGCGCGTCGTGCGGATTGCCGGGGATCGACGTTCCATACGTCAGCCAAGGCGATGACGACACAGGATGCGTCTGGGCGTGCATCAAGATGATAGTCGAGTTCTACCACAGGAAGTATCCGGACTTGCCTAACCCTGATGTCGAGATAATCAAGAGGGCGATAGGCTATGAGAAGGAAGGAACGCCCTTGGAGGGAGTCATCGGCATCAACCAATACCTGAGAGGAGAACAGCACGAATTGGTCTTTGAATGGGAAGACTACGCAGAGTTCTCCGACATAGAGGCCGAACTCACCAATACGAACCCTGTAATCGTCTGGATCAAGCAGAACCGCGCGTCCCCTCTGCATCACGTAATAGTAGTGAAAGGTGCGACTACCGTTGACTTGCGGGTTTATGTCAATGACCCCGACCCTGACGAACCCGGAGAACAGACCGTGGAGGATTTCATGAATGCGTGGAGGACGGGCGACAGAATCCTTATTCGGGCCCACGTTAGGTTAAGAGCATCACAAAGGAGGCTTGAGGACTCATGATGAGCGAACCCGTGAGAGCGATTAGACGGTATGCTAATCGGAACTACGGGGACGCAATCACCGTCACCGAGCCAATCCACGACATAGCAAACCGTGTGTGGACAGCGGAGCTTTGGTCTGACTATCCCCGCAGGATTCACGACGACTCTAACCACGAGTCGTTCATCAAGTTCCTTGAGCTAAGAGAACTCGGCGAAATCATCTTGACCGATGACAACCAGCTTAAGGCAACGCCGAGAGCCGAACTAATCCAACATCTGGAGTCCCGGCTTCGGCAGTGGCAAGAGAGAGCACAAGAAATCGTCCTTGAGTCCTCGGCTGAGGAATTGGCGAGCCTCCAAGTTCTCAAGGAAGCAATTTCGCCGATTACTCTCTTGCTTAGAACCCTTGCTCGCAAGGGGAAGCATGAAGTCACACGGGAAGAACTCAAGCGTGCCAACATCGCGGAAAGGTGGGCTCAGTTCTTGGTTGACATCAAACTGTTCAAGCCCACGGAATCCGGGTTCACATACTCCACGCTGTTCACTTCGCTTGAGCAGGAAGCCCTTCCGACCGGGCCTGACGCGTTCATCAACCATACGGTGGCCTACATCATGAAGAACTACTACACCACCATCCGCCAAGTGTTCAAGGTATGGCGCTTCGAGACATACCTACACGCGGCCACTTGCTACTATGCCCCGTCAGTCCAAGCCGGAAGGATGCTCTACCGCAGGGAAGAATCGCTGATAGCGCTCTATCACAAGTGGTATAGCAGAACCTACTCAGACCTTCGGTTGCCCCTAATCTTCGACGAACTCGGAAGGCAAGGGATTCTCAGGAAGGTTGACGACTACTGGTATGGCGTTGACGCTATCTGGAATCGCCTTGAGCCGTATATCCCCGTGATGGC
>JASHUU010000008.1 GCA_030039795.1 Nitrososphaerales archaeon | reverse complement strand
TCCTGCCCAGTTGAGCTCGCAACTTCGTCCCTTCCCGCGGGGTGGGCCACTTAAGCGTTGGAAGCCTTCAGGGCGCGCCGGCCGGCGTGACGCGCAGCTGGCCGTACTGCATGAAAAGATGGATGGCGCACCAGATCTGGCAGTAGATCTGGAAGGTCCCCGCCTTGTCGGCCACGAACGAGATGCTGATCACCTGGCCAGGGGCCACGGCGACGATCTTGCTGTCGTAGTAGTGGCTGACCTGGAAGCCGTGTGCCTCGGTGGGATCCGCGTTGCAGACGGTGATGTTGACCACGGTCCCCTGCGGGACCGTTATGACGGGCCATGCCTTCGAGGGACCGGCGCCCTCCAGCACGCTGTCGTTGTATCCATACTTGCTCATGACCACGAGGAACCCTCCCACCGGCCTGGAGCATCCGGGAGGGAGGTCGACGGCTGGCAAGACGAGCGCGCCCCTGCTGCTGCTCAGGCCTCCTACCAAGACGGACGTTGAGGCGAGGACTCCTACAATGGTGAGGACGGTCAGGGTCATGGCGCTCCTGCTCCTCTGGCTCATCGAGGGACTGGAAGACTCCGGGCGTGATAAGCCATTCGGGAGGCCCGACGTCGCGGCCAAAGGTTTATCGTAGTTCAGGGCGGTGAAGACGACGGATTGGACGACCGGACAGGCAGGCGCCCGGGCGGGAGCAAGGTCCCGCCGGCTCACGGAGCGGTGTTCATCGGCCTGGCCGTCCTGACCTCGTTCTTCGCATACCTCTGGGGTTCGGCGTCCCCGAACCCTGCCGAGCTTCTGGCCCCGGCGCTATTCTGGTACGCGGTCTCCTTCCTGCTGCTCAGCTACCCTCTCCACAGCGCGTGGAAGGCCTTCCTCAGGCACGTCAAGACCGCGTTCGGCGCGGGCGTCTTCGTGCTCTACCTCGTCCTGCACACGGTGCTGTACGGGTTCATGCTCGAGGGCATACTGGTCTCCTTCTTCGGCAGGCCCTTCTCGTCGGGGGCATTCAGCGCGTATGTGACCACTTCTGTCTTCGCCCCGGCCACCCTGCTCAACGCCCTCTGGGCGCTCTGGTTCAACCCCTGGGTGACCGTGACCGTTCCTCCCGTCTTCGACCTCGCCCTGAGCTTCTACAGCATGGGGATCGCGGTCCTGATAGCGATCCTCATCGTCGCCAACATCGGGAGGACGCGCGAGCTCGGGAGGGCGTGCTCCGCGGGGCTGAGGTCCAGGGCGGTGGTGCTCCTCCCTGCCCTGGGGATAGCGCTCGGCGCCTCGTGCTGCCTGAGCATCCCCATACTGCTGGTCTTCTCCGCCCCTTCGGTGATCCCCATCGGCTCCTCCCTGTGGCTTTACGACGCCACGTACTTCCTCTTTCCGCCGTTCGCGGTCGCGCTGCTGTACCTGAACCTCCGGTCCGTGGAACGCATCGTCTCCGCCATCGCCCAGCCGGCCCGACAGGCGCGGTCGGCGGCAGACGCCGGCGCGCTCAGCCCGAGTCTTTGAGCAGCCTGAGGTCCAGGGGGGCGGAGACGCTCTGCTTGACGGGCGTCTTCATGGGGGGAAGGGTCTTGTGGAGCTTCGTCCGGACCCAGTTCCTCACGTCGAAGAAGTAGATGTTCTCGTACGGGCACGCGGTGACGCAGTCGCCGACCCCGATGCACTTGAAGCTCCTGAACTCGCCAGTGTCGATGAACTGTCCGGGGAGGTCGGTCTGCCCCGTCGGGCAGACCTTGGCGCAGTCCTTCGTCTCGCACTTCACGCACGTGTCGTTGTCCTTGACCTTGAGGCGGAACATGCCGAGCCTTGACACGAGTCCGTTGAACGTTCCCCAGCCGCACATCCCGGTGGTGACGCAGCCGTAGGACCCCACGAACGGGGTGAGTATCCAGATGAGGTACCAGAGGAGGCTGAAGTAGAACGAGTAGAAGAAGTAGCTTATGTCTTCGCCGAAGAACGCGACGTTGATCACTCCGATGGACGTGAGATAGGACAGCGCGGCGCTGCCCAAGAGCGAGACCCAGACCAGTGCGGACACGATCCTGAAGCTGTCGGGCGCCTTGCTCGTCAGGTTGTGCCGCCCTATGGTCGACGTCCTGTTGAACGAGCTCATGGCGTCATACGTCGTCCCTTGATACATCGGCGCGGCCGTGCAGAGGATCGAACAGACGTTCCTCGAGCCGAAGAGGAAGGATATGCCGCCTGAGATGACGTATGTCAACACCAGCGCCAGGAGAGGGATGCCGGGGCTGAGGGCGCCCGCGGTCCCGATCCCCATGCTCCAGCCTATCCAGGGGACGTTGGCGAGGTCGGCCGAGAAGACGAAGGCAGGAAGCCAGACGGCGTATATCGCGTAGGCTGCGAGCATCAGCACCAGCCTCATCTTCGTCTCGGTTTCGCGCGCGTACTTGATCTTGAACACGACCAGCGCCCCCATTTCGATCCCCATCATGACGAGGAACCAGGTCGAGGCCGTTATGCTCCCCACGGCGATGACGAAGTCGTACAGGGACGCCCCCAGGACCGTCAGGACCGACCCGCTGAGCGCGACGAACGGGAGGGTCGTGAAGTAGCTCGTCCCGCTGGCTATGATGTCGAGGACGCCTCCCATGAAGAACTCTGCGATGAATATGCCTCCGAGCAGGCAGAACGCCCATACCGGGCTAGTCTGCCAGTTCACCAGAGGGGGCGAGGTGAGGCTCTTCTCGTTAAGGACGATGCCGAAGTAGATCGTCATCTCCGCGACTACGGACAGGACGAAGAGCCAGACGTCGCCGTTCAAGAGCCAGAGGAAGAGCCCCGCCATCATGAGTGCGTAGGCGCCGATGAGTCGGAGCATGTAGTTTGACGCGCCGGAGGCGGGCGTCCTGTTCCTGAAGAGAAACTCCAGTACGACGATTACCGCGACTATCATCACGGCGCTGTTGCCGATTAGGGTCTCGGTCGACCAGGCAGGGCTCGCGAGCGCGGTCGGAGAGAGGACCATCACGAAGATCTGAATCGCTACTAGCCATCGGAAGATCGTAGGGAAGTTCCTGCCTACGAGATACAGGGTCACTGCCATTTCGCCCGCCATCGTGAAGATGAACCAGTATGTGCTCATCGAGTAGACGAGCGCGGAGAGGGCGCTCTCGGACGTCGTCGAGGCTGCCCCGCTGATGATGGCGAAGGTCCACCCCATGAATGCCTCGGAGAGGAGGGCGAGGGCGACGATCGTGGCGACGACTATGGCCCGCGAGGAGACCCTGCGGCCTACCCTCGTCTCGTCAAGCTGCTTGTCGCCCTTGGTGAGGGCCACGAATATCGGGACTATGCCGACGCCCATCCCGACCATGTTCAGGGCGACCAGAGCGAAGAGCGCGACGAACGACGGGTAGTAGAGATAGACGACCGCGCTGACGAACATCGAGGCCATCATCGCGAGGAGGAAGAGCACGATGCCCGCGTCGGTCAGAGTCTTCATCTTCGACCCGCGCTGCAGCAGCCACGCCGTGATGACAGCCATGCCTGCCGCGGACAGCCAAAGGATTGGAAGGTCCAATTTCTACCTCCGCTGGCGAGTCATCGAGGACGCACCCGCCCCCTTGGTGGGGAAATTCGTTGATATGTGTTTCCGACCGCCGTGCTCCGGCGCGTCGCACTAGGATGAAATACGAGGCTCTTCAGCGGCTCTGCCACAGCTAAGTCGACTTGGAACCGATTCTCCTCTGGGTCATCGCCGCGTCGATGGCGGTCTTCACAGCTCTGCTGCTGAGGCGCGGGTCGACGGTGTCCACGCTGAGCGATGCCAGCGTCGTCCTCCTCTTGTTCTCCATGATGGCGGTGATGTTTCTGAGCGTCGTGATCTACGTGTACTACCCTGGACTGACAGTCCTGTGGATCCTTGCAGCGTTCAACATGGTGTCCATGAGTGTCTTCCTCGTCCCTCTGGCGGTGACCATCTTCTTTGGGAACAGGGACCTCGGCGAGTATCGACCGTGGAGGGGCATCAGGGCCAGGACGGCCGTCGCCGCGAGCGTCATCGTCTTCGTCCTGACCTCGGAGGTGTTCATGGCATGGGCCTTTGAGATCCTAAGCGGGTCGCTCAGGGCGGCCGGCGGGTGGACCGCGGTCTACTCTGCACTCGTCGAGTCTTCCTCGTCATACTGGTTCGTCTTTACCATGGCCGGGGAGATGGCGCTGACCTTCGCGGCCATGCGAAAGAGGTTTGCAGGAGGCATGGGCAAGATCGTAGGCGCCCAGCCACTCATGATGTTCCTCGCCCCGACGGCGATTGAGAACCAGGCGTGGGCAGACGTCTCGTTCTTGGTCAGCAGCGCGATCATGGCCGGCGTCTTCCTCTACTCCTTGTACTACCTGAGGAAGACCCCGCACCTTACAAGGGGGACGACGACGTACATCGCCTGCCTCATCCTGGCATACACGGTGATGATGGCGGGGCTCCTGATCTGGTTCGCAGGAGGGGGCGCCCTGGTGTTCGTGGCATCCGTCCTCTTCCAGATGACGGTCTACTTCTACTTCATTCTCGAAGACAAACAGCTCGGCTCACGCGCCGCCTTCTGAGACATCCTAGGACCTAACGCCGGCGAGCCCGACCAGGACCGTGAGCTAGGCGGGAGGAGCCTTCGGCGGCGAGGGGTTCCGGCCCTTGGAGCGCCCCAGTGCGAGCATCCTAGCGACCATCTTCGCATGCTTGGCTTCGTCTGCGTCAATCCACTCGAGCAGGAGGGATGCGACGGGGTGGTCTACCCTCACCGTCTCTCGGAGGCTTGCCTCCTTCGCGGAGTCTTCCAGGGCGAGGATGCTCTGGAGGACCTCGCCCGAAGGGAGCTCGAACCTCCTTCCCCCTCCAGACTCCAGCCAGGATATCACCTGCGACACCACGTCGCTGTGCCTTATGCTGTCGGACGCGATCATGCGCAGCAACAGCTTCGTGTGGTCGTCAGGCGTCCTGTTGGCGAGCTCAAGGTACCGCTCCGCGGCGGAGAGCTCCAGCTTGAGCCTCTCCCTCAACAGCGCGAGCGACGTCCCCCGGTCGCCGCTCTCGGGAACGCTCGCGACGATTCCGCGGCCCGCCTCGACTACCATCACCTGGTGGGCCACTTCGACCAGTTCGACGGTCTCGACCGGCCCGAGACCGGCCTTGGCCCGCTCGATGAGCTTCTCCGCGAGCGGTTCGACGAGGCGCTCGATGCTCGGGTGGCCGCCCTTCTTCCCTCTGGTGCTCTTCAGGTATTGGGTGACCGCCGCCCGGGTGACCCTGAGCGAGGCTGCGGTCTCACTACCGCTGAAGCCCGCGGCTGCCATCCTCCTCGCGAGCGCGGCCCTGACTGCTGGGATAAGGCGCTCCTCCCCTCCTGTCGCGGCGCGCGAGTCGGGCAAGATGGCTTCCTTTCCACATCGTCCGCTTAAGTGCGTTCCCGTTAATCACGCTGTTAACTCAGAGTGTTAACGTCGACAGCGTTAAGTATTACATATGTTATACCGGCCTGACTTGGATGCGCCGCAGCAGAAAGCCCGCATGGGCGCGCGTCAGGTAGCCAAGACCGCGGCTATCGTCTCCGCTGCAGTCGCCCTGGCGGCGGTGCTCGTCTGGCAGGGCATAACAGCGGCCGGGAATCCTAACCCTACCGCCGGGACACCCTTCCCGGTGGCCGCGCTGGACATCGCGGTCCTCGTCACGCGCGAAGGGCTGGAGTCGATCCTCGTCCTCGCCGCCCTCGTGGCCGGCCTCAAGGGGAAGCGGTACGGCTACCAGCGGCCCATACAGCTGGGGGCGAGCCTGGGCTTTTGCGCCGGCGTCGTGACCTGGTTCGTCGCCATCTCGATAGTGGGGAGCCTCGTGGTGAACTACGGCGCGCTGGCCGTGCAAGCGGCGACTGGGATGTTCGCCGTCGCCGTCCTCCTTGTCGTGATGAACTGGTTCTTCCACGGCGTCTACTGGTCGGGATGGATCAACATGCAGACGAAGGCGAAGCGGTCGATGATCTCTGAGGCGGAGAGCGGAGGAAAGACGCGCAGGATCCTCCTCGGCCTCGTGACGCTTGGCTTTGCGTCTGTCTACCGCGAGTCTGTCGAAGTGGTGCTCTTCTTGCAGAGCTACTACCTGGCGATGGGGCCCACCGTGGTCTACTACGGGGCGGCGGCTGGGCTGGTGCTGACCGTCGCGGCCGGCTACCTCACGTTCCTCGGTCACAGGCACCTTCCGTACAAGAAGATGATGGTGGCCACGGGTGCGATGCTCACGGGCGTCCTCTTCGTAATGGTGGGCGAGGAGGTCAACGAGATGCAGCTGGCCGGGTGGATAGGCACGACGAACATACACGCGCTCCAGGGGATCCCTGCGTGGGCGGGGCTATGGTTCTCCGTATTTCCTAACGTGCAGACGTTCGTCGGGCAGGCCGCCGCCCTCCTGCTGGTCGGGGGCTCGTACGCGATCTCGAGGTGGAGATCCCTCAGGCTGATCAACGGGCCGGAGGGCTCGGGCGGCGAGATCCTCCCCAAGGGAGGAGTGGCTCGCACGGAGCAGGCTTGAGTGCCGACGGCGTCTCGGCTGACGAGACGTAGCCCTCAGACGAAACCGTTTTCCTCGACGATGGACTTCAGGCACTCGATAAAGTCTGGCGAGTCGTTGGGCGAGTCGCACCTGGACAAGGCCGCGCCGGTCCTCTCCGCCCACTGCCTGCACTCGACGTCGATGTCATAGAGGATCTCGAGGTGGTCGGAGACGAAGCCTATGGGGGCCAGGACGAAGCTCCTCTTGCCTCCGTCGAAGCGCGCCTGAAGGTGCTGCAGGATGTCCGGCCCGAGCCATGGCTCTCCCGTCCCGCTCGCGCTCTGGAACGCGAAGCTCCAGTCATGGCACCCGGCCTTCTCGGCCACGAGACGCGAGGTCTCCATCAGCTGGTCCCTATAGGGGTCGCCCTCGCTGACTATCCGCTCGGGAAGGCTGTGGGCCGAAAAGACCACTTCGGCGCCTGGCCCGGCCTTGGAAGCCAGGCTCTTGACTCTCTCCGCCCAGAGGTCGACCAGCTTGGGGTTCCTATGCCAGGACTTCACGAAGGTCAGGCGCAAGGCGCCGCCCGGGCCCTTGTTGCCTTCCTCCGCCGCCTTGATGTACCCCCCTATGCTGATGCCTGAATAGTGCGGGGCGAGCGCCACGCAGAGGAGGTCTGTGGCTCCTTCCGACTTCGCCTTTCCTACCAGTTCGGCGATGAATGGCTCCGAGTGTTTCATTCCGGCATAGACCCTTGTGGTCGACCCCGACCTGCGAAGGGAAGACTGGAGCGCCCCGGCCTGCGCTTGAGTGATCTTCAGAAGGGGAGAAGGCCCGCCTATCGCAGCATACCTGTCGGTCAGGTCCTTGAGCTGCTCAGGAGTTGGCTTCCGCCCACCTCTGATGTGCGTATAGTAGGCCTCGACGCCGTCCATCGAGGCAGGGCTGCCGTACGCCATCAAGAGGACCGATTTCATGCTACCCCGAAGTCTCCTTGCCGACCAGTTCTACCACGCGTTTGAGGTTTTCGGGAGGGGTCTCCCTTAGGACGCCGTGCCCCAGGTTGAAGACGTGGCCGCGCCTTCCTCGGGCCCGCTGCAGGACGTCAGAGACCCGTTCGTCCAGGAGACGGCCGCCGGGGACCACGGCCGCGGGCTCCAGGTTCCCCTGGACGGCGGCCTTCCCGCCGGTCCTCTCCCAGACAGTGTCGAGGGGGACCCTCCAGTCGACGCTGAGCACGTCGCAACCGGTGTCGGCGAACTCCTCCAAGAGCGCCGCGGAGTCGGCGCAGAAGTGGATGGCGGGCGCCGTTCCCCTGACCGCACTGAAGATCTGCGACGTGTAGGGCTTGACGAATGCCTTGTAGTCTGTGGGAGACAGGCACCCGGCCCAGCTGTCGAAGAGTTGGATCACGCTCGCTCCGCTCCTTACCTGCGCACGGAGATAGTCCACGACTAGGTCCGTCAGCCGGCCCATCAGGCGGTCCCATGCCTCCCGCTGCGTGTACATCAGGTTCTTGGTGAGGTGGAACTCCCGGCTCGGCGCTCCCTCTATGAGGTATCCCGCGAGCGTGAAGGGCGCCCCGGAGAAGCCCACCAGAGGGATGCCGTCGAGCTTCTCGACAGCCTTCCTCACCGTCTCGAGGACGTACCCGACCTGGGCCTCCGCGTCGAAGTCCCCGAGCGCCTCGGCGTCGGCGGCGGACCGGACGGGGTTCATGACGACCGGGCCGACGTTCTCTTCGATCCTGAACTTCACGCCGATGCCCTCCAGCGGGAGCATGATGTCGGCGAAGACCACGGCCGCGTCGACGCCCAGCTGCCTGACAGGGTCCACGGTCACGTCCGAGGCGAGCTCTGGATCCCTTGCGATGTCCAGAATCCCCCTGCCCTCCCTGAGCTTCCTGTAGCTGGGCAGATACCTCCCGGCCTGCCGCATGAACCACACGGGCGTCCTTTCGACGCTCTTCATCCTGCATGCGTCGACGAGAAGGCTCCCCATGTCAGGCCCGCGCCTCCCGGAGGGCCGCCGAGGCCGCCTCGGCCGTGGTTTCTACGTCGCGCTGCGAGTGCGCGAGCGAGACGAATACAGTCTCGAAGGCGGACGGGGGAAGGTACACGCCGCGGCGGAGCATGCCCCAGAAGAACTTGGCGTACGCCTTCGTGTCCGTGTCCTTGGCCTCTGCGAAGCTCCTGGGAGCCGAGTCCCTGAAGAATATCCCGAGCATCGACCCTGCGCGGCTCGTGCTCAACGTTGTCCCCGCGGCCCCGGCCTCCTCGCGCAGGCGCTTCTCAAGCTCGCCGGCGAGCCTGGAGAGCCGTTGGTACGACCCCCTGCTCAGGGACCCGAGCGTCTTGACGCCCGCCGCCATGGCGGCGGGGTTCCCCGACAGCGTCCCTGCCTGGTACACCGGCCCTTCAGGAGACACCATCGACATGACCTCCTTCTTTCCTCCGTACGCCCCGACGGGGAGGCCGCCCCCGATTATCTTCCCGAGGGTGGTGAGGTCTGGCTTCACGCCGTAGACCTCTTGGGCGCCTCCCGGCGCGAGCCTGAAGCCGGTGATGACCTCGTCGAATATCAGGAGCGCGCCGCTCGAGGCCGTCAGTCGCCGGAGGGCGCGGAGGAACTCTGCGTCCGGCAGGACGACGCCCATGTTCCCTGCCACAGGCTCCACTATGGCCGCGGCGATTCTGTCGCCTTCTCTCCTGAACACCTCTTCTGCGGCCGCGACGTCGTTGTACCCGGCGGTGATGGTGTCTGCGGCCGCCCCGTCGGTCACGCCGGCGGAGGCCGGGAGGCCGAGGGTCGCCATCCCGGAGCCCGCCTTGGTGAGGAAGGAGTCCGCATGGCCGTGGTAGCAGCCGTCGAACTTCAGCAGCTTGGGCCTCCCCGTGTACCCCCTGGCCAGCCTTAGGGCCGACATCGTAGCCTCCGTCCCGGAGCTGACGAACCTTAGCTTCTCGACCGAGGGCATCGCGCTGCAGACCTTCTCGGCCAGGCGCAGCTCCTCGCGCGTCGGCGCGCCGAAGCTGGTGCCGTCCCTCATGCGCCGGCTAAGATACGCGAGGACTCCCGGGTCGGCATGGCCAAGTATCAGCGCGCCCCATGAGCACACATAGTCGGTGAACCTGTTGCCGTCCTCGTCCCAGACGTGCGACCCCTTCCCTCTCGCGAGGAAGAGCGGCGACCCTCCCACCGCCTTGAAGGCTCTCACCGGGCTCGAGACGCCCCCCACCATGAGCTTGGAGGACTTCGAATAGAGCGACTCGGAGACTCTCCTGCGCACGAGGCCCGCCTATCCCAGCAGCTTGACCATCGTCCGAGGGTCGACGGCCGCGCAGGTGAAGATGGGCGTCTCCCTCTCGGTGTACTTGCTGGCCTCAGAGGACCGGAGCTCCTCGACCAGGTCCAGGAAATCCCCCGGGTCGTCGCCCTCGAAGGCGACCACGAACTCCTGGTCGTCCAGGCCGAAGGAGTACCCAGTGTTTATCTTGATGGACGGATACTTGTGGCCGACCTTGAAGTGCTCGGCCATGATCCGCTGGCGCTCCACGAAGGGGAGGCCGTACCACTCGCGCTTCTTGACCAGCGGGTACACGAAGAGGTACTTCGAGTCTCTGGGCTTGTCCATGTCGTCTCCCTCCTGGCCCGGGTGCCTGTGGGAGCCGAGGTAGCTCGACTTCTTGGTCATCGCGAGGTAGGAGTAGGGCACGTCGAGGCGCCTTCCCAGGCCTGTGCCCAGGAGCTCCGAGACCATGTCTTGGACCCGGCGAAGGTCGTCCGCCACGGCCCATATCATGAAGTCCACGTCCCCCCGGATCCCGACCAGGCTGTAGAACCTGAGCCTCAGCGCCTCGGAGTGCCTCTCGAGGACGGCCCTGAACTCCCGCGCTCCGGCTTCCTTCTCCTCGGATGGAAGGGACCGCCACTCCCTGGAGGCCTTGAAGAAGACGTACCGCATGAACATCCTCTTGCCCTGCTCCACGCCCTTGCCGGCCGTCTCCTGTCTCTCCATCACCACCCCTCCTCCAGCCACCGGGCCGCCTGCTCGGCGAAGTAGGTGATTATGATGTCGGCGCCGGCCCGGCGTATGCCCGTCAGGACCTCCATCGCCGCCGTCTTCTCGTCGAGCCAGCCGCTGCCCGCCGCCGCCTTGATCATGGAGTACTCTCCGCTGACGCTGTACGCCGCCAGGGGCAGGTCGAACCTCCGTCTGGCCTCCGATATGACGTCGAGGTAAGCCAGCGCGGGCTTCACCATGACGATGTCGGCACCCTCCTTCACGTCGCGGGCGATCTCCCTCATGGCCTCCCTCCGGTTCTCGGGTTGCATCTGGTAGGTCCGCCGGTCGCCGAAGGCCGGCGCGGAGCCCGCCGCGTTCCTGAAAGGCTTGTAGAAGGTGGACGCGTGCTTGGCCGAGTAGCCCATCACTGTCGCGTCGACGAGGCCGGCGTCGTCAAGCTCCGTCCTTATTTCAAGCACCTGTCCGTCCATCATGGCGCTGGGCGCGACGACGTCCGCGCCTGCGCGCGCGTACTCCACTGCAGCCTTGCCCAGGAGCGGGAGAGTGGCGTCGTTGTCGACACTCCCGGCCGACACGACCCCGCAGTGTCCATGGGAGGTATACTCGCAGAGGCAGACGTCAGCCATCACGACGAGCTCCGGGTTCGAGCGTTTGACTGCGGCGATGGCCCTGGGGATCAGGCCTCCTCTCGCGTACGCCCCGGTCCCGCGCTCGTCCTTCGTGTCGGGCACGCCGAAGAGCATCACGCCCCTGACGCCCGCGTCCGCTATCCGCGAGGCGTGCTTCACCGCCTCGTCGATGGAGTACCTGTGCATCCCCGGCATCCCTTCGATCTCTTCGAGCCTTCCATGCCCTTCGAGGACGAAGACGGGCATCACGAACATGTCGGGGTGGAGCCTGGTCTCTCGGAGCATCCGCCTGATGGACTCGGTCCTCCTCAGGCGCCTGAGCCGAGAGTCGAGCCTGACCTTCTGTTGCTCAAGCATCGAAGACCGCCTCCCTGACCCTCTCAGCCAGCGCGTCGACCGTGTGCTCGGAGGTCGTTATGACGGATCGGAAGCCCGCCGCCCTCGCCTCCTCGGCGGTCACGGGGCCGATGCAGACCGCCTTCGCGCCGCTCGAGATGGCATGGAAGAGGCCCCCGGGGACCCGGCTCTTGAACCCTCGCACCTCGGAAGGGCTGGCGAAGACGACGAAGCGGGCGCCGGCGATGCGCTCCGCGTCTCCCCGCCCTGCTACGGTGACGGTCCGGTAGACGGCCAGGTCGGTGACGTCGAAGCCCCTCCGCCTGAGCGAGGACGGAAACGCCTCGTCGCCGATGTCCGCCCTCAGTATTAGGACCCGCTTCCCCTTGTCCGAGGGGATGCCCTGCGCGAGCTCGGACGTCAGGTAGTCCTTGGGGACGAAGTCGACCGCGAAGCCGGCCTCCTCAAGCGCGTGTGCCGTCCTGGCGCCCACGGCGGCTAGGCGCGGGGGGCCGAGTCGCCGAGAGATGCCTAGGATGGAGAGCCTGGCCAAGAACGCGCCGACGCCGCGGGGCGAGGTGAAGACCAGCCAGTCGTAGTTCTGGATGCCCGCCACAGCGTGGTCGACCGCGGACCAGTCGGAAGGCTCCTCGAAGCCTATCGTCTCCATCCCGTACGCTTCGACCCCGAGCCCGCTCAGCTTCCGTATCAGCTCGTCGTTCCCTTCCTTCGAGCGGGCCACCACGACATGCGCGCCGGACTCCCTGCGGTTCAAGGCTTCAGCTCCCGCAGGATGTCCCGGCCTCCTGCCTCCGCCAGCTTCCTCCCCAGCTTCCTCCCCAGCTCCTCCGGTCTGGACGCCGGCCCGCGCTCCTCCGCCCTCAGGACGCGCCTCCCGTCGGGGCTCGCGATTATGCCAACGACCTCCAGCGTCCTCTCCCCCAACCTGGCGAGCGCCCCGAGAGGGACGTTGCAGTCTCCGCCGAGCTCCCCGGCGAAGGCCCGCTCGCACAGGCTGGCTGCGTGTGTCTCAGGGTCGTCGATGGCCTTGGCCAGCAGCGTGGTGTCCGCGTCCTGTCTCCGGGTCTCCACGGCTAGGGTGCCCTGGCAGACAGCCGGGACCATCTGCTCCGCTTCGAAGAACTCGGTGATCACCCCCTCCAGCCCGGCGCGGTGCAGGCCGGCTGCCGCGAGCACGATGCCGTCGAGGCCCTGGCTCTCCATCTTCTTGACCCTGGTGTCCAGGTTCCCGTGGAGCTCGACGACGTCCAGGTCGGGCCTGAGAGCCAGGAGCTGGGCCCTGCGCCTCACGCTCGAGGTGCCGATTCTCGCGCCCGCCTGCATTGTCTTGAGCCTGAGGCCGAGCCTGGAGACGAGGACGTCCCTAGGGTCTCCGCGCTTGGGCGTGGCCGACACCGTGAGCTCCGGGTCAAGCGCGGCGGGGAGGTCCTTCATGCTGTGGACTGCCAGGTCTATCGACCCGGCTAGCAGCTGCGCCTCGATCTCGCCGGTGAACGCAGCCTTTCGGTCGAGGGAGCCTGGCTGGGATGGCGCCAGGGCGTCGCCGGCGGTCTTCAACGGGACGATCTCCACGTCAGGCCCGCCGTCAAGGGCGCGTAGCATGTCTGCTATGAGCTTGGCCTGAGCGAGTGCGAGCTTGCTCCCTCTAGTCCCTAGGCGAATCCTTTCCTTCACCTGGGCCGCCCGTCCCGAAGACAGACCTCAGCAGGTTCAGCTTCTCCTCCTCCGTCAGCAAGGCGCGCTTCCCTCTGGCGAACTCTGCCGGCCTGGCCATGAGCTTGCTGACTATCCGCCTGCCCATCGCCTCCACTATGCGTCTATCTCTCGCTGAAGGCCGGCCCATCCTCCTGAGCGTCCTCCGCAGCTCCTCCTCGCGCACGTCGTTCGCCCACGCGAAGAGCTCGGAGAGAGTGGAAGACAGCCTCGTCTGCACGAGCCAGGCGTAGAACTCCGTGGCCTCGCCGGCGACCGCGCCCTCGGCGTCGCGGACCTTTCCGGAGCCCTTCGAGGAGCGGGCCTCCTTCGCGAGGTCGTCCAGGTCGATGAGGCGGACGTTGCGAAGCTCCCTGACGGCAGAGGAGACGTTCCGCGGCATCCCCAGGTCGACCACCACCCTCCTCTTCCGCCCGGCGAGGTCGCCCTTGCGAAGCAGGGGCTCGTTGCATGTCGTCGCAGATATCACGACGTCGCACTTCGCGGCGGTCTTCGTGATCTCCTTGTAGGAGACGAGCGTGGAGTTGGCCAGCCACTTCGGCGTCCCCCTTCTCTTCGAGGCGACGTAGAACTTCCTCGCCCTTCCGTCGAGCCGCCCGGCAGAGAGCTGCACCATCTTGCCTGTGCCGACCAGAAGGACGGCAGGCCTCTTCGGCGCGGACTCCAGGACCATGTCCACGGCCAGGTCGCTCAGCGAGTCCTCTCCTGAGCCCAGCCCGTAGGAGGACCTGACCCTCGCGCCGACCCTCGAAGCCCTGTCGAAGAGCGGAGAGAGGATCCCCCTCGCGTTGCCGGCCTTCCTTGATGCTATACCCGCGGACCTGACCTGTGAGAGTATCTGTGGCTCGCCCACCATCACGGAGTCGAGCCCCGCCGCGACCCTGAACAGGTGGGCCACCGCCTCCGGTCCTCGGCGTGAATAGAGAGCGCCCTCGCCCGGACGCCGCCCGTACCACGCCTCCACTATGTCGTCGAACTTCCTGCGCGTCAGTGCAGGCGAGTCGGTCACCACATAGAGCTCGAGCCTGTTGCAGGTCGACAGCAGGGCAGACTCCCTCACGCCGCGCACGGAGTTGATCGCGCCCAAGCCTTCTCGAGAGAAGGCCCTGACGACCGCCTCGCGGAACTCGAGGTCCGACGTCTTGTAGGAGGTCCCTACTACGAGTAGCTCCCGCGCGCCCGAGCCCTGTGCCCTGCCCTCCAGGAGCTCGCCCCGCTGACCGTCGAAGGCAGCGTCAACCAAGACTTGAGGCGCGCGACCTCGGTAATTTATTTAATGTTTGTCTCGGCCGCGGTCGTCGATGGGGAGAACCCGGTAACCCTTTCTACCCTGAGATGCCTTCGGCCGCCGGTCACTTGAAGATAGGAGGATGCGAGTTCCCTGACTCGCTGCTCTACGACGTGGAGAACGGCACGTGGGCCGAGCCCGCGGAGGGCAGGGTGCGCGTCGGCATCACTGGCCTGCTCTCGTGGGCCTCGGGGGTGTTCACGTCCGTGACCTTCAAGCCGGTAGGCACCGCGGTGGCGAGAGGAGGGGTGCTCGGCTCCGTGGAGGGCAGCCTGCACTTCGACGTGGTGAGGTCGCCGTCCTCGGGGGTCATATCGGCGACGAACCTCGAGCTCCTGTCGAGTCCGAAGCTGCTGAACAGCAGGCCGTACGACTCGGGGTGGTTCGCGGAGGTCCGGCCCGGCGCGGCCGAGGACCTCGGGAGGCTCCGCGGCCTCCCTGCCGCAAGACCCCTCATAGCGGAGGAGCTGGACAGGCGCAGGGTGCACTGCTTTGCGAAGTTCCCTGACGTGGAGATGGCGGAGATAGGGGTGGAGTGCGCCGCTGTCCTAGTCAGGCTCGACGAGCTCCTGGCCGGGAGCGCGGTGGGGACCGTGGTGCACGTCATCTCGGACGACTCCAGCGCCGAGATAGAGATGCACAGGTGGTCCGACCTGACAGGGAACGCGCTCCTGGAGTCGAGGAAGGAGCAGGGAGTCTACCACTTCATAGTGGAGAAGAAGTGAGGGCCGAGGCTACCTTTCCACGGGCAGCCTCACGGAGTTGCCCCACTCCGTCCATGACCCGTCGTAGTTCCTCACGTTGGGGTAACCCAGCAGCTGGCTGAGGACGAACCATGTGTGGGACGACCTCTCGCCGATCCTGCAGTAGGTTATCACCTCCTTCTCGGGCTTCACTCCCTTCGTGCCGTACAGCGTCTCCAGCTCGGCCCTTGCCTTGAAGGTCCCGTCTGCATCGTTGACGGCCTGGGCCCACGGCACGCTGACTGCTCCAGGGATGTGCCCTCCCCTCTGGGCGTGCTCCGTAGGGTACTCCGGCGGCGCGAGCACCTCCCCGGTGAACTCCTTCGGGCTCCGGACGTCCACGAGGGACGTCGAGGGGGAGTGCAGCGACCTGAGGACCTGGTCCTTGTAGGCGCGTATCTTCTCGTTGGGCTGCGAAGCTGTGAAGGTCGTCCGCCCGAAGGACGGGATGTCCTTGCTGAGAGGCCTGTCCTCCAGGAGCCACTTCTTCCTCCCGCCGTTCATCAGCTTGACCTTGCCCACTCCGTAGTACTTCAGGTCCCAGAAGGCGTAGGCCGCGAACCAGTTGTTGAAGTCGCCGTACAGGACCACCTCGGTCTCTGCAGATATGCCGTTCCTCGAGAACAGCTCCTCGAGCTGGCTCTTGGACAGGATGTCCCTGGTCACTGGGTCGTTCAGGTCCTTCTTCCAGTCGAACAGGACGGCGCCGGGTATGTGGCTCTGGTTGTAGTTCAGGTTCGGGTCGTAGTCGACCTCGACCACCCTTACCTTCGGGTCGTTCAGCCTGCCGGAGACCCAGTCCGTGCTGACAAGCACGTCGGGATTGTGATATTCGGTCACGGTCGACGTGGACCTCGCATCGTCGGCCTCGACGGACTTCTGCCCTGCGCTGCTGTTAGGACTCATGGGCAGCAGTATCAAATTACAGGTAATTAAGGCTTGATTATATATAATTGTATATTGGCGAGATGGCTGCCCACACCATGTCCCATGTCGGGTGGGGGGCCACGGGTCGGAGGGAAGCGAGAACAGGCGACCTTATGGCGGGACTCTGCGAGGGGCGAGGCGAGCGCGCGTGATGAAGCTCCCCGACGCCTCTGCTCTGGGGGCGGTGTTCGTGGACTACGAGAACCTGGTCATCTCGCTTACGAACCGCTACGGCACGTCGAAGTCGGACGCGGCTGTGAGGGTGCTTGACATCCTGGAGAACATAGAGCAGGCCCTGGAGCAGATGGGCGTGCGCGTCGTGAGGCGCGAGGCGTTCGCGGACTGGAGCGAGTATCCTGCGTCCTCGAAGGAGTTGTACAGGATGGGATACAGGACGAGGAGCGTCGGGGCGACCGTCCACAAGAACAGCGCGGACATCGAACTGTCGCTCTCGGTGCAGGAGGTCATGCTCCAGAGCCAGAGCGTAGCGGTGATGGTCATAGCGGCGGGGGACAGGGACTACATGCCCATCGCGATGAGGGCGATCGAATCGGCGAAGAACCTCGTCTTCGTGAGCTTCAAGGAGAGCTTGTCCGGGGACCTGAAGGAGCTTGTCGGCCCCGACGGGTACCTGTACATCGACCCGGAAGGCGGGACGCTCTTCCCTCCGGGGTCGGAGTCGAGCGTGGCGGCTCCGGCCAAGGACGCCCCGCCGGCGGGGCTGACGAAGGACGAGGAGTTCGCTCTAAGGGCGGCGATCCTGGCGTACGACGAATACAGGCCGAAGTACGGGGACGCGAGGCTCAGCGGCTTCCTCGTGGTCGGGCTCGCGAAGGCCCTGCCGTACCTGAGCTATATGGAGAGGAAGGACGTCTTCACCTCCTTGCAGAGGAAGGGCGCGGTCAGGACGGCGCCGAAGGAGTCTCTGGGAGAGAGCTTCACCGTATTCCATGTGGTCGAGGAGAGCCCGGCGGTCAGAGAGGAGCGGAGGAGGATGGGCCAGTGACATGCCGGCCTGGCGCGTCGTAAGCGGGCCTCGCAGGCTTCTTGACCCCTCGGGGCGGCCGGACGGGCCGGTGGAGCCATGACCGGGGCAGACAGCAGCAGTGCGATAGGATATCGTGAACTGAGAAGGAAGGACTTGGAGTCCTTCGAAGGGGTGATGCTCCAGGGCATGGGGTCGCTCGAGCGGGCGACCGGCCTCGACGAGCTGTCGGCGGCCCAGTTCCAGTCGCTCCGAAGGCGGTCCGTCTGGACGCTCTTCTCGCTTGTGAGGGCGGTAGGGGCGGCCCCTATCAGAGTCTTCGTCGGCGTGACAGACGGCCGCGTCCTAGGGACCGCCTCGGTCGTCTTCCTGCCGCAGGCAGGGTACGTTCTCGGAGTGGCCACCGACTCGGCGGCGCGCAGGCGCGGAATAGCGACGGCGCTGCTCGAGAGGATACACCTTGCCTCGCTGAGGAAGGGCAGGCGCTGGACCGCGCTGGACGTCGAGTCAGACAACGACACAGCGATCAGAGTGTACAGGCGCCTGGGATACGAAGAGGCCGAGAGGTTCGGCTGGTATGTCGGCTCGGAGCCCTACGAGGACGTGGGGCAGTCCGTGGGCGCGGTCGAGGTCGCGAAGTCGGGGATGGAAGAGGCCGCGGCTTGGGTGAACGACAACAGGCCGCAGTCGGTGCGCGAGCCGCTCCCTGCGACGGCGAGGAGGCTCTCCCACATAGAAGTCGTCACGAGGGTGGCCGGCGCGCCTGTGAGGACGTGGAGGACGGTCGCGTCGGGGCGGACCTCGGGCGTCGTCAGGGCATCCTATGTCCCTGAGGCCCGGACAGGATTCGTGATCCCTTCGGCCTGGGATGAGGGCGTCGGGGGAACAGGCACGCGCTCTCTTGTCGGCGAGCCGGTGCGCTGGGTTCGCTCTCTCGGAGCCTCGCGGACGGTCGTGGTGGCACCAAGTCCCTCGGACGAGTGGTCCAGGACGCTCGCGGGCTTCGGCATGTCCCTGGCGGTGTCTTCCACGCTCATGGTAAGGCGGTCCGGGGCAGAGCATCAAGCCGCGCCTCCGGGGAACCCGCCGGGTCGCTGAGCTAGCCGAGCCTGAGGACCATCAGCATGGCTGCCGTGACCAAAACGACTGCGACGATCCCCTTCAGGACCGCCTCGAGCCTCGGTGCCAGAGGAGAAGACGATGCCTGTCTCTTGAGCGCCTTGTAGGGCCGCGACGCGCTGACCTCGACGTAGGCTGTCGAGAACCCGAAGAGGCCGCCGACGAGGGAGACCAAGGAGAGCGAGTCGGTCTGGACGGCGAACCCCGCGAGCACTGGGAGGAAGCCCCAGCTCAGTGCGAACCACGCGTCCCCGTGAAAGCGGCCGCCGAAGAGCTCGAGGTTGTAGGCCAGGAGGAAGAAGAGCTCGACGGCGCCGATGGGGAGCAGCACCGGGGCGAAGACGACCGCGTAGTACAGGCCGAGCGCGAGGGCGGGGAGGAGCCCTGCCAGCGCGAGCGCCCAGAGCTGCCTCTTCGACAGGAACTCGCCCCAGGGCTTGCTGGGAGCCATCGCGTCCAGGGAGTGGGCGGCCACACCCACCGCGAGGAGATAGACGAGGACCATCCCTCCCATCCTGCCCAGGTTGGCCCCGGGCGAGAGGAGCGAGCCGATCGCGACGTAGCTCGCGTTCATCAGGGTATACGGGAAGAAGGAGAGTCCGACCAGCAGCCTGAAGCGCCGGGGTCCGAACTTGGGGACGTACCACTCGTGCTCGCGCGTCTCCTCCCGCTCCGCCTGCATGGAATGATACGGGGGGAGACGCTTATTGACGGTTGCGCGCTGGACCGTCGGCCGGCAAGGCCTAACTCACGCGCCACTCGCGGCCGGCGCGATGGGAGAGGAAGGACTCCGCGACGACTCTCGTGAGATCTTCAGGGGGCTGGCGTCGTCCTATGATAGGACGCTCGACGTGGCGACGCTCCTACAGGACAGACGTTGGAAGAGCTGGGTGCTAGACGCGGTCGGAGTCGAGGGCATGGCCAGGGAGCGCAGGGTGCTCGACGTCGGCTGCGGGACGCTCGTCTTGGAGGAGGGCTTCGGCGCCCTCGGTGCAGACTTCGTGGGCGTCGACCTCAGCGGAGAGATGCTGGCAGTGGGCAGGACGAAGTCGCTCCCGAGGGTGGCGCTGGCCGCGGGTGACGCCGAAGCGCTCCCCTTCGCAGACGACACGTTCGACGCGGCCGTCAGCCTGTACGTGGCCAAGTACGTGGAAGCTAGGAGGCTCGTCGGTGAGCTGGCGCGCGTCGTCAGACCTGGCGGGACGGTGGCCCTGTACGACTTCGCAAGGCCCACGGGGCCGCTCGCGCCCGCGCTGTGGCTCTACGTCTATGGAGGGCTGAGGGCGTTCGGGTCTTTGATGGAACTCGCCGGGAGGAGCGAAGCTTCCACTTTTACAAGACTTCCAAGGATAATCAGGAGGAC
>JASHUU010000062.1 GCA_030039795.1 Nitrososphaerales archaeon | reverse complement strand
GCCGGGACGATGCTCGACAGGGTCACAACCGTGGACGACGACCTGGGGGAGATCGCGGCCTCGCTGAGGGAGGCTCTGAGGCGCCGGCCGGAGTTCCTCGTCGTGGTCGGCGGGCTCGGCCCCACTCCTGACGACATGACGCTGAAGGGCGTCGCCAGGGGCCTGGGAGTGCGGCTGAAGCTCAACGTGAAGGCCCTGCTCATGGTGAAGGAGCATTACGCGAAGAGAGGGATGGCAGACGTCGAGCTGACGCCGGCGCGTAGGAAGATGGCCGTCCTGCCCGCAGGCGCAGAGCCTGTCAGGAACGACATCGGTACCGCCCCCGGCGTGAGGCTCTTGGCGGGCCGCACGACGGTCTACGCCCTCCCGGGGGTACCCGCGGAGATGCGCGGGATTTTCAGGCGCTGGGTCGAGCCTGAGATCCTGAAGAGGCTGGGAGGGATGCACAGGAGCTATGTCAGGCTCAAGCTGGAGGGCGTGCTGGAGTCTGCACTCGCGCCGGCCATAGCCAGCGAGCTACGGCTCCATCCTGGAGTCTACATCAAGTCCCACCCGAGGGGCATCAGAGAGGGAGTCTCGAGGATAGAGCTCGACGTAGCCGTGGTGGGGAAGGACGCCGGCGCGGTGGAGGCGGAGGCGCGGGCCGTCGAGGGAGAGATGACGTCCGCAGTGTCGGGGGCCGGGGGAACCGTGATATCGCGTGCTGAAGACTCGAACGCGCGAGGCGAGAGCTAGAATGGACCTGACCTTCATAACCGGGACCGCGGGCTCGGGCAAGTCGACGCTCACGGCCGCTCTGAAGGGCTGGTACGTGAACAGGGACGAGGACGCGATAGCCGTCAACCTAGACCCCGGAGTCGTGGACCTGCCGTACGAGCCTGAGGTGGACGTCAGAGAGAAGGTGGAGCTGCAGGGAGTCATGGAGGAGTACGGGCTCGGGCCCAACGGCGCCCTCGTGCTGGCGACGGACATGCTGGCGGCCAAGTTGGGAGAGATCCAGGACGAGATAGACTCGTTCGAGGCGGAGCACGTCATCGTGGACACGCCAGGTCAGATAGAGCTCTTCGCGTTCAGGCAGAGCGGCGAGTTCATGATCAAGGAGACGAAGGCGGACGCGAAGGCGATGCTCTTCCTCTTCGACCCTCTCCTGGCGAACACCCCGGCCAACTTCCTCTCCATAGCGCTGCTGTCCGCCGCGGTCGGGCTCAGGATGAACGTGCCCAAGATATCTGTGCTGACCAAGAGGGACATCGCCAAGGAGGCGACGTCGACGATAGTCAGGTGGAGCAGGCAGGCCAAGGCCTTCGAGGACGCCCTCGCAGAGACGAAGGAGGCCGAGCAGTACTCCCTCTACTCCAGCCTGTTCAGGAGCGTAAAGAAGCTCTCGGTCGGCGAAGACCTGTACCCCGTGTCCTCCACGACGTCTGAAGGTATGATCGCGCTCGTCGGGGAGCTCTCGAGGATCTTCAGCGGGGGAGAGGAGTTCTCGGGCTGAGCTCTGAGAGGAACGACTGAATCTCTCTTCCCAGCTCTTGCGGCCTCTCCAGCGGGACCATGTGGCCGCACTCAGGGATGTAAGTGGCCTTGGAGTCGGGAATCCTCTCGCTCAGGAACCGGGACCACTTTGGGGGGGTCATCCGGTCGTCGTCCCCGCAGACTATGAGGGTCTTGCAGCGAATCTCTCCGAGCCTCGCCCTCACGTCGAATCCGTCGCAGGCAAGGTAGTCGTTGAGGAAGACCTGCAGGTTGGAGAGGGACAGGGCCGCCCGCGCCTCGCGCCCGAGCCCCAGGTCTATGGCGTGGAAGCTCATCGGGGTTATCGACTCCTCTATCGCCCTCAGCGGCTTGCTCCTCAGCCCCTCCACGATGGAAGGGAGGACGCCGAGCTTCGCGCCTGCGCCGACGAGTATGAGCCCCCCTATGTCGTCCGGGTGGTCCAGCGCCAGAGTCAGGGATATCGCGCTCCCCATCGAGTGACCGCAGACGACGGGCCTTCTGAGGTCCTTCTCGCAGATGAAGTCGTCGGCCGCCCTGGCGTAGTCTGCCATGGTGCTGCACGTGATCTCCCCGGAGGGGTGGCCCGGCAGGTTCACCGCGTATGCCGTCCCGTCGCCGGAAAGGAGGTTCGAGGTCCGTCTCCACAGGAGGTTGTTCCCTCCCGCGCCGTGGATGAGCACCACGTCCGAGGGCGCCTCGTGGGACGCGAAGTCCAGCATGGCGACCTCCGCCCGGGCGCACCTTTAACCCTGGTGAAGCGAACGTTCGTATCGCGGAACTACCAGCCCCTAAGTGTCTCATATGCCTAGATATCTGACTCAGAAGACTCTCCGGCCGTTTTGTCGAAGTCACTGGGTCTCCGCAACGCCCCCGCGGCGAGGCAGTAATGGTCGAGTGGCCGTAGCAGGCCATGGGTCTGTACAGTACGACCGTCTCCTCTTCCTTCGGACGCGCTGCCGCTGTCCGGCCGCGGTCGTCCCACTGGTGCCTCTCTGCATTTCACGATGGCAAAACAAAGTCAGGTGAAGGGAAGATAACAGAGAGTTGGGGAATAGGGGCGAGCCTCTACCAGAAGGAAGCCCACATGAAGCTCAGGAAGCTTGTAGAGATACGGAGCTAAACCTATAGGCAAGGGCGAGTTTCGTTGCACGCTAAGTGAAGAGGACCCCAGCCCTCGCTCTATCTGTCATCATTGCTGTCATCGGGCTCGCATTCTTCTTCTTCGTTCCCGTTGTCCCGACTCCAGGCGTTGGCCAAGGCGGGTCGGAGTGTGTTTCTCTGATTTCGAATCCTACGCAGAAGACGTGCTGGACCGAAGCCACATACTCTTCACTGTCATACGTCGAGTTCTGCAGGGGAGGCACCATTGGGTTGGCTTCAAGTATCATGCATACCTGGTATGACCCCTGGGACATGTGCACTCGTCTTTGACGCAGGACCCGAACAGCTGCTCGCCGGAATGACTGGGAAGAGACATAAGGCGCCCTGAAAGCCGGGCCAATGTTGGGCGCGCCCAGCAGACGGCCAGACCTCAGGGCGATGATGGCGGAGCGGAGGGCGGTCGTTGCGCCGGGTGTGTTCAGCCCCTCGGCGGCAAAGGTCGCGGAGAAGGTGG
>JASHUU010000061.1 GCA_030039795.1 Nitrososphaerales archaeon | reverse complement strand
ATCAGGGTCAGTGCTGCGCTCACGGCGCCGACGACCGACGTCCTCTTCTCTTCCGACCCGCAGACTATGACGACGTCCCCGTTCTTGGGCTGCAGGCCCTTCCTGAGCTCCCCCCAGGCCTCCGCCGGGAAGTCCTTCTCGGCGTCCTTGGACGAGCCTGGCACCTCGAACCTCAGTCCTCTTACGACGTACGTCGTGGCGCCAGACGCGCCGGCCCTTACGGATGAGTCGCGCTGCTCAATACCACTCCTCACCCCTCCGGCTCTCCCCCTGACAAGGACCGCGGCCTGGACCCTTCCCACCGTCAGTGGCGTCTTGAGCACGAGTATCTTCGGCATCACACCTTCGAGCTGAGAGTAGGCCTGCCTCCCCTTGGCTGTGAGACGGCATCCGCCCGCGTCGACGTCGATGTAGTCGTCTTCCTTCAGCCACTTGATGACGGTCCTCACCGCGCCTTCTCCTAGCCCCAAGTCGCTGGCCAGCGCCTGCCTGCCCAGCGATCCCGCCTGACCGATGGTCCTGAAGGCCAGGAGGACGTCGGCCGGGCTGTACGTCGGGGCGGGACCTGGAGCCCTTGACCGTTCGGTCCTGAGGAGGGACGTTAGTTCCGACAACCGTCCGCTGTGGATTTTGGACATATTTTATTCTATATCGCGCAGCAAAGGACGGCCGATAGCATCCAGCTTATTACGACATGCAGGTAGAAACGGCGGGTCATCGGATGCGGAGCGGAGCGCCCGCGGAGTTGGTCTCTGCATGCAGAGAGACTCTGGAGGGCAGCATAGACAGGAACGGAGGCGACGCCCTGCTGCTGTCAGGCGGGCTGGACACCAACATCATCGCCTACGTGGCCGCGCGCCGCTCGAGGCCCGAGTGCTATACCGTGTCGTTCCCGCCAGCGGAGGCGCCTGACGTCCCTTACGCGAGGTCGACCGCCGAGCGGCTAGGCCTCCCATGGAACCTGGTCGAGCTCGCGCCCTCCCTCCTGCACGACAGGCTCAGGGAGGTAATCGGTGTCCTAAGAACCTTCGACCCGATGGAAGTGAGGAACAGCGTCGCCATCTACCACGGCCTGGAAGCCGCACGAAGGCGCGGCGCCTCCGCCGTGATGACAGGGGACGCCGCCGACGAGCTGTTCGCGGGATACAGGTTCACATTCGAACTGGGGCCTGCCGAGATGACGAGGCGGTTGAGGGAGATGTGGAGGGTGATGCACTTCTCTTCGAAGCCGATGGCGGCATCGTTCGGCATGTCTGCTTCCCTGCCCTTCCTAGACCCCGAGGTCGTGGGGTTCGCGGAGCTCCTCGAACCGAGGCACCTCGTAGGGCTCAGGGGCGGGAAGAAGTACGGCAAGCTGATCCTCCGCCAGGCCTTCGTCCGGCTCATTGGAGCCAAGAACGCGTGGAGGGTCAAGACCCCGATCGAGTACGGCTCCGGAACGACTCACCTCCAGCGCTACTTCTCGACAAAGTTCACAGACATGGAGTTTGCAGAACTCAAGGGTGAGGCCCTCGCGGACGGAGTGAAGATAAGAGACAAGGAACACCTCGAGTACTACAGGATATACAGGGAAGAGTTCCCCTCGCCCTCCGCCCAGGCGAAGACCGAGTGCCGTTGCCCCGACTGCGGGGCCGACGTGCTCCAAGGTTCCACCTTCTGCGTGACCTGCGGCGCGTATCCCATAGCCAACGCTTAAAAGTGGATGGATGAACCATCCAGAAATCCCCGTTGGCAACCAAGAGCGTTTACGTCGTCACAATAGCCCTCATTGCGGTGCTGATAGTCAGCGCGACTTCGGGGGCGTACTACTATTACGAGTACCAGCAGGCCACCCAGAGCAAGAACGAGTATGAGAGCGAGCTCGTCGCGGCGAACAGCGACTACCAGAAGCTTGTTTCGAACTACGACGCGTCCCTGTCCCTCTACAACGAGACGTTCTCCCTCCTCACGAGCACCATCGCAGAGGTCAACACCTCGCAGCCAGTGTACGCGCAGGTCAGCTCTGAGCTCACGACGTTATGGGACAGGTATCTCAGCCTGAAGCCCGCGTCCGCGTCGCTCTTCGAGACGGACATCCTGATCGACTTCGGGAACGGCACCTCGCGCTGGTACAACGGCACTCAGGTCCAGCCTGACTGGAACCTGTACATCGCGACCGTGGTGCTGAGCAAGGGAGACGTGCAGGCGCAGTGGTACCCTGCAGGGTACTTCGGGCCTGGCACGCCCGGCGAGCACTTCGTCACCGGCATAGACGGAGTCTCCAACAGCCAGACCTCCTACTGGTGGCTCTGGACGTACAATTCGACGGCGTCCTGGCAGCTGGCGCCCGTTGGCCCCGACCTGCTCCCCGTCTACAACGGGTCGGTCTTCGCATGGACGTACTGCGGGCAGACCCCGTCCTACGCGCCTGCGTGCAGCCCGTGAAGAGGCAGGACGCACGGCGGTCGCCGATGGCCGACTCTTGACGGCACTGGCGGTGGGACACGGTCTTTGGGTGGGTTCGAGAAGCGGATTTTCCCGCGTTCATGCTAGGGGATCGGAAAACGAAATTCTCCGACCTCTGAAGGTCACATCCGAGATCGCTAGAAGATCCGCGTCATGCGTTAACATCGTTTCGACCCCGTTCACCATGTAACAGCCGACGATGAGCGAATCTCTTCCTCCGAGATTGAGTTCTGAGGCCAGGGCCAACGAGTGGAGAGAAACCCTCTTCGTGATGTTAAAGAAACGGGTCCGCCCGTCCCTTGCAACCCCTTTGAGCTTCGACTTCGCGTCATTGGGTCTCATACCTCTTTTGAAGACTAGCGTGTGGTAGACCTCGTGCACCACCATCGGGTTTATCGCCCATTCTTGAAGGGAGAGGATCGCGTCTCTCGCTCTGGCGTGCTCTTTCGTAACAGGGTCCAGTGCGTAGACAAGGACGCTCGAGTCAATCCCTTTCAACCCCAGATCTCCTTGACGTCTCTCTCTCTAACGGTCTGAGCCTTCTTCGTCCGCTTGGGATTCCACGACATCACCCCGCGGAGAGGGTCTTCGCTGTCCGCGACCTTCTTCACAATCACCACGCCCCCTTTCCTCTCGAAGGCTACCGCCGCGCCTTCAGCCAGACCCAGTTCTTCAACCACGTCCTTGGGCAGTACCACTCTCCTCTTCTCGTCTAGCACTGAGGTCATTTCCCACTATGTGGAGTGGGACAAGGTATTATAGTTTCCCCGCAAGTTTGCTAACGGGCCCGGTGGGATTTGAACCCACGGCGTCTGCGAGCTCATGCTCACTACAGCTGTCTTCGGCAGGATAGGAGGCTCGACCTCGGAGTCTGCCGCGCTATCCGTACTTCGCTCACGCCGATCTGCGCTACGGGCCCGTCCGGGCTCTTGGAAGGTGCAATATTAGGTATGTCCGCGGCCCGCTACATCACTCGGCGAGGTCGAACCCGACTTCGAGCTCTTTCCTCGAGCTCCTGAACCGGGGCGTCTCCAGCCTTATGCCTCCCACCAGCGAGGTGCTCTCGACGTGCTTCTCGTTGCAACAGTTCACGTTCCAGTCAGGTATCCTCACGATGCGGAGCCTCGTGACGTTCGCGGGCACAGGGAACAGGTCGTAGATCTGGTCTCCGAAGTGCCCTTCCGCCTCCTCCCTGTCCATCTCGAACTCGACCACCTCCGCGTCCTCCGCGACCTTCCCGTTCGCCTCCCTCTCTATCGCCGCCACCTCCGACTCCGTGGGCTTCCTGTCGAACTTGACGGTGAGCCTTCCGTGGGTCTCCGAGACGAAGACCGAGGCCGTCCACTTCGCGCCGAGGACCTTCTGGACCGCGCCCTTCACGACGTGGGCCGCGGTGTGCGTCCTCACTTCCTCCGCGCCCATCCCTAGGCCCTCGTGGGTATCTTGTAGAAGTCCGACATGCTGGTCTTGAGCCCGTACCTCCGCTCGTTGCTCCTCATGTACCAGAATATCGAGAGGAGCGTGGGCCACATCCTCATGACGCTGAACCTCCCCTCCACCTTCGCCTTGACGAACTCGTACACCTTGGCGTACACCGCGAAGTGCTCGAGCATCGCCCTCCTGTACCCTTCCACGTCCCCGATGTGCTCGACGAAGAGGTCCGCGCCCTGCATGCTCGGGATTATCCCCTCGCCGAGCATGGGGTAGACTGTCCCCACAGACTCGCCCACCCCGACGGCCTTGCCGCTGGAGAAGGGCTCGCAGAACTTCGGGGGCGTCACCCTGACAGGCCTCCCTATCTTCCTGACCACCTCGCAGTCGTACTTCCTGACGAAGCTCTCCATCTCGCCCCTGTAGCCCCCGTGGAGGTCGCCCGCGCCGATGTGCGCCATCCCGTCGCCCAGAGGGAAGAACCACCAGTACCCGCTCAGCCCAGGATATGGCTTGATCACGAAGTCGTCGTAAGGCAGCTTCTTGGACTTCACCTGGTACTCCACCGCCGGTATCACGAGGTCTCCGCCTATCTTCGGAAGGAGCGCCCTTTGCAGTCCGGTGGCGTCGACGATGGTGTCGAACCTCTCCATCCCGCTCTCCCCCTTGACCTGCTCGCCCCAGTGGACGTTCTTCCCTTCCAACATGTCGTGGGTCAGCCTGTGCTTGTCGTAGGTGACCAGGCCCCTCAGTTTGATCTCCAGCTTCTCGTCCCCCAGGTCCACTATCATCGTCCGCCCCCTGTGCAGGACGTAGTCCCCGAAGTTGAACCCGGCCTTCTTCACCAAGTCGGAGATGAAGGGCTCGCTCGTCCCCCACGCGCAGACCGTGTACCAGTTCCTCTCGGCCCGCATCTCGAACGCCTCGACCTGGTGCTCGGACGGGATCCTGTTGAGCAGGTACGCGCCCGCCACTCCCATCCCCACCACTGCTATCTTCAAGGCTCTCCCTCTGACGCCGCCGGCTCCCGCCCGCCTATTACTCGTTTTCGTGCAGCGTCG
>JASHUU010000060.1 GCA_030039795.1 Nitrososphaerales archaeon | reverse complement strand
GAAAGGCCGAATCTTGTTGATGTACTCTTGAAGGCTCTTCGAGACCACGGTGTTCGTTGTGTCGGGCTGCGTTGCTTCTAGCAACCATCGCCCGTCGCTTCGCCTCTTCTTCTTCAGGAGGCTGACTGCCCTGGCAGCTCGGGGGTCGCTCCCTCCTCCGAGAGCTGTCACGAATTCGAGCCCTAACAGAGCGTCATAGAAGTAGTGGTAGGGGAAGTGGAACCTGAACCAAGGGTCGTAGTGGCGTCCCTCGCGAAGCAGTCTGCGCTCCAGATAGAACTCGAGGCCTCTGTCCGCGGCGCGCTTCATGCTACGCGTCCACTTCTGCCGGGGCAGCTCCGCGAAGGCGCTCATTCCCTCCCATCCGTCGATTACCCCGTTCCTACCGAAGCAGTCCCACCCGCCGTTAGGCGCTTGGTTCCTGGCGAGCCAAAGGAAGGCCCTCCTCACGCGCGGGTCGTCCTCATACCCGAGCTTCAGCAGCGCCCTCGCGGTGTTCCCGACGAAACAGAGCTCGCTCTTCCTTCCTGGCGGGGCGAACCCTCCGTCCGGCTTGGCAAAGGTGTCTCGCCACAGCTCTGCCGACTCGGCCACCCATGGAATCCTCTTGGTCACTCCGAGGTCGGACAGAGTGAGGAGCATCCAGTTCGTCGAGAGGAACTTCGGAGCGTAGAGGTTTGACTTCTCAAACCATGACCCGTCGGGAAGACGCAGGTCGAAGACCGTCTTTACCCATCCCTTTGCGGGTATCTTCTCCCAGGCTTGACGGAGATCTCCCTGGCTAGACTCCATGAGGTCTCTCATCGCAAGATAGCGAACAGAGGGTTCGGCAGGCTCGGTCAGCCAATCCGTGACGGTCTTCATGTCGCAGAACGACCGAGTCACTGGCACTTAAGGCCACGGTGCCCATCCAACCCAACGGCGCTTCCTTGAGCCGGGCCGCAGAGGCGCGACAACCAGAGACAGCGGCTCCGCCTGGCCTCCCACGTTCCGCCGGGCCAGCACTCACCAGAGGCGGTTCCCGCCACCTCTAGCGGAGGAGTCGGGTGCGTGGAGGTTCTACGTCAACCCGTATAGCTTGGTTCCGCTCCCCCAAAGGACACGGCCAGACTCACTCCTTCCTTTCACGACCCGCAGGTCAATCTCTATGTCAAGGACGCAGAGCTGTCCGCCGACTTCTACCGAGACCTCTTCGGCTTCAGAGAGACGTTCAGAATCCCGAGGAAGGGCACACCTGTCAAGGTTGAGCTACAATTGGGAAGCCTGACCCTGGGGGTCGGCACGAGCGACTCGGTCCTGAAGTTTCACGGGTTCAGCACTGGAGGGGCCCGCCGAGAGCCGAGGTGGTGCTTTGGACCGACGATGTGGACAAGGCTTTCTCAAGCCTGATCGAAAAGGGGGTCAAGCCTCTGAGCGCTCCACACGACTTCGCCGGGATCGTGCGCGTCGCATGGGTCACTGATCCCGACGGCAACCCCGTGCAGATAGTCTCCAAGACCAAGGCGAGATGAACCGCGCGCTCGGCGGTGGGACCCTCGAGGATTTCCAGCCCTGCGTGTCAGCGTCACCTCAGTGGCCTCACCGGCAGCTTCAGTGGCCCTTGAAGTGCTCTCGATCCTCGCACGTGGACTGACAGGAAGTCGAGCGGGACCGAGGAGCAGAAGCGAGATATATCGCTCCCCACGCGGGCGAAAAGCTGGTGCAAGAAACGACCAAGAGGATGACCGGACACGCCAACGCTTGACCTTGCTGACGTGACCGCGGGGTACGACGGGAAGCCTGTGCTCCATCAAGTCACGTTCGAGGCCCGCGAGTCGGCGATTTACGTGGTTCTGGGCCCCAACGGCGCCGGAAAGACCACCCTGTTCAGGACGATCGCGGGCATCCTCGAACCCTACTCCGGGAGCGTCCTCTTCGACGGCGATGACCTCTCGAAGTCCAAGGAGGCGCGGAAGAGAGTCAACTACCTCTCGCACTACAACGCACTGCCCGAGGAGATGACTGTCTGGCGCGCCCTCGACTTCTACGCAAGACTCGAGGGAGGAAAGGCGGACGACGCCATCTCCCTGCTCGGGCTCGAGGGGCTGAAGGACAAGAAGGTCTCCGACCTCTCCCAGGGCCAGAAGAAGAGAGTCTCCATCGCGAAGGTCTTTCTTCAGGAAAGGGACCTCTACCTCATGGACGAAGCGACGTCCAACCTCGACCCCGGGGTCTCAAAGGAGATACGCGACATACTGCTCAGGCTCTCGAAGGAGAGGATCGTGCTCTACTCCTCCCACAACCTGTACGAAGCCAGGGACGTCGGCACGAACCTGTTGCTGGTCCGAGACGGCACTCTCGCCTACAACGGCAGGATTTCCGATCTGAGGTCCAAGGAGTATCGCGTCGGGTTCAGGACGACGACGGACATATCGAAGATCGTGGACGCCAAGCTGGAAGGCGGCTACTACGTGATGAGCTTCGATACGCCTGAAGACGCGGGGCTGACGCTGAAGAAGCTCGTCGACGGCGGCGTGGTCGTGACAGAGATGCGCGAGCTGGACAACCCTCTCCAGAGCCTCTTCGAAGACACGTCGTCATTGACGGGGGCGTCGGGCGCAGGCGAAACAGACGGGAACGCGAGATGACTTGAGCAACAGCCAGGGCGTGACCATCGCAAGGAGAAGCCTGTCGCTGGCGAAGACGTATCCGGTGCTGGCCGTCCTCTTGACGCTAGTGGGGTTCTTGGTAGCGCGTCGTGCCATCGCCTCCACAGGCATCGGAAGCGTTGTGAGCACTCAAGGCGCGTCTGCGGGCATCCCGTTCCTCGCCGTTCCTCTGCAGGCGCTCGGGGCGATGCTCTTCGCCACGCCCGTCGTCCTGCTCTTCGTCTACGACAAGAACAACGGCGTGCTCGAGTATCTCCTCTCCCTCGGGATGAGCCAGCAGGACATCTACAGGCAGTATCTGAAAGCGGCTCTGATACTGGCAGGAGGGGTCGGGGCTCTTGACATCGTCCTCGATGTCGCGTCGGGCGTGGTTTCGGGCACCGGCTCAACGCTGTTCGAGATCCCGGTCCTGGCTGTCATCCTGGGCCTCTCCGTCGTCTCCCTAGTAACGGTGGCCATGATGTCCTTCGGCTCTCTCCAGAAGCAGAGGGTGGGGTCGAATCAGCCGCTCGGGATGTCCATCGGGGCCGCGATGGTCGCTCCGGCCTACGTCATCCCCCTCGTCGTGCCCTCCCTTGTCTTCTGGGTGGACCTGGGTTGGGCCGC
>JASHUU010000059.1 GCA_030039795.1 Nitrososphaerales archaeon | reverse complement strand
CGCCAGCCGAGAGAGCGGGAATCAAGGTCGAGGGCGAGAACAAGTGGCTGACGCTAATCCAGAATGCCGCCCATCCCCAGACGGTTAACAGGGAGAACGAGCATCCCCAATGAAGTTAACAGAACCGCGCCATAGACACAAACACTAATATGTCGGGCCACGGTCGTATTCTTTGTTGGCCCTTCCAACGCGGAAGGTAGTCTTCTTTGGCCTAGTTCCTGTTGTCCTGCTGGTGATTGCATCAACCGGACGTCTCTCTATCTCATCAACTCCTTCAACTCCGACCGCCGCGCCCACACCGATTGTGATAGCTACTGTGGCGGGGGAATGCCAATATACCGTCCAGCAGCTACAGCCGACGAATTGCGTCGAGCTCTCCTTCGTCAGTCCCGAGTCTCTCGACCCTCAAATCTGCTCAAGTTCTAGCGTGCAGATTGACGTCTCTGACGTCGGGGAAGTGAACCCGGTCGCATCCGTCGTACTCTCGTTCCCGAACCCAGTCGTCAGTTCGGGCATCATCATACCAGGAGGTAACCACACGGTCGGCGGTCAAGTTCTAAATGGGACGGCAATCGAATTCAACCAATACGTTGCATACTCACCATCGACCGTGACTCTCTCTACCGGAGAGACGGCCGTCGTCACTGTGACAATGGCACTGCCTTGCGGACTGAGTCCGGAAATCGTGGGACAGACAGGCTTTCTGGCGGTGTCTCCCAGCGTAACGAACGCGCCGAGCGGAGGGATGCACGACGTGGGCGTAGACGACCTAGACATCCCAGTGGCGTTCCAATGAGGGCCTTTCTTCTCCTATCAACTCTGTTGATGATTGCCCTCTTAGCGCCAACATCTGCCTTCGCAGCCAATCCCTACGTCGCCGCCTACCCGAGCTTTGGAAGTGGAACAGTATCCGACATCAATCAGTTCTGGCTTTGGGAAAACTACACGGGGACGAATACAGCTTCGATAAGCAATGCCATCGGGGCAGTGGTATCAGTCGCGGGGGCGGAGCAAAGCTGCACGAACGGTGTCTGTACAGAAGTCCCGAGCGGGTGGATGTATCAGGCATACTCCTTCGCTGTTTCGTCCAGTGGTTGGGGCGGATACTCAGGCTCTGCCTTGGAGGCGGAGCCCAATGTGTGGTATCAAGGCACGCTCGAAGCGTACCAGCTTCACGACCTAGGGAGCGTTGGTTCGATAGCATATCTATACGTGACCGTGTTCTTCGAGTCCGGAGACATAGTGTTCTACTACGAAGCACATCTGACAAGCGGGTCCACTGTTTCATGGCAATACTCGTTCTCGGAGTCTCAGTACAGTGATCCTGACAACTCCTTCCTGGTTGGGACGGTTAGCTCGGGGTCGTGTCCCGACGGCACCGCGGAATACTTCCAAGTCGGTGTTGAAGCGCAGGGGACGGGAGACGCGGGATGGGCGATAAACTACAACGTAGAGGGGAGCGGAACAGTGGGCTGGACGCAGGCATCTGGTGGGACTCTTTACCAGTGGGGGAGGGCAGCGGATTCGGGAACTGTAACACAGGGGGAAGACGACTGTCTCGAACCGTTGGGAAGTAAATATCTAAGCATCGGAGGCGATAACCTCGTAAGTTCCAACGCGTACTACTACGACCTGAACCACGAGTATCCTTCAGGAGTAGTGAATTGGTACTACAACTCCGGTTCCACGATTCCCGATCAGACGCCACTCTGGCCCAGCCCGAGTCTGGACGGCGCAAATGACAGCAGAGCACCCTCGACTACCAGTGTGTCAACGATGCTGACTACGTCCAACTCCAATGACCTTGTATACGTCGCCTGTCTAATCAAGCCCACGACACAGTCTGCGACTGTGTCGAGCGTCAGTGTGTCGAGCTCCGGTCTGGCTTACACCCAACGCGCGTCGGTGGAAGAGGACGCAAATTCGGGGGACATCCTCTATGCCTATTCATTCTATGCGGTGTCTGCAGACACACTGAGCTCCGAGAATGTAAAGTGCTCGGCCACGTTAAGTTCTGGAAGCGCCAACATGGTGGTCTTCGTTTGGGGAATCAGCGGGGCCGACACTAGCTCTCCGTTCGACTCGAACAGCGGCAGCCCTGACTCATGGACCTGCGACTCTGTTATGGTAACCACCGCCCTGAACTGCCTGAGCTTCACCACCAAGAACCCAGATGACATGATTGTCGGCGTCTTCGGGCAACTGGGTCCCGGTACCACCTTCACCAACGCAGCTGGATACACCACCGCGGCATACAACGACGGTGGGCCGTCCGGAGTCGCGATTTACCAAGTTGTGTCCTCAGCTGGCACGTACACCCCGAGCGTGACCAGCTACAACAGCGGTGCGCCCGCTGGTGCTGTCTATGTTGCCATTGGCGATGCCATAGTCGCGGCCAGTCCTCCCCCGTGCAGTGGGTGCAGTGAACAGTGAACAGTGACAACGACCACGTTCCTAGCAACTGACCATGTCGTGGGCCGCGTCGAAGTCGAGCCCGTTTCCGACTCGGAAGGACTAGCTTAGGGAGTCACGCAGGCCCCAATCGACTCGCTACTATCTAGGTTAGCAAAATATGGTTCTCGATCCGAGTGTCTTCGCAGTGTCAAGATGCCGCGGGTCGGATTTGAGCCGACGACACTCCGGTCTTCAGCCGGATGCTCTCCCTAGCCACTGGACAGTCCAGGCTGAGCTACCGCGGCACCGGAAGCCCGGTTCTTGTGCAACCAAATTAAGACTTTACGAAAGACCTTGTCATATGGTGACAGGCGACTAGCCAGACCGGCGGTTGACCTTCCGC
>JASHUU010000058.1 GCA_030039795.1 Nitrososphaerales archaeon | reverse complement strand
GGCCCCCACGTTCCGCGAATGACCCGCCCGCCTCCTGCCGGGTCGCAATGGAGATATCATACTGAGCCGCCGGATAGCGCGCCGATGACTGGAGACGCCGAAGGGGCGAGCTGGCTGAGACGGCTTGTCTCTCTCAACCTAGGCCGCGGGGTCAAGTTCGCCGCCATAGGCCTGACCTCCTTCCTCGTCTTCGAAGGGATACTCGCCCTCTTCGTCTTCGAGAGGTCCCCGCTGCTGGTGGCCACCCCGGCTTCCTACGAGCTTTCGATCTTCTTCGGGTTTGTGATGAACGACAGCCTCACGGTCAAGGAGAAGGGAGGCCATTCCTGGCCGGTCAGGGCGATTCGGTTCAACCTGACGTACATCCTGGGAATAGCCATCGTCACCGCCTGCGTGGTGCTCCTTGCCCAGAGGGGCGTGGGCTCCGTCCTCGGGAGCATAGTGGGGGTCCTGGTGGCCTTTCCTGTCAACTACGTCCTCTCGATGACCTTCGTCTGGAAGCAGCGGTTGCTATGAGCGAGGCGCAACCCACGGCCCCCGCTCCTGGCGCCGCCTCGGCGCACGCGCGCGGGGTTGCGGGCCTGGTCAGGTGGAGGTACCTGAGATACGTGCTCATGGCCCAGTTCTACGTCGTCCTGGCGCTCGCCTTCCTCTATGTCATCCCGTCCACGTACCCGGTCCTCGCCGTCAGCGGGCTCCTCTTCCTCTGCGGATTCGTGATGCTGATCTACAAGGGGCTGCGCTCGCTCGTCGCCCAGAACTTCGTCCTCTCGGTGGCGGTGGGGTGTTTCATCGAGGGGATGACCATCCTGATGTTCTTCAAGTACGCGACGTTCGCCACCCACTTCTTCGATCTCGGCATCTTCATGCAGCCGCTGTACACCACGCTGTACGGCCACGAGCTGCTCGCCACGCAGGCAAGCCCCAGCGCCCTCCAGCTCGTTTCGATAACGCCCGTCCCCCTGAGCGCGTCGAACACGACCTTCATGCTCACCTCGGTGTTCAGCCCCATGCTCTTCCTCCTGCTGCCGTTCTACGCGGTCTATCCGAGCGCGATCACGCTCTTCTTGATCCAGAACGCTGCGATAGCCCTTCCCGCGCTCTTCGTCTTCAACATGATCGAAGACAGGAAGAAGGCACTCTGGGCCTCCCTCCTCTACCTCTGCTACGCGCCGCTCTACTTCGTCGCCCTCTTCGACTTCCACACCGAGGCCTTCTTCCCGGTCTTCCTCTTCCTCGCGGTCTACTTCATGAAGACGGACGCGAAGTGGTACTACGCGAGCGTCGCGCTGTTCCTCTCCGTCAATCAGGCTGGGCCTGCCCTCCTCGCCTTCTTCCTCCCGTACATCTACTTCAAGACGAAGAACCTCTGGCAGGTGGCCTTGCCCGCGGTCATGGCCGTCTGCTTCGGCGCGGGCGCCTTCGTGGTGACGGGGCACGTCCTCGACTGGCGGTTCGTGATACCCTCGGGGGGAGCCGCGGCCTCGTCCGTCCTGTCGGGCCTGGGAGGCAAATTGACCTACGCGATGTTCCTCCTCGCGCCGGTCGCCTTCGTCCCACTCCTCGACATCCTGGCCTTCCTGCCGGCCGGAGCCTGGCTCGTCTACGCCCTGGTGCGCAACTACTACCCCTTCACCTCCATCCTGTTCCAGTACAACATGCTCGCGGCTGGCTTCATCTTCCTCGGGCTGGTCGGCGCCGTCAAGCACGTCGACGCCAAGGTCCTGAAGATAGGCATCGTCGTCTCGTTGGTCGTCTTCGCGGCCTCGTGGCCCCAGACGAGCGGCTACATCGCAGGGTCGGAGCTCCCATACGCGAACCCCGCCTACCCGCAGCTCAGCGTCATATTGAAGGAGATCCCGGCCAACGCCACCGTGATGGCGAGCGACAGCGTGTACCCCTCCTTGGCCAACAGGCTCGGGACCTACTTCAACCCGACGTTCCCGCCCCAGTGGATAGTCCTGGAGAAGACCGACAACAACCTGTTCATACAGTACCCGTACGTCCAGTACTACATGTCGGTGGCCAACTACACGATACTGGTCAACAACTCCCTCCTCTTCGTCGCCAGGATGAACGCGGGATAGCGCCCGAGCCGGGTGCTACCTCTTCCTGGACGCGAACGACTCGGGGCTCATCCTCTTGAGCTGGCCGAGCTTGTCGAAGTCCGAGTCGTCCGATATGAACACGTCCACCTCTTTGCTGATGGCCGTCGCTGCGTGAATCGCGTCTCTGGGAAGGATGTCGTGCGAACCGACCAGCTTCTGGGCCAGCCGCATTATCTCCTCCGACGCGGAGACGAACCTGAGGTTCGGGAACCCGCTCAGCTTCTCGCCCGCCGAGACCGAGTCTCCCCTCCCCATGAGCTTCCTGACCACCCAGACGACTTCGTCCCAGGTAAGGACCGAAGTGAACGCGGTCGCACTTCCGCTCTCGACTTCTGCGAGGACCCTCATAGAGGCGGTGGACTTCGGCGTGGCCTCAGACACGAGCGCCGTTATGAAGACGTTAGAGTCTGCGTATACCTTCATCGCGCTGCGGACTCTCCTCGAGTATCTTCTTGACGTCTACATCGCGCTTCAGCTTCTTCGCATATGTGCTGGCGAAGTACTCCACGTAGCTCGTCGCCGGGGGCCCTGCCCTCCGGACTGTGACCAGCCCCTCGCTCGCCTCTACGATGACCTCCGTGCCCTCTCTGATTCCAGTCCTCTCCCGTATCTCCTTCGGGATGACTACCTGCCCTTTCTCTCCGACCCTCATCCTACTTTTCATACCCGATGTTATACATATAACAGCCACTTATACTTTCCCTGAGGGGC
>JASHUU010000007.1 GCA_030039795.1 Nitrososphaerales archaeon | reverse complement strand
TACTTCACCCCTGGCGTCTTTCCCAACGGGACCAGCGCAGCCTCCTGACGTTGGGCGCGCGAGGCCACGAACGGAGAGACGCGGCAATGCGCCCGATGGTGGCGTCAACGAGGTCCAGGGTGTTCGGCGCGCAAAACCGATATCTATGCAGGGCTGGGTGGGGTCCGCGTGCCTGACGGCGTCTGTATAGTAGGCGTCGGCTACGAGGGCTTCAGGCCCTCCATCACCGATGTCTCGACCAGGGAGCTCATGTACCTCGCGGCCTCGAAGGCATACGCCGACGCAGGGGTCGACCCGAGGAAGGACGTAGGTTCGTTCATCTGTTGCACTGAGGACTTCTGGGAAGGGTGGAGCATCACAGACGAGATGGTCCCGGACCAGGTCGGGGGCGCCAGGCGCCCGGTCTGCACCGTGCCCGGCGACGGGATAATCGGGATGGGTCATGCGGTGATGCACATACGCTCGGGCGTCGCCGACGTGGTGTCGGTGGAGGCGCACAGCAAGGTGGCCGACGTCCTCGACAAGACGGCCGTCGAGAACCTCGCGCTCGACCCGGTTTACCACAGGCCGGTCGGCGCCAACTACGACGTCCTTGCAGGGCTCGAGATGAGCGCCTTCATGAAGAGGTCCGGCGTGACCAGGGACGACCTGAGCTGCGCCGTGAAGGCGGAGAAGGCCAGGGCCCTCCGCAACCCCCGCTCGAGCTACGGCGGGAGGCTCAGCCTCAAGGAGATCGGCGGGACCGGCCCGATAGCGGCCCCCCTGATGAAGAACGACAAGGCCGAGTTCGCGGAGGCGGGAATAGTGGTCGTACTGGCGTCCGAGAGGTGGGCGAAGAAGAACAAGAAGGACGGCGTGTCCGTCGACGGGCTGACCTGGCGCTCCAGCACCCCCTGGTTCGAAGGGGGCGACGTGGAGGAGCCGGCGTACGCAGCCGACTCGTTCAAGTCGGTCGCGAAGCAGTCCGGGGCGAAGGGCGCGCGCGCCTTCGACGTCCTTGAGTTGGATGACACCTATTCCTACAAGCTCCTCCAGCACCTCGCCTCCATCGGGGTGGGCAGGTCGGCGGGAGTCGAGATGGTTGAGGAAGGGAGGGTCAACCCGAGCGGCGGTTCTCTTGGGACCGGCTACCTCATCGAGGCCACGGGCTCGCACAAGGTCCTCGAGTGCGTCCTCCAGCTGAGAGGCGAGGCGGGAGGCAACCAGGTGAGGAGGCCGGAGACGGCGCTCGCCCTGTCGTGGAGGGGGAACCCGACGGCTACCGGAGCGGCAATAGCGCTGTCAGGAGGGAGATGAAGGCGTGAAGAGAGTAGCCGTGATCGGCGCGGGCATGACGAAGTTCAGGCGGAGGATGCTGGAGACCGGCCGGGAGATGTCCTTCGAAGCCAGCAGGATGGCGATGGACTCCGCCGGCATGGAGATCAAGGACGTGGAGTCGGTGGTCCTGGGGACCGCTCCCGACGCCTTTGACGGCGTCCACATGAAAGGCGAGTACCTGATGGACGGGGCGGGCGGGACCAACAGGCCATACAGCAGGGTGTACGTGGGCGGCGGCACAGGCGTCTTCGTGCCTGTCGCCGGATGGTGGCACGTGGCCTCGGGCCAGTTCGACACGTGCCTGGTGGTGGGCGAGGAGAAGATGTCCCCGCTGCATCCGCACCCCCAGTACGCATTCTGGAGCATCTTCGACCACACGACAGAGAGGCCCCTAGGCGTCACCCTCCTCTGGATATTCTCGCTGGAGATGCGCAGATACATGCACGTCCACAAGGTGAGGGAGGAGGACATCGCGCTCGTCTCTGTCAAGAACAAGGGCAACGCCCTGGACCACCCCTGCGCCCAGCTCCCTGCGAGGATCACGGTAGACGACGTGATGAAGAGCGAGCCCATCTGCCTCCCAGTCAAGCGGCTCGACGTGTCTCCGACCTCCGACGGCGCGGCGGCGGTGATGCTCGCGTCGGAGGACGTGGCGAGGAAGTACACCGACGACCCCGTCTGGATCGACGGCGTGGGGTGGAACGTGGACACGCAGTACTGGACCAACCGCGACCTCTACTACCCGAGGTACGTGGAGGAGGCGGCCAGGATGGCGTACAAGATGGCGAAGATAGACAACCCGAAGAAGCAGATCGACTTCGCCGAGGTCTACGACCCGTTCGACTACAAGGAGCTCCACCACATGGAGGGCGTCCTCCTCGCGGACAAGGGCGAGGCGCCGAAGCTCACCAGAGAGGGGGTCACCCAGAGAGACGGGGACCTCCCCATCAACCCGTCAGGAGGGCTGCTCGGCGTGGGCAACCCGATCGCAGCCGCGGGTGTGATGAAGGTCTGCGAGCTGTACTGGCAGCTGAAGGGAGAGGCCGGGAAGAGGCAGGTGAAGAAGGAAGTCGACCGCGGGCTGGCTCAGGCCTGGGGGGACCTCTTACAGGTGGGGACCGTCATAACGATGAAGCGCTGACCTGGTCGCGCCCGCCATCGGCCTTGCTCGCCTTATAACCACCGGCGCGCCCGGAGCGGCGCAAGTCATTGAAACCTGGCAGGCTCCTCTGGAAGCCCGACCCGAAGTCGGCGAGGAAGACGAACATCGCCGCCTACCTGAAGTGGCTCGAGAAGAGGGGAATCGCCTTCGACGGGTACCAGGACCTGTGGAAGTGGTCCGTGGACGACCTGGAGGCATTCTGGGCGACAGTCTGGAAGTACTTCGACGTCTCCGACGCCGACTACATCGTCCTGGAGGAAAGGAAGATGCCCGGCGCGAAGTGGTTCTCCGGGGCGGACGTCAACTTCGCCGAGCGGGTCTTCAGCGCGAAGCAGGACGGGGTCGCCCTCGAGGCCAGGGCCGAGGGGTCGCGGCCGAAGACCATGACGTGGGACGCGCTGGAGAAGAAGACCGCGGCGCTCGCCTCCAGCCTCAGGGCGATGGGCGTCGAGCAGGGGGACAGGGTGGCGGCGTTCATACACAACGGCGCCGAGGCGGTCGTCGGGGTCCTGGCTTGCGCCAGCATCGGGGCGGTCTGGACGAGCTGCTCGCCGGACTTCGGCGTCCCGGCGGTGGTCGACAGGTTCGGGCAGGTCGGGCCCAAGGTCCTGCTCGCGTCCGACGGGTACGCGTACAACGGCCAGTGGCACTCGAGGACCGAGGAGGTGAGGAAGATGGCAGCGGCCCTGCCCACGGTGAAGAGCGTCATAGAGGTCAGGGCGGGCGAGGAGGAGAGCCCGGGGTACGGGGCGGTCTCGTGGGAGGACGCCACGGCCGGGAAGGCGAGCCCCGAGTACGAGCCCCTCCCCTTCGACCATCCGCTCTGGATACTCTACTCTTCCGGGACGACAGGCCCGCCCAAGCCCATAGTCCACGGCAACGGTGGGATAACGGTCGAGCTGCTGAAGGAGCTGTCGTTCCACAACGACATCAGGCCGAATGACAGGTTCTTCTGGTTCACGACCACAGGCTGGATGATGTGGAACTACCTGGTGGGAGGCCTCCTCCTGGGAGCCACGCTCGTCCTCTACAGCGGGAGCCCCGGATACCCGGACCTGGACGCGCTCTGGGGGCTCGCCGAGAAGGCAGAAGTCACCTTCCTCGGGACGGGCGCCGCCTTCCTCTCCTCGTGTCTGAAGGCAGGGACGGAGCCCGCCTCGACCCACAGGCTGCCCAAGCTGAGAGGCATCGGCTCCACGGGCTCCCCTCTCTCGGCCGAGTGCTTCGAGTGGGTCTACTCCAAGGCGAAGCCTGACGTCTGGCTCGCTTCGATAAGCGGGGGGACTGACGTCTGCACCGCCTTCGTGGGAGGCTCCCCCACCCTCCCGGTCAACGCGGGAGAGATCCAGTGCCGGTGCCTCGGCGCCAAGGTCGAAGCCTACGACTCCGACGGGAGGCCTGTCGTCGGGGAGACGGGCGAGCTGGTGATCACAGAGCCCATGCCCAGCATGCCACTGTTCCTCTGGGGCGACGCGGACGGGAGAAGGTACACGGAGAGCTACTTCTCGACCTACCCCGGGGTCTGGAGGCACGGCGACTGGATCGAGGTCACGGAGAGAGGGACGTGCAGGATCTACGGGAGGTCGGACGCGACTCTGAAGCGCCACGGCGTGAGGATGGGGACCAGCGAGATCTACAGGGCCGTCGAGTCGATCGAGGAGGTCGCCGACTCCCTCGCGGTGGACCTCGGCTCTCCGGGAGAAGAGAGCAGGCTCGCGCTGTTCGTCGCGCTCGCGCCAGGGAAGACGCTCGACGACGGGCTAAGGGGCAAGATCAACGGCAGGCTGAAGTCGGACCTCTCGCCCAGGCACGTCCCAGACGTCCTCCTGCAGGTCCCCTCGGTCCCGAGGACGGTCAGCGGGAAGAAGCTCGAGGTCCCGATCAAGCGGGTCATGATGGGGGCCGACCCGGAGAAGGTCCTGAACAGGGACTCCCTCTCCGACCCTTCGTCGGTAGACTTCTACGTCAGGCTTTCGAAGGGGGGCTGGGAAAGTTTGAAATCCGCATCCGAGGAGGGCAGGGGCGGATGAGCTCGAAGATTCGGGAGTACCCCGGGAGCGAGGTCGACCTCGACGCTCTCAAGGCCGGGAGCGTCCTCTCGACCGGCTACAGGACGACTCTCCGCTACTCTTGGACCTCGGGGGTCGCGGTGAGCAGGTTCCTCGACGGCCTGAAGGAGGGCGAGCTCTGGGCGAGGAAGTGCAACGAGTGCGGCAGGGTGATGATCCCCCCTCGCATGTACTGCGAGGAGGACTTCCGCCCCACGGACGAGTGGGTGAAGGTCAAGGACACCGGGAAGGTCAACACGTTCTCGATAAGCTACGTGAACAACGACGCAAGCAGGCGCGAGAAGCCCATCGTGGTATCGGTCATAGAGATAGACGGGGCCTCGCCCGAGATGGGGATACTGCACCTGATGGGGGAGGTGGACCCCTCCGAGGTGGAGGTGGGGATGAAGGTCGAGGCGGTCTGGCGGCCGAAGGCGGAGAGGAAGGGCGCGATAACGGACATCGCGTACTTTCGGCCGAGGAGGAAATGATGGCACCCCTGGAGAGGCTCACGAGCGTGGAGAGCCTGAGGAGCTGGACCGACCAGATACCGTTCCACTACGAATACACCGCGGGCGTAGCCGGAGAGAGGTTCCTGAGGGGGTTCAAGGACGGGAGGATACTCGCCTCGGCGTGCGAGGAGTGCGGGAAGAGGTACGTGCCGCCGAAGATGTACTGCACGGACTGCTTCGTCGAGATCAGGAAGTACGAGGAGGTGGGCCCGGCAGCCACCGTGGCCGCCCTGGCCGAGAGCTACGTCGACTTCGAGGGGAAGGCGCTGGCCCGGCCGCGCACATTCGCCTTCGTCACGTTCAAGGGGGCCACGGGGGGGCTCATCCACTACGCCTCGGGCAAGGGGCTCGGGGTGGGCTCGGCCGTGGCTCCGAGGTTCAGGGAGAAGGGGAAGAGGACAGGGACGGTCCTCGACATCGAAGAGTTCGTCGTAAGATAGCTACGGCCTTACCGGGGTCAGCCACTTCGCGTGCTTCTTGGACCTGCCGTGGACCGCGTCGGAGTACATCTTCTGGATCTTGTCCGTGATAGGGAAGCCGTCGTAGCCTATCTTCCTGCCGTCCACCTCGCGTATCTTGGCGATCCCCACTGCCGTGCCGCTGAAGAAGAGCTCGTCTGAGGTGTAGAGCTCCTCCTTCGTGGCGTCGTTCCTGTAGAACGTGAGCCCCAGCTCGTGCGCGAACTCGATGACGGTGTCCCTCGTGATGCCCCTGAGTATGCCGGAGCTGGCCGGGGGCGTGCTGAGGATGCCGTCCTTCACTCTGAAGATGTTCTCTCCGGGCCCCTCGGCGACCATGCCGTCGTGGTTGAGCATTATCGCCTCGTCGTACCCGGCGTCGAGCGCCTCTATCTTGGCGAGCGCGCTGTTCGCGTAGTTGGCGGAGCACTTGGCCTGGATCGGCATCGCGCGGGCGTTTATCCTGGCCCAGCTGGAGACCATCGCGCGGACTCCCTCGGTCTGAGCCTCCCGCCCGAGATACGGGCCCCACTCCCAGACGGCGATGGCCACGTTGATCTTGCTGGTGAGCGGGTTGAGGCCCATCTCGCCGTACCCGCTGTAGGCTATGGGCCTGATGTAGCACTCGGTCACCTTGTTCCTCCTGACGACCTCGACGCAGGCCTTCGACAGGTCCTTTGCTGAGTGCCCCAGGTCCATCCTGTAGATCTTGGCGCTGTTCAGGAACCTCTCTATGTGCTCGTCCAGCCTGAATATCGCCGGGCCTGCGTCAGTCGAATAGCACCTTATCCCCTCGAAGATGGCGTACCCGTAGTGCAGGCCATGGGTGAGCACGTGGATCTTGGCCTCGTCCCAGGGAACGAACCTGCCGTCCATCCATATCGCGGAGAGGGACTTCAACGCGTGCGCAAGCCGACCCCCGACTCTATTTAGGCGTGAGGGGCCGCCTTCTTGAGGAGGTTTTATTATCGTCGTTTGACGACGCGAAGCGCATTGACCGAGGCCGTCCTACTCTCAGCCTGCAGGACGGCGATAGGGAAGTTCGGGAAGGGCCTCGTCGGCGTGAGCGCGCCGAAGCTCGGCGCGGTGGTCGTCAAGGAGGCGCTGGGAAGGGCGCGCGTCCCGACCTCGGAGGTCGACGAAGTGATCCTCGGGAACGTCGTCTCCGCCGGGCTGGGCCAGAACCCTGCGAGGCAGGCCGCCATACATGCGAAGGTCCCGTTCTCTGTGGGCTCGGTCACGGTCAACAAGGTCTGCGGCTCCGGCCTCAAGGCGGTAATGTTCGCCGCGCAGGCCATCAAGGCGCGCGACGCCGACGTGATAGTCGCGGGCGGGATGGAGAACATGAGCAACGCACCCTACCTGGTCAAGAAGGCGAGGTGGGGGATAAAGTTCGGGGACGTCCTCTTCCAGGACGCGATGACCAGCGACGGCCTGTGGGACGCCTACCACGACTACCACATGGGCATCACGGGCGAGCTCGTGGCGAAGAAGTACGGGATCACCAGGAGGGAGGCTGACGAGTACGCGTACTCGAGCCACACGCGCGCGGCTAAGGCGTCCGACGGGGGCCTCTTCGAAGACGAGATAGTCGACGTGCAGATAGAGCACGAGGACGGGACGGTGACCGACTTCCGGAAGGACGAATGCATCAGGGGGGACACGACCGTCGAGAAGCTGTCAAAGCTGAAGCCAGTGTTCAAGCCCGGCGGCGTCCTCACGGCCGGGAACTCGTCGCAGCTCAGCGACGGCGCCGCCGCGCTGGTGGTGGCGTCAGAGGAGGCGGCAGACAGGCTCGGCGCGAAGCCGATAGCGAGGATAGTGGCCTACGGGACGGGCGGGCTCGAGCCGGCGCGCGTGATGGAGGCGCCGATCCCCACCACGCGGGCCCTCCTGAAGCGGGCGAGGATGACGGTCGAGGACGTGGACCTCTTTGAGCACAACGAGGCTTACTCGACGGCGTCGATAGCCGTCCGCAGAGAGCTGCGGGTGCCCGAAGACAGGTTCAACGTCAGAGGAGGGGCCGTGGCGCTCGGGCATCCCATAGGATGCAGCGGGGCCAGGGTGCTGACCACCCTCGTGCACTCCATGAGGAGCACGGGCAAGAAGACAGGGCTCGCCACCCTCTGCCTCGGGGGCGGGAACGCCGTGGCGATGGTCGTCAGCCGGTAGCCGGACCTTCCCTGAGCCTCCTCCTCAGCACCTTCCCCACGAGCGTCTTGGGGAGCTCGGGGACGAACGCGACCGAGTGCGGGACCTTGTACTTGGCGAGCCTCTCCGCGCAGAATGAGACTATGTCGGCCTCCGCCGTGGCCTGCCTCGAGGGATCCTTCAGGACTACGAACGCCTTGACCGACTCCCCCATGTAGGGGTCGGGGACTCCGACGACCGCGGCCTCCTTCACCGCCGGGTGCTCGAAGAGCACCTCCTCCACCTCGCGGGGGTAGACCTTGAGCCCTCCTACGCTTACCATGTCCTTCTTCCTGTCGACTATGTGGAAATAGCCTTCCGCGTCCATCTTCGCGACGTCCCCGGTCAGGAGCCAGCCGCCGGACAGCACCGCCCTCGTCTCGCCTTCGTTCCGCCAGTACTCTTTCATCACTTGTGGTCCGCTGAGGGCCAGCTCGCCCACCTCCTCCGGCCCGAGCTCGTGCCCGGGGTCGTCGAGAGACACTATCCTCGCGTCCGTGGAAGGGAAGGGCATGCCGACGGACCCGTCCCTCGACTTCCCTCCCCTGATGGGGTTCGTGCAGCCGACCGCGGAGGTCTCAGTCAGCCCGTAGCCCTCGACCAGGTTCCCGCCCGTCAGCTCGTTGAACCTCTGCCTCACGGCCGCAGGGAGGGGCGCTCCACCTGAGAACGCGACCCTGACGCTCTTGAGCCTGAACTTCGCTGCGTCCGGGTGGTTGTTGATCGCGATGTACATCGTAGGCACGCCGGGGAAGAAGGTCGCGCCCTCCCGCCCTATCGCGCGCATGACCTCCCTGACGTCGAACCTCGGAAGGAGCACCGCCCGCCCGCCCGTGAGCATCGGGAGGTTCATCGAGGCGATCATGCCGAATATGTGGAACAGGGGGAGGACCGCCATCGTGACGTCCGCCTCGCCTAGGCCGATCGGGAGTTGGGCTATCGAGGTGGCGGCCAGCAGGTTGTAATGCGTCAGGACGGCCCCTTTGGAGACCCCCGTCGTCCCCCCGGTGTACTGCAGGACGGCAGGGTCCCGCTCAGGGTCCACCCGGACGGGCGACTCGAGAGGGCGGCTGCCCTTCACCAGCTCCTTGAACTCGACGGTGTCAGCCCTCTTTACGTTCTTCACCTTGGCCAGGCCCGCGAGAGCTCGCTTGGCCGAGGGGAGGTAGTCCGTCACGCTCGCGGTTATGACGTGCCTGAGCTCGAGCCTGCCTCTGCACCCTTGCAGGCTCGCGTAGAGGTCGTTGCCCCCGACGACGTCGTTGGCAGCCACTATCATGGACGCCCCCGAGTCGCGGAGCTGCGACTCCAGCTCCCTCTCCTTGTAGAGCGGGCTGCATGGGACTACGACGCCTCCCGCCTTGAGGATGCCGAAGTAGCTGGCCACGAACTGAGGCGTGTTGGGCGAGAGTATGGCCACCCGGTCGCCGTCCGAGAGCCCTAGCGAGAGGAGGCCGGACGCCACCCTCGAGGACAGGTCGTCGACGTCGGAGTAGGTGAGGGTCCGCCCCTGGTACCGCAGGCAGGGCCTCGCTCCGAACTTCTTCGCGGACTCCGTGAGTATCGAGTAGAGCGGGGCGGGGCCGACGGACGCCTCCTTGGGGAGGCCGACAGGCCAAGACTTGTCCCAGGCGCGCGGTTCCAAGCCTTTCATCCGGTTGGGGCCGGACTATACTTAAGTATGGACGAGCGGACTTTTTCCGCGAAGGTGCGATGGCGGAGCAAGATGAGACGTATCTTGTCTTGTGCGTGGACAGGGACGACGACCTGGGAGCCAAGGCGAGGGTCCCTACGCCGGTCGTGGGGAGGGACGAGGCCGTCGCCGCAGCCACGAAGCTTGCCCTCGCGGATCCCGAGGAGGCGGACGCGAACGCGATCTTCGCGGCCGTCAAGAAGTGCGACGACCTCAGGAGGTCTGGGACCCCCTGCGAGGTCGCGATAGTCTGCGGGGACGTCAACGGGGGGTTCGACGCCGACAGGAGGATAGGGAAGGAGGTTGCGAGCGTCCTTGGCGCCGGGCAGTACGCCGGCGTGGTCCTGGTCTCGGACGGGGGGGAAGACGAGAACGTGATCCCGATCGTCCAGAGCATAAAGCCCATCGTGTCCGTCGAGAGGGTAGCGGTGAAGCACAGCCAGACCGTGGAGGAGACGTACCAGGTCCTTGGAAGGTACCTCAGGATGCTGATATTCGACTCGCGCTACTCGAGGTGGAGCCTCGGGGTGCCCGGGCTGATCCTGATCCTCGCGGGTGTGCTCATAATCTCGGGGCAGGTCTTCGACGCGGAGCTCGCGACCCTCCTGATAGTCGGGGGCGCGTTCCTGATCAGAGGCTTCAACATAGACAGGACGGTGGCGGTCCTTCTCCACAGGGGGCCGACCGGATACATGAGGCTCTTCTCGATGATCGCGAGCGTCCTGATCGTGGTCGCCGGCCTTCTGGCAGGGTACAACGCGATGACAGGCGCCCAGGGGTGGAGCCAGGTCGTGTCTCACCCGTCGGCGCTCCTCGTGTACGGCGCCCAGCTCGCGGGATACATGATCGGCGGCAGTCTCGCGCTCGTGTGGGGCGGCGTGGCCATCTACTCGGCGGGCGCGCTCCTCTCTCACATCGCTAGGGACAGCATAAGGTGGAGGCGGGACGGGTTCCTCCTCTTGATGCTGGCGATCCTGTACTTCCCCATACGGACCTTCTCCGTCTTCCTTGAGAACGGCGCCGCGGAGGCGTCGTTCCTCCTGGTCTCCTACGTCCTGATAGGCCTGGCCGCCATCTTCACCCTGACTGTCGCCATCTACCCGAAGGTTAGGACCAGGGCGGCGCCCTGAAGCGGGTCTCAGTTGCTCGAGTCAGCCCTCAACGTGCTGGGCGTCTACAAAGTGTACGAGAGGCGGCTGAAGTCGCAGGTGGAGAGGGACGAGGTCCCGTCGCACGTAGGGATAGTGCTGGACGGCAACAGGAGATGGGCGGCGAGCCAGCGGCTCTCCAAGGGCGTGGGGCACGAGGAGGGAGCCAACCGCGCGGAGGAGCTCCTCGAGTGGTGCCACCAGATAGGCATCAAGACGGTCACGCTCTACGTCCTCTCCACTGAGAACCTCGAGAGGACGCCCGAGGAGCTGGCGGCCCTCTTCACCCTCATCCAGGCGCGCCTGGCCAAGCTCCTCACCGACGAGAGGATAGTGAGGTACAGGGTGAAGGTCAAGGCGATAGGCGAGCTCGGGCTCCTGCCGTCGTCCGTCAGGCAGCTCCTCACGGAGATCGAGGCGAAGACCTCGGAGTACGACGGCCACTACCTGAACATAGCGCTCGCTTACGGCGGGAGGGCTGAGATAACCGACATGGTCAGGTCCGTGGCGCAGGACGTGAGGAACGGCAGGCTGAACCCGGGGGAGATAAGCGAGGAGACCGTCTCGAAGAGGCTCTACACCTCGTTCCTTCCCAACCAGGAGCCGGACCTGATAATCAGGACATCGGGAGAGGAGAGGATGAGCGGGTTCCTCCTCTGGCAGGGGGCGTACTCTGAGCTTGTCTTCGTGGACGTCTTCTGGCCGGCGTTCAGGTTCATCGACCTGCTGCGCGCGGTGAGGACCTACCAGAAGAGGCGGAGGAGGTACGGGAAGTGACCTGTGCGAGGGAGGCCGGCCGAAGGGCCCTCGTCGCAACAATCGTTATAACGGGAGAGAGGAGGAGGAGCCTGACTTGAAGGTAGAACTCGGCAGCCTGAAGGACAAGGGGGAGGACATAGCGGCCTTCTTGGAGCCGAGGGTGGGGACGAAGCCGACCGTGGAAGCCGACTCGATTGAGATAGAGGACGAGGCGGTCAGGTCTGGCGTGAAGCCGAGGCACGTGAAGACGTACATCAAGCGGTACCTGTTCATGAACGGAGAGAGGAAGAAGTACAGGGTCTTCGTGACAGGGAAGGAGCTGGCGATACAGGAGATAATCCTGGGCGAGAAGGAGGAGGAAGAGAAGAAGGAGAAGGAGAAGGCGGCGAAGAAGGAGCAGCAAGAGAAGCCGAAGCTGCCGGCGCCGGAGCCTGAGGAGACGCCGAAGGACGAAGGCCAGGCTGAGGCGTCCGCGAAGGAGGGCCAGGCGACCCCGGCGAAAGCCGCGAAGGCCGAGAAGCCGAAGACATCCAAGAAGAAGGCGCAGGCGAAGAAGAAGAAGCAGGCTGAAGAAAAGGACGAGAAGAAGGAAGAAGCGGACGAACCCGAGGCCTAGCCGGGCTGTCTCCGGGCGCGGTTCCTTCTCGCCCAAAGCTCCTTCACGAGGACACGTAGATAGTTGCGCGCCTCGCGGAGCTCTTTGAGCGCCTGCCCGAACGCCCCGGCCTCGAAGCTCTGCGACCCCTTCACGAGGTTACGCAGGGCGAACTGGAGCGCCTGCCTCTCGTCTGGGACGCGGTATGCCTTGGCGGAGATGAACCTGCCGGGGTTCTCTTCGTGTATCTCCAACCTGATGAAGACTATGCTCTTCTCCAGCCAGACGTAGGCGAGCCAGATAGACCGGACCTGCGCCTCCGTCGGGTCTCCAGAGATGGAGCCGATGGCGGCCTCTATCCTCAGCCTCGCGTCCTTCAGGTCGAGCGAGGTCTCCTCCCTCCAGTCGCTCACGGCAGGGCGGGACTTCGCGCTGCTTTAGACTGCGACGCCTCCGGCAGGCGCTCGACAGCGTTCAGATTTATAACGGACACGGAAGCCGGACCTGCAAATTTGCCGAAGAAGGAGGAACAGAGGATAGGCGGCGCTTGCTACGTCGGCCTCGAGTCGATGCTCGAGCTCGGGAGGCTGTCGTGCGCGCTCGAGAGGGCGCCCTTCCCGCTCTTCGCCTTCAAGCACAAGGACGACGTCAGGATCGCGGCCCAGGCCGACCTCTACATGGGCACGCCGATCTTCTACTATTTCGACAACGGGAGCGTGGACGAGTTCCTCGCCTACCGCACCACCGGGGAGGGAGAGGAGGTCCAGCTCGTGAACTCGGCGAACAACGCATCCTACCTGTACGCGCCCGTCATCAGGGTGCAGAAGATGCCCCAGCCGCTCCTCGAGAAGGAGGGCTTCCCCGAGAGGTTCATGTCGGTGGAGGTCGAGAACATACCCAGCCTGGTGAAGATAGGGGCCTACAAGACGCTCTTCGAGGAGCCGCCCCTCCCCCTGTTCACGTTCAAGGGCGGCAAGGGCAGGGTGGTCGGCACGTTCGCAAGGATAGACGACTACGAGGAGGCGTCCATATTCTTCTACGCGTCCGTGTCAGACGAGCCCCTGGGGTTCCTGAGGTACTCCTATGACAGGATAACGGAGACGATGTACGTGAAGAAGACGGACGAGCCTGGGTATCACTACATCAAGGTGGTGAGGCTCGCGGGCCCTCACCCGCTGGTGGAGTTCTGAGGCTTCGCCGCCTTGGCCATGAACCTCTCGGCCTCCGCGAGCGTCTTCTTCGAGTTCTCGTAGGACGCCCTCTGCAGGGCTTCCTGGTACGTGAACCACCCGAAGGCCTGGTGCTCGAAGGAGATTTCGACCTTGGCCTCGTCGGTCCTCGCGAGGTGGTAGGCGACCTCCTTGTGGATGTTCTTGTTGTCCCTCCTGTAGAAGTACTCGATGACCCGCCTGAACCCCGGGACTATGGCCAGGTCCTTGAGACCTGTCTCTTCCCCTACCTCCCGCCTGACGGTGTCGAGCTCCTCCTCCCCCATTTCTATCCCTCCCTTCGGGAAGTCCCACCGCCCGGCGTTCTGCAGGAGGAGGTACTCCCTGTCCTTGCCTGCAAGCCTGAAGACGACGGCCCCGGCCGACCGCTCTTCCATGCGAGAAGACGCGGCCGCCGCCGATTATTAGCGTTCCGGAGGCCGCGCGCCTGCCGGCCCTCCGCCAGGTCTGCGGGGACGACGCTGCGAGCCTGCCTGCCCGCAAAATCGTTTTATAGCAATTTTACGGCCGTAAAAATTGGGACTTGGGGAAGGTAAAGGTAGCCCTGGCCGGAGTAGGCAACTGCGCCTCGGCCATAGTCCAGGGGATCAGGTACTACGAGGAGCACGGGTACGAGGAAGGAGGGTTGACATACGAAAGGGTCGGCGGGTACGGCCCCTCCGACATCGAGTTCGTCGCGGCCTTCGACGTGAGCTCAAGGAAGGTGGGCAGGGACCTGGCCGACGCCATACTCCAGCCGCCGAACAACACTGTGAAGATAGCCGAGGTGCCGAAGACGGGGGTGAAGGTGATGAGGGGCCCCCTGCTGGACGGCATAGGCAAGTACCTGAAAGGCGTCGTGCCGGTGGACCCCCGCGCGGAGGCGGACGTGGTGGAAGAGCTGGAGAAGAGCGGCGCGGACATCTTGGTGAACTACCTGCCGGTGGGGAGCACCGCAGCGACCCGCGCCTACGCCGAGGCGGCGCTTGAGGCCGGCCTCGGGTTCATCAACGCCATCCCGGTCTTCGTCGCCTCTGACAAGGCGTGGGCGGCGAGGTTCGCAAAGGCCGGCCTGCCCGTGGCAGGGGACGACGTGATGAGCCAGGTGGGCGCCACCGTCCTCCACAAGACGCTCGTGAAGATGGCCGTGGACAGAGGGGTGAAGGTGGACGAGACATACCAGTTGAACATCGGAGGGGACGCGGACTTCCTCAACATGCTGGAGGAGAGCAGGCTCAAAGACAAGCGCGAGAGCAAGACGAGCGCGGTCAGGGCGATGGCCCCCTACGAGGTGCCGACCAGGATAGGCCCGTCAGACTACGTCCCGTTCCTCGACAACGACAAGGTGTGCTACATATGGCTCAAGGGAAGGTACTTCGGGGGGACCGTGGTGAAGGTCGACGTGAAGCTCCACGTCGTTGACGCCTACGACAGCGGGGGCGTCATGGTCGACGCGATAAGAGGCACGAAGGTGGCGCTCGACAGGGGCGTCAGCGGGAGGCTCGAGAGCATCTCCGCGTTTTGCTTCAAGCACCCGCCCGTCCAGATGCCCTATCCGGAGGCCAAGGTCGCCTTCGAGTCGTTCACTTCTGGGAAGTCTGGCCGCTAGGGACGGCCTTCCTTCTCACGTAGTAGGTCGTGGCGAGCATGGCCAGGAACACGAGGGCTATCGGCACCAGGTAGCGAGTGGTCACGTCCACCCCCACGGCTACGCTCCCCGACGGAAGAGTTCCCGTGAGCTTCTGTCCCCCGTAGCTGAACGTGAGGGAGGCGGCGCTGAAGTCCACCGACGTCCCGGAGCCCGCGACTACCTCGACGCTCGCGCTGAGGACCCCGTGGGGGGAGAGCGTGGCGTTGTACACGGTGAGCGTCCCGCTGGAGGCCGTCAAGCCGTCGAGCGCCGATAAGGTGGAGCCCTTCCCAAGCGACAGGGTGAAGGTCACGTCGGAGACGCTCACGCTCGCGGGGTTTGTGATCGTGATGGCTATCTTGAACGGCTTCCCCTCTGTGGGCGAGACCGGTGTCGTGGACACGGAGGCCGCGAGGGGCTTGAAGACCTGCTCGGTGGGGGTCGGAGACTGTATCTCGAAGAGCACCCCTCCGAAGTAGAACTCCGACGTCGCGTTGGACGGCGCTATGCTCCCGGAGCCTGACGTCACTGAGATCGTGTAAGAGAAGTTCTCCTCTGTCCCTGGCGTGAGCGTCACGTAGGACTTCGAGCTGACGGACCCGGTGACGAGCTTGTCGAAGCTGTCGGCAGTCGAGGCGATGGTCGCATTGTAGACTGTGAACGGCCCGGCGTTCGAGACCGTGATGTTCACGCCCGAGGTCATCCCCTGGAAGACGTCGGCGGCGTCGAACCTCTTGGTCGTCTGCAGCCCGGTCGGGACTGACATCGCGTTCGAGGACCCGGTCTCCAGGGTCCCCGCGCTCCGGCCTGAGAAGGACATCGGCGCTATGATGAAGTTCTGCGGCTTCGTCACGTTGTAGGTGAGGGTGGCCGTCTCAGACGTGTTCTTCTCGAGGTTGGCGTAGTCGAGCTCGACCGTGCCCGAGGAGCAGGTTATGCCTTTGCCTCCCACCGTGCCGCACCCCAGTCCCTCCGGCAGCGCTCCGGTGGCCGTGAAGGATGTCACGTTCGCGGCCCCTTCGTTGGAGGTCGTGTAGGTCACCACCAGCTTCGTCCCCCCTCCCACGGAGGGCGCCACGTACTCGTCGACGGTCAGAGCCGGGAAGCCTACCGCCATCGAGCCGTGCGAGAAGTAGACTCTGAGCGCGTTCGTGGTCGAGTTGTAGACTACGGAAGGGTCGGTGGGGTTGACGTACTTCGTCGAATACTCCGCGGACTGTATGAAGCCCAAGAAGCTCGACGCCGCCACCGTGGCGTTGACCGTCGCGCTCCCGCCGTTGGCGGCGAGGCCCGGAACGGGCTTTCCTGCCACCGTCACCGATGCGGCTGGAAGGTTGCCTTCGTTGACCGCGGTTATGCTCATGGTCACGTTCGTTCCGACCTCGGCGTTCGAGCTGGAGGAGAGGAACTTCTCGTAGGTCACCACGTCGACCCCGCTCTCGCCGAGCAGTACGGGGACAGGGTTGAGCCTGGTCTGCCCTTCGAAGGTGGCCCCGTTCTTCGTGAACGTATAGGAGATCACAGAGGGCGGTATGACGATCCGCTCGGTCGCGCTACCCACGTACTCGAGGACGTAGACCGGGGTCTCGGTCGAGCTCGCGGAGATGCTTGTGGGGAAGACGGACGTGATGTTGCTGACCAGCTTGAAGAGTCCCTCGTACTCCGGAGCCTGCCACCAGTCGTCGGTGAAGTTTGAGATCTTGATGGCGGTCGTCGACGACAGGTCGGTCATCGTCACCGTCACCGACATGTTCTGTCCGTACGACAGGACGCCGGGATAGATCGACCTGTACGCCAGCAGGCCCGCGGGCTGCTGCATGACGGTCGCGTTTATGGCGAAGACCTCGCTGTTGCGCTTCAGCGTGAGCGTGTACGAGCTCGAGAAGGCCGAGGTGTCGTTCGTCACGACCGCCGCCGTGTCCTTGGAGGAGATCAGGCCGTCGAGGACGTTTATCTGGATCGTCGACGACGTGCTCTTGTTCCCCGCGTCGATGGAAGAGATCGTGGTCCCGAAGTAGCTGAGGAGGTCGGGGGCGCCCTTGGATCCCAGCGCGGTGGTGCTAATCGAACCGAGGGTCAGCGACGTGTCGAAGCCCGAGGGCGACTTCTCGCCGCTGAGGACGACGATGGGCGACGCGCTAGACGCGAAGGACGAGGCGTTGAGCGCGCTCGTGAACCCTCCGTCCGCCACAGGCAGGGAGTCGAGGAGCGTCTTGGGGACCACGGCGCTGAAGGTCAGCGGGCTGTAGAACGTGTACGTGCCGCCCGAGGAGCTCGTCGAGTTCGACAGCGACACGAAGGAGGTGAGCAGGTACGAGTCGAGCGCGGAAGCCGCGGCGGACGCGTCAGCGAACGAGTCGGATCCGACGGTCAGGAACGCGCCCTGCGACGGCACGAACGGGACGGGGATCAGGTTGTACCCGTCCGGCCCGAAGACCTGGAACCCTGTCTGCCAGGTGCTGGTGTCGACCGCGGTTATGTTGTACCACTGCAGGCCCGGCGCGGACTCGAAGGAGGAGAGCTTCGACGAGGCGTTTATCCCGCTGAACGTCATGTACCAGAGCGCGTCGGAGCCGGCGATGTACACCTGCAGCTTTTGCGAGTAGCCCGTCTGAGCCGTGACCGTCTGGGCGGGAACCGTGCTGAGCAGGAGGAGCGCCAGCACCGCGAGGGAGAGCGCCCTGCCGTAACCTCTCAAGAAGAACGGAGGCTCGGTTGCTTTACCCTATAAAACCGTTAGGACTGTCTACTTCCTGCGGGTGCTCTCTTCCGAAGGGTCGTCGACCCCCTTTTCGTCGAGCATGAAGACCGCGTCTCGCTCGGGGTGGTAGGGGCTGTCGACCATCCTAGCAATGCGGTTCTTCGCCGCCTTTCGCAGGTATATCCTGTAGGTGCTGGTGTGTGCCACGACGTGCCCGCCCGTCGGCTTGGTCGGGTCGCCGAAGAAGGTGTCCGGGGCGGCCTGGACCTGGTTGGTGAGCACCACGGCTATGTTGTAGATCTCCGCGGTCCTGAGGAGCTGGTGCATGAACCTGTTGAGGCGCTGCTGCCTCTCCGACAGGGTCCCCCTCCCAAGGAACTCCGCCCTGTAGTGCGCCACGGCGCTGTCGAGGATGACGAGCTTGACGCCGTTCGGCTCGATCACTCTGCCCAGCTCCTTCACTATGAGCTCCTGGTGCGCGCTGTTGTAGGCCCTCGCTACGGTTATCCTAGACAGCACCTTCTCGGGGTCGAAGCCGCGGGCCTCCGAGATCTCCGCTATTCTCTCCGGCCTGAAGGTCCCCTCGGTGTCGATGTACACCGCGCCGCCGTCCAGCCCTCCCTCTCCTTTCGGCTGCTGGACCATCGCGCATAGCGTGTGGCATATCTGACTGTTGTGCATGATTGTGGGGAGGTTCCCGCTGACGAAGGCATGCCCTTCCGGCACTTCGAAGTCGTACACATAGCCGTCGTATGGCACTTCTTCGATGTCCTCTACGGTGTCCCAGTTGAACTTCATCGCCTCTTCGATGGTGGCGATCTGGCGGCCCACGAGCCTCAGTCTCTTCTCCAATTCCTGTCTGGTTGCGACTCTATACGAATCTACCCTCCCTTCCGAAACTCCCCTGTTGAAGTAGTTGTTTACCCCGCTCTTGGTGAGCCCCATCGCTCCGGCCATGGTGTTCGCCGGGAATGCCAGCGAGCTCGCGAACCTCCTGAATCCGGCCGAAGATGATAGGTCCGCCTCGTCAAGGTCGGCCAGGTTGGCCTTTAGCTTGCCTCGGATTCCTTCGAAGAAGTCAATCAGCTCTTTGAGCTGCCGGTCGCTCATCGCCGTCTTTCCATACGCCGACCTGGTGAGGGCCTCGTAGAGCGTGCCATTCTTCCGGAGCGCGCCGTCCCTCCTAACGTGCCACCTGCTCGACGTGACGGCCGTCCTGTAGGTCGTCCTGAGCATGTCTCCTATTGGGACGCCGAACTTGCTGTTGCGTGTTTTGACAGCAGGGGCGGCCTTGCTCTTGAACGGCACCTGTGAGACTTTCTCGCGGTCGAACCCCGACACACGCAGCCTGTAGTGGGGGCCCGTCTTGGTCTTCTTCGTGCCGAAGGTGGTCGCTATCCCGAGCCTTGCGAAGAGGTATGACACCCCCTCGATTAGGAGTTTGCTGTTGGACGAGACCTCAATCTCGCTGCCTTTCACTCTGCCGTCTCCTTCAAGGTAGCCTGCCAGGAAGTTCCTGACTATGTCCAGGTCCCCGTTGAGGACTTCGTCAGGAACCGACTTCGTGTACGAGTTCGACTCTGCCAGCCGTCCGAGCAGTGACTTCACTGGGTTCCTAAGGAGGACCACGCTGGAGTGCCCGTCTGACTCCCGGACGGTCGGCTCGAAGCCGAAGCGTCGTCGCACATAGTCTACCGTCCACTTCAGGAGCAGCCTGTCTTCATTCGTTATCGAGAGGGGGTTCCTCGTCCCTTCGGCTACGAAGAATCCCAGGAAGAACGCGTCGTCGTCTGAGATCGTTTTTGTGCCCTTTAGCGACACCGACTTTGGCGTCGCCACTTTGTCCCCCACCGCGAGCATCCTTGCAGGAACCCATTTCAGCCCCTCACTCCCCAGAACCAGCGCCATGTGCTCCTTGGCGAGCCTCAGCTTCCTTCCTCTCTCTGTACCTACTTCGAGTATTTTCCTGACCCTCTCGCGGTAGATGTACGAAGCTGGCGTTGGCAGGGCGTCCAGTCCTATGACGTTCACTTCTCTCAGTGGAACGATGAAACCTTCCTCGAACCTTCTCTCGCCGTGCATGGCGGCGTACTTTTCGTACGTGTCAGAGATGTCCTCGAAGTGGACTTGAGCGTCATTCGTATAGAAGACCTTGGTGTCTCCTGCGACGCACTTCCCGCTGCCGAACTCGCCAAAAAATTCCGTCATCGCCCATGTCTCGATGCCTCCCCCGAGGAGGTCGTCGAGGTTCTTCGAACCTGTTGAGACCCTCTCGATGGCCTTCCTCTTCGCGAGGAGGTCGGCCGCGCTCATGAAGTCGGGCTCGAGCCTGTTCATTTCCACGAGCTTCTTCCTCGCCTTGTTGTTCAGCTCGACTGCCTTGGACACGTCGATGTCCACCGCCTCGGAGATGTCCATCGGCCCTGCGGTCGCGAGGTCCAGTATCGTCTCGATGCCCGCGTCCTTCAGCTTCTGCTTCGTAGCCGGGCCGACGCCTGGAAGCGTGTCGAGCTCGAGTTCCTTGTCGGTTTCAGGCAATGTTCCTGCGCGACCGTCTGCGGTAATTAAGCATGACCTGGGGGGAGGTGTCTGAAACTGTTTCCATTTTGTCCGCGGCTAGGGCGAGATCCTGGACGTGGTCCTGGGGAAGAGGCTCGCCGAGCGTATGTGCTTGAGGCCGGCTATCCATCGCGTCGTCCTCTCCACCCCAATGCCGAAGCCCGAGTGGGGCGGCATGCCGAACTTCCTCAGCTCCAGGTACCAGGCGAACGACTCCGCAGGTAGGTCCTGCCCTCTGATCCTGCCCATCAGCTCGTCGTAGTCGTGGATCCTCTGCCCGCCCGTGGCGAGCTCCCCTATCCCCTCCGGGGCGATGAGGTCGGCGGACTTCGTGACCTTCGGCCTGTCAGAGTAGGTCATGTGATAGAAGCTCCTGGCCGAGAGCGGGTAGTCGGTGATGAAGAAGGGCGACTCCTGCGACAGGCTGACCGCCCTTTCGGCCTCCGTCGGGACGTCTTCTCCCCACTCGAAGCCCAGGCCCTTCTTCTCCGCCATGCTGCGCGCCTCGTCGTACGAGATCCGTGGGAATGGGACCTCGGGCTGCTTCAGCGTGCGCCCGAGCGTTTTCAGCTCCGCCTGCCTGTTCTCAAGGACCCTCTCCACGGCCTTGGAGAGGAGCTCCTCCTGCACCTTCATGTTCTCGGACTGCTCGACGAAGGCCTGCTCCGCCTCAATCATCCAGAACTCCGTGAGGTGCTTCGGAGTCTTGGACTTCTCCGCCCTGAACGCGGGCTGGAATATCCAGACCTTCTGGAGGGCCGGCAGCGCCGCCTCCTCGTAGAACTGGGCGCTCTGACTGAGGTTCGCCTCCTTTCCGAAGTAGTCGACCTTGAACAGCGTGGACCCCCCTTCCACCGCCGCCTGGACGAAGGTAGGGGCGCTGATCAGGTAGAAGCCGTTCTCCCTGAAGTAGTCGAAGGCCGCCCCTATCACCTCTGTCCTGATCTTCATCGCGGCGATCGCCTTCGGCCCCCGTATGCTGAGGTGCCTCTTGTCGAAGAGGTACGAAGCCGAGCGCGCCGCCGTCTTCGTTATGGGCCAGCTCTCGGCCTTCGCCACGACCTCGAAGCTCGAGACCGAGACCTCCTTCCCGCCCGGGGCCCGCTCGTCGGACCTGACCGTCCCCTGCGCCCTCACAGCCGACTCCCTCGTGACGCCCTTCGCCGCCTCGAAGTCGGCGGCCTTCAGCGAGCCCTTCCGCGCCGAGAGCTGGATGTAGCCCGACCCGTCTCTGACTATCGCGAAGACCAAGCCGCCGACCGCGTGCTTCCGCGCGACCCACCCTCTGACCTCGACGTTCGGCCCGGCCGAGCCGGCGGCGATCTCCGCAGCGGTGGCTGGCCTGAACTCTTCCTCGCCCAAGGCGGATGGGCCACTCCGACTGGCGCTAAAAGCGTGACGCGGAGCGCGGATGGGTCAAGCAGCGGTGCGGTGCCGGCCGCGCGCCGCGGCCTCGACCGCGTCGGCGATGCTCGCCTTGGCGTTGAACCTCCTTGCAATGGAGCCGATCTCCGCGGCTCGCTCCGAGAACCCCCCGCGAAGGACGTCGCCGAGCGCCTCTCGGAGCCTGGACACTCCGAGGCTCTCCTGCCTGACTTCGACCGAGACGCCGAGCCTCGCGGCCTTCTCCGCGTTGCCTTGCTGTTCGGGCTGCCCTGGTATAGGCACGAGCACGGACGGCTTTGACGACAGGATGCTCTGGGCTATCGTCACGTGCCCCGCCCTTGACACCACGGCGTCGCAGGTCCTGAAGTAGCGCCCGGGGGCGTCGCACCAGCCGTAGAACCAGCCGCCCGGTACCCTCCTGGGTCGGTGGTCGGAGGCGGGGTCCCCGCCGGTCACGACGAAGAGGTACCTGTCCGAGAGGGCGGCAGCCGAGGCCAGCGCGGCGCTGAGGAAGCTCCCCCTGGTTGCCGGCGGCCCCGAGACCGGCCAGAAGACCCGGGGGAGCTTCTCGCCTAGCATCTCTGCCTCCAGGGGGTCAGGGCCGGGGGCGTCGGTCGGGGTGAGGAACCCGACGTACTCGGTGTTCGCCACGCCGCTCCCCCAGAGGTTCCTCTCGCTTATCGTGTAAGGAGGAGGAAGGTCTGGAAGGAACACTTTGTCGCTCAGCTCCCACAGCTTCCCGAGGACGCCCGATACCCCGGCCCCGATGACCCTGCTGTCCGTGCCTTCGCTCCCATTGGGCCCGGTGAAGTTCAGCTGGTTCAGGACCGTGAAGGTGGGCACGCGGAGGAGTCTCGCCGCCACGGCCGTGGCTAGGGCCGAGTCGCTGAGGACGGCGTCGGCGCCGAAGGCCTCGATATTCTCGATCTCCAGCCCCACCTGCTGCGCCGCGCGCGTCAGCGTCCTCGGGGAGTCGCGGAGGGTGGCGCGCAAGGAGAACGCGCCCTCGCCGGAGTAGGTGACGTCAGCCAGGGGGAGATCGTTGCACTCGAAGCCGCGCCCGCGAGTGAAGGTCACGGCCTCTTCCGACGAGGACAGCCTGACCTCGGCCCCCCTGGACCTCAGCTCGCCAGCGACCTCGAGCATCCTGCTGGCGTGCCCCAGCCCCGAGCCGAAGCACCCGATGTAGACTCTCAATTCACGACTCTCTCAGCCGCACTCTCCTGACTTCTCCCGAGGGCTCGACCTCGGCGAATATGTCCGCCTGGAAGGTGTCCACCTCTACCTCCTTGTCGAGCCAGGAGTCCGGCGTCAGTCCGGCCTTCATGCACGCCTGAGAGAGGAACTCGGTGGCGTCCATCCGGAAGTCGGTGGCGACCTGAGGCAGCAGGAGCCCGCTCGTAAAGCGGTTCGAGACGATCAGCCCATCCCTGCCTATCTCGACCTTGGACGGGAGTCCCCTCCTATCACTCGGGTTCAGCCGCCTGGGAATCGTGAGCACGCTGACCTCCACCACGATGCTGCGGAGCTCGCCTTCGCTCACGGGCTCGAACCTAGGGTCTTCGGTCGCGGCCATCGCCGCCGCCTCCCCTATCCCCTCGGCGAGCTGCTTCACCGGATAGGGAAACCCGATGCACCCCCTCAGCCTCTCGCCGGCGGCTCGGGCCAAGTTGAGCGTCACGAATACTCCCCTCTTCTCGGAGAACACGGGCGCGAGCCCCGCTCTGGAAGGGCTTGCCTTGCCTGCTACGCGGGCTTCGAGAGCCTCCCTTGCCAGCGAGACTGCGGTCCTTCCTTCCTCGAGTGACAGTTCCACTGGGCTTCGAATCGAGGCGCCTGCCGAGCGACCTTAACTTTTTCCAGTGGCCGCCCTTCCAGTAGACCTTCCCGCAGTCCACGCACCTGTAGAACAGCCTGTGCCGCCTTGCCACCGGGTCCGGGACCCTCCCAAAGGCCTCCTTCCTGTCCAGCTTCACGAGCGGCCCGTTGCACGACGAGCACCTGGAGCCTCCTCTGCCTCCCATCAGCCCCAGCTCGTCCATGGCGTCCCTGAGCTGCTCCATCCTCCTTCCTTCGGTCGGCCCGTCGACGAGGACCGCCCGGACTCCCCGGGCCTTCGCGCGTGCGAGCAGCGCCCGGTCGGCGGTCAGCAGGACGCGGCCTTCGCTCTGCGCGAGCTCCACCAGGCTCGAGTCGTCTCCTTCCCTGAAGTAGGCGGTGTCGTAGCCGAACGCCCTGAGCTTCCTGGCCGTCGAGCCGAGCATCGCGTCCGCCACCAGCTTCACCTGCATGGCGCCGCTGCAGGCGCGCGCCGGGTTATCTGGTTGTCTCGCCGGCCTTGACGGCCTGATACAGCTTCGAAGCCGACGGGGACCTCTCGAAGTGTTCCCTGACAGGCCTGATTATCTCGTCGAGTGACTCCGCTACCCCCCTCTTGAAGTCAGACGGGTGGAGTTTCCCCGCGATGTACTCCCTCTCGAGCTCAGGGTAGGAGAAGAACTCGGCGTTCCCGCCGTATTTCTCCGGCCGCTCCACTCTGAACGACTTCACCTTCCGGAAGATGATGTACCTCGCGTAGTCGATCAGCGGGTTCCCTGCCGTCACCTTGGGAGGGCAGTACGCCGAGTTGACCTTCCTCGCTATCTCGTCGGTGCTGTCGTGGACGAAGATGGACGTCTCGGGCCTGCTCTTGCTCATCTTGCTCGCGATCTCCGAGTCAACCGAAGCGTCGTCGTCGAAGCCCTCGGGCTGCTTCGACCCCTGGAGCCCCATCAGCATGTGGTGATGCACCGCCACTGGGACCTTCCAGCTTAGCTTCCTGGCGACCTCTCGGGCCAGGATGTTGGCCCTCCTTTGGTCGAGGCCCAGCTGGCATATGTCCACGTCGAGCCAGAAGACGTCCGATACCTGCATCATCGGATAGAAGAGCTGGGACGTCTGGACCAGCTCCTTCGATGTCCTCCCCATGATGCTTATCGCCCTCCTGCTCCTCTCCAAGGTGACGTTCTGCGCGACCCGCACCACCCTCTTCCAGTAGTCTTCGCTCTTGACCGCGTCGCTGGTCCAGAGGACCTCGACCGACCCCATGTCCAGCCCGGCGGCCTTCCACACCTCGGTGAAGTAGGCGCCCACCTGCTGGATCCTTTCCAGGTCTCCTCCCATCTTGGAGTTGAGCCATGCGAACCAGTCCGCTATCCAGAGCTTGAACCTGACCCCCGCCTTCTGCAGGTCCTGGATGTTGAGCGGCCTGAGGATCCCGAAGGCTATGTGCGCGAGCCCGCTGGGCTCGAAGCCGTCGTATGCAGTGGGGCGGTCGTTGGACGCGAACAGGGTGCGGAGCTCTTCCTCCGTGATGATCTCCTCTCCGACGTTCTTCACATAGGAGAGTCTGGTCTCAAGATCCAAGCGGTCGTCGTGCTTGAGAGGGGATAATAAACCGATTATGGTCTGAGAGTGCTACGTCGCGACCATGGGGGCAGGGCGGCTTCCCGCATCCTTCGTCGCGCCGTCCGCGCGCTTCTGCATGGCCCTGGCCGCGGCCGCGACCGCAAGGCCGAAGATGAGGATGGCCAGCCCCTGGTGCAACGTCACGACCGCCGCCGAGAGTGAAGTGTTCACCACTGCAGCCCCGACGCCTATCTCCACGAAGATCAGGCCCGTGGACGCGTAGACGAGGTTCCGTTCGCTCGGCTTTGGCCGCTCGGCCCTCCAGAATGACACCGAGGTGAGGACAAGGAAGAGCGCCGAGAGAGAGGCCAGGATCCTATGGGAGTATTCGACTATCGGACCTAGGACCAAGGGAGGGAGCAGGTGGCCGTTGCAGAGCGGCCAGTCTTGCTCGAACATGTTCACTCCACACTCCTCGCCGAAGTTTCCCGCCGTCACCGCCGCGCCCACCACGAGGAGGGCGAAGAGGAGGACGACGCTCGCAGCCAGCAGCGCGTTTCTCCCGTTCACGTTGGAGCGGCCGAAGAGTGAGCGTAAAAGCGTTTTACGGGCTCTTGACGAGAGAGTCTAGCTTGGTCTTCAAGACCGTGGAAGGCACCGCCCCGACCACGATGTCCTCGACCTTGCCCTTCGAGAAGAACATCATCGTCGGGATGCTCATTATCCCGAACTGGCTCGCGAGCTCCTGGTTGTCGTCCGTGTCGACCTTCACGAACTTCACCTTCCCGTCGTACTCCTTCGACAGTTGCTCGAAGACTGGGGCCATTGCCTTGCAGGGGCCGCACCAGTCGGCATAGAAGTCCACCACAACGGGCGTGCCGGACTTCACGACCTCCTCTTGGAACTGCTTTCCGTTGACGTGCGTGACGCCGTTCTCCATCTTAATCCTTGCACGACGCCGGCTCGCCTGCTTATAATTTTGTCTGCCGGCTGCCTCTGCAAGGCTTCCGCCGGGGCGGCCGGACCACACGACACAGCCTGAGGGCGCAATCCGTTTTAGAGAGACGCCTCAATATGGCACGGTGGCGAGATTGCGAAGGCGCTTCTACAGGCAGAAGGCATTGAGGACCGGCCTTGCCCTGGTCCTTGTCCCCTTTGCAAGCACTCTTGTGTTTTCAGTGCTGGAGGACATGTTCGGAGGGGTCCCGTCGAGCTTAGGGCTATACTACTTCTTCGCTGCCGCCGCGTTCGCGGTTGTAGGGTTCTCCCTGCTCATCACATCTCTCTTTCTGCCGTCAAGACCTGAGGAGAAGCCTACCTTCACGGAGGAGCTTCTAGGGAAAGAGAAGCTGCAGTACGGCTCCTTCACGGAGGGCAACTGGAAGGCGGTGCTGGACGAGGAAGATAGAAGGGAGACCGAGAAACATGACCAGGCTACCTCGCAACCTGAGTCATAGCTAAGGCTTGCCGCTGCGAAGGCCCGCGTCATCCTGCCGGCTCGCCAAGGGCCGTGGAGCCGCGTCCCTGGACGCCGCCCGGCGAAGAGCGTCGCCCAGCGGAAGGACCTTCGGCTCCGGCCTCTCCGGGTCATATGAAATGAGCGTCCCCTGGTCGAAGGACTTCCAGGCGAAGTCGCTGAAGGCTAGCCTGGTCGCGAACTCGGACACCGTGGCTGCCTTGGCGCGCGTCTTCGGGTGCCTGGACACTATCGAGCAGCAGTCCTTGTACTCCTCGAGCGAAAGCTCGTAGGTGCCTATCTCCCTGGCAAGGCTGACTATCTCCTCCTTGTCGTACGTCAGCAGCGGCCTGAGGACCGGCAGGGAGGACCCCTCGTCGAAGGTCCTGATGTTCCAGAGGGTCTGGGAGGCCGCCTGGGAGAGAGAGTCGCCCGTCGATATGCCGGAGGCGTTGAAGGCGGGCGCAAGGGCCTCGGCCGATATGCGCATGAACCTTCTGAAGAGCGAGGGCTCGAGCTCCCCTGGGGCGTCCATGGTCGCGATCTGGTACTCGGCGAACGGGACCAGGACCAGCGTGCTCTTGCCGCAGTAGCCCGCCAAGACCTTCACAAGCCTCGCGACCTTCCCGTCCATGGGGGCCTCCCCTGGAGGAGAGGCGTGGAAGTGGAGGTAGACCGGCCTGCAGCCCCTCTTCATCAGGAGCCAGGCCGCAACGGGAGAGTCTATCCCTCCTGAGAAGAGATGCATAGTCCTCCCGGCGGTCCCGACAGGGAGCCCGCCCGGCCCCCTGGTCCTGGCGGAGTAGACCAGGGCCCTCCGCCTCAGAACGTCGACGTGGATCGTGGCGTCAGGGCTGGAGAGGTCCACGGGTCTGGCCGTCAGCCCGACGACCTCGGACCCCAGCGTCCTGTCGAGCTCGCCTGAGGTCATGGGGAAGGACTTGTCGCTCCGCCTCGCGCTGATCCGGAACGTCCTGCCAGGCAGCGAAGCGGCGCACCTCAGCGCCGCGTCCCTCACAGACTCGTAGTCCGGCGGGACGGATGAGGCAGGGGCGAACCACGAGACTCCGAACACCCTAGAGAGCTTCTCGGCTACCTCCTGCTCTCGGTCGTCAACCTCGACGAAGATCCGGCTCTCCGACTGGCTCACCGTCGCGTTCATCCCCCAGAGCGCCCTCTTGATGTTCCTCGTCAAGGCCCTAGCGAACTCCGGCCTGTTCTTCCCCTTGAGAGCCACTTCCGAGTAGTGGACGACGAAGGTCCGGGACAAGGACCGGCAGACAGGCTGGACGGAAGAAAAGGGTTGCTGGCCGGCCGTCACACTACGACGGCCACCATAGCGGCGGCGAAGATGACGGCCAGGTAGGGGCTGGAGAATTTGAAGGCGAGCCAGGCATTGGCCTTCGACGGGTCCCTGTACAGCTTTATGTTCGTGCCCAGCAGCGCCGCTCCGAAGGCCACAGCTACTGCAAGGTATACGGCCAGCCCGACGCCCGCCAAGTAGAAGGCGAACAGGAGGCTCACAGGGATGAGCAGGAGCGTGTTCGCTACTATGTACTTCGTCGCGGCCTCAGGCCCTACCACCGAGGGGAGCATCGGGATCCCCACGCTCGAGTAGTCCTGCTCTGTGAGGACCGCCAGAGACCAGAAGTGGCTCGGCGTCCACACGAAGACCAGGGCGGCGAGCACCCAGCCCGTGAGCGCGTTCGCAGAGGTGACCGCGTACCAGCCCGCGAGCGCCGCGCAGCTCCCGGCGAAGCCTCCGAGGACGATGTTCCAGCTCGTGCGCGGCTTCAGGATGACGGTGTAGATCGGGACGTAGACGAAGGCCCCGAGGGCTATGAAGAAGACGGCGGTCGCGTCCACTGTGAGTGCCGCCACCACGACGCCGGCGGCTATCAGCCCGAGCCCGAGGTAGAGGGCGTGCCTGGGAGGGACGATCCGCCCGGCCGGCAGAGGCCTGTTCCTCGTCCTCTTCATCTTCGAGTCTGTCCCGACCTCGAGGTAGCTGTTCAGGGCCAGCGCGCCTCCTGAGGCCAGCGAGCCTCCGACCAGTAGACCGACTATGACGGAGAGCGTCGGGACGCCCCTCGCTGCGGCCACCGCGGCCCCCAGGGACGCGAGGAGGAGGAGCGGGATTATCTTCGGCTTTGTCAGCGCCAGATAGTCCGAGAGCCTTGCGCCAGACTGCAACATTCCGTCCGCCCACCTTCTTGTATTTTGCTTTTCCCGTTTCAGCAAGGCTTAAGAAACTTGCAGGCGCGCGAGCCATCAGTCCCGCGGTAGCTCAGCCTGGTAGACCTCGCAGAGAGGACCAAAAGCTTCCGGCTGTAGCGGTCGGCCCTGGCTGACCCGTCCAGCCTACACAGGCCACAGTCACCGGAGTGTCGTCGGCTCAAATGCGCCGAAAGGCGCTAAGCGTCCGACCCGCGGGACCATGCTCCTGTCCGCAAGACTCAAAGGCGGCTGCGGCCGCGACCGCCCGCCGATGAAGTTCTGGCAGGCCGGCGTCCTGGTGGCCCTGGTGATAGTCGGGTACTTCGTCTTCGGCGCGCTCAGCTCGAGCAAAGGCCTCCTGTCACTGGGCGTCGCCAACGTGGCGGGGCTCGGAGTCGTCATCCTCGGAGTGGTGGCGGCGGGGTTGATGTTCAGGCGGGCCACGCCCCAGAGATAGGCAGTGCCTCGAAACCCTTAAGAAAAGATGCAAGGGTCCGAAGGAGAGTAGAAACTTGGACGACGAGTTTCTTGCGCTGTCGTTCATCTTCATGCTGCTGGGACTGACTGGCATCATACTCTTCAGCAGCATATTCTACAACGGGTCCATCATACCCGTGATGACGCCCGCGGGTGACGGATGCTACTGCTTGATCTCCAGCCCCGAGCCAGGGGCGGCACAGGGGACCTCGAGCATCCTCCTTGCCTTGGGGGTCCTGTTCTTGCCCATGGGCCTGATGAAGGGCGGGCTCCCGACGTTCAGGAAGCCTCACCAGCCGGGCCAGCCCGGCATAGGAGTCCCTGGAGTCGCGCCGCTGCCTCCCGCTCCGGCCATAGTCTTCAGCCTGGGCTTCTTCGCGTTCGGCGTCGCGCTTCTGCTCGTCGGGATCGACGTGGTCCTCGTGCCGGGATACGTGGTGCTCCACAACTTCTGGTACACGCTCGCCGGCGCCCTCCTCACCGCCGCCGGGGCGATCTCAGTGGCGTGGGGGCTAGGCAAACCGAAGGGCCAGTAGCGGCGCCTTCAGACCCCTTCCGAGCGCGCGAGGGCGTAGAGATACTGCTGGGCGTACCCCGCGTTCTCGCCGAAGCGGCCCCTGGCGACGCGCGACACCATGGAGTAGTCCGCCCCGCTCAGCCTCGCCTTCCCGTCCTTGACGAGCTTCCTCCTGAGGGCAGGATTGAACATCCTCGGATACCACCGCGCCAGCGCCTTGCCTATCCAGACGTCCACCGGGAAGGCCTCGTCCTTGCCGCAGGCGTAGAGGAGGAGGCAGTCCGCGACCTTGGGGCCGACGCCGAGCAGGAGCTTCTCGCCGGAGAGCTCGGCCACGAGGCGGGCGCGGGCGTCCTCGTAGTCCAGCATCGAGAGCTCGGAGAGGTCGATCATCCCTTCCTCGACCGCGGACGCCACGTGCCTGAGGAATGCGGCCCTGTATCCTAGGCCGCAGCCTCTGAGGTCGGCGGCAGTCTGGGACGCCAGGACCCCGGGAGTGGGGAAGGAGTGCAGGGCCAGGTCGCCGAACTGGAAGGGCTCTCCGAACCTGTCGCAGACTGCGGCCACCATCTTCCTTATCCTAGGTATGTTGGCGTTCGTGGCCAGGGTGAAGGAGGCCAGGCACTCCCACTTCTCCTGCCTGACCAGGCGCATACCATAGAACCTCTGCGCCGCGGCGGCGATGGTCTTGTCGGTCGTCAGTGCTGCGAGGATGCCCTCCAGGTCGTCGTCCAGCCTGAAGTAGCTCGTCACGAAGGCGCTCCCGAGGGACTCGCCGGAGGAGACGCACCTGAGCCAGTCCCCCTCCTGCTGCAGCTTGACCGCCCCCCCAGGGACCACCCCGAGCCACCAGTCTCCCTGCCTCTCCCACCTGAATACCTGCCCGCTCTCTAGCGTGTACTGGAGGTTAAAGGGGCGCTCGAGGCGGACGTTGAACTCCAACCCGGGCGCGAGGGACGCCGGCCTTAGTTGACCTTTTCCAATAGTCCGATATACCTGAGTGCAGGTCGGGCGCCGATGGCAGGGGCGTACGAGAGGAGGACGCGCGAGTCGGCGCGGCTCTTCGCAAGGGCGCGGAAGGTCTTCGCGGGCGGCGTCAACCACAACGCTAGGTTCTACGAGCCCTATCCGATCTTCGTAAGGAGGGCGGAGGGAAGCAAGGTCTGGGACGAGGACGGGAACGCCTACACCGACTACTGGATGGGACACATGGCCCTGATTCTCGGGCACTCGCCCGAGGTGGTGGTCGCCGCGCTGGCCTCGCAGCTTTCGCATGGCACGCACTACGGGATGCCCAGCAGGCTGTCTGTGGAGCTTGGCGAGGAGGTCAGCAGGAGCGTCCCGTGCGCCGAGATGACGAGGTTCTGCAACACCGGGGCGGAAGCGACGATGTATCTCGTCAGGCTCGCGAGGGCCTACACGAGGAAGAGGGTGGTGGTCAAGATGGCGGGCGGGTGGCACGGGTACAACACGGAGCTGAACAAGGGAGTCCACTCGCCCTTCGACAGGGCGGAGAGCGCGGGGATAGTGGCAGACGAGCAGGCCCACGTCCTGACCGCCAGGTTCAACGACCTGGCCTCGGCGGAGGACGCCGTCAGGAGGGCGGAAGGCGACGCGGCCGCGATCCTGCTCGAGCCCGTCCTCGGCGCGGGCGGGTGCATCCCCGCCGACTCGGACTACCTCAGGGGCCTGAGGGAGCTGGCCGACAGGAAGTCGATCGTGCTCGCCTTCGACGAGGTGATCACGGGGTTCAGGGTCGCCCTCGGGGGGGCGCAGGAGATGTACGGGGTCGAGCCGGACCTCGCCACCCTCGGTAAGATAGTCGGCGGGGGCTTGCCCATAGGGCTCGTGTGCGGAGGCAGGGAGATCGTCTCGCTGGCGGACCCGGCGAGGCGCAGAGACTTCGTCTCGATAGGCGGAGGCACGTTCTCCGAGAACCCGATGACCATGACGGCTGGGCTGGCGACCCTGCGCTATCTCCGGAGGAACGCGGGCTCGGTCTACCCTCGCCTGGAGAGGATGGGCGGGAAGCTGCGGAGAGGCGTCGACGCCGAGTTCTCCGCGCGGGGCGTGCAGACCTTCACGTCGGGGGTCGGGTCGCTCTTCCTCACGCACTTCGGAAGGAAGCCGCGGAACGCCGAGGAGGCGGCCGCGGAAGACAAGGAGGCATCCCACTCGTATGCGCTTCACCTGATGTCGAGGGGCGCGTTCCTCCTCCCCGGCCACGCAGGGGGGGTCTCAACCGCGCACTCGGAGAGTGACATTGACACGCTCGTCCGTCTCAGCGGCGAGTTCGCCGACGGCCGCAGAAAGAAAGAGGACGGGGACGCGGGGCCTAGGCGTTCGAGAGCCTCGCATCCACGTCGGACCAGTTGACTACGTTCCACCATGCCTCTACGTACTTCGCCCTGTCGTTCATGTAGTCGAGGTAGTAGGCGTGCTCCCATACGTCCAGCCCAAGGAGTATCTTCATCTGTGCGAGATGCATGAAGTTCTGTTTCTCCACTTGGGTGAGGACGAGCTGCGACGTCTCCGCGTCGAAGAGCAGGAGCGCCCATCCGCTGCCTTCTACGGTCTTCGCGGCGTCGCTGAACTGCGCCTTGAACTTGTCGAAGCCACCGAAGTCCCTTGCGATTGCGTCGCCTATCTTGCCCCCCGGCGAGCCTCCGCCCTTTCCGGGCGGAGCCATGTTGGGCCAGAAGATGGAGTGCAAGATGTGTCCGTCGACGTTGAAGCTGTAGTCACGTAGGACCGCCCTCACGTCGATCTGGATCTCGCCCTTCCTGGCTTTCTCCAGCTTGTCCAGGGCCGTGTTGGCCCCGGTGACGTAGGCCTGGTGGTGCTTGTCGTGGTGCAGGGTCATTATCTTCTCGGAGATGTGCGGCTGGAGGTCAGAGTACTTGTACGGGAGAGGTGGAAGCGTGTATGTCTTTGCCATGAGGCGAGCCGCCCCCGAGGCGTGTAAAAAGTTGTCTACGCCGTGATGGAGGGCTTCGCCTTCTTCGCCCGCTCCCAGTCCTCTAGGAACCTCTTCAGTCCCGCGTCCGTCAGTGGGTGCTGCATCATCTTCTCCATGATCTCCGGCGGCATGGTCGCGATGTCCGCGCCTATCTTGGCCGCCTCCAGGACGTGCTGGGGGTGCCTTATGCTTCCCACAAGGACCTCTGACTTCAGTCTGTAGTTGTCGCGGATCTTCACGAGGTCCTCGACCACTTCCATCCCTCTCTGGCCGACGTCGTCCAGCCTCCCGATGAAGGGGCTGATGAAGGAGGCTCCAGCCTTCGCGGCGAGGAGGCCCTGGTTGGCGGAGAAGACAAGCGTCATGTTCACGCGCATCCCCAGGCCGCTCACTGTCTTCGTCGCCCGCAGCCCTTCCGGGATTATCGGTATCTTGACCACGACGTTGGGCGCTATCGAGGACAGGTGCTTCGCCTCCCTTACCATCCCGTCGTAGTCGGTGCTCACCACCTCCGCGCTTACGTCGCCCCTCACTTCCCTGCAGATGCTTCCGACCATCTCTTCGAAGTCCCCCTGCTCCTTCGCCACGAGCGTAGGGTTGGTGGTGACGCCGTCGACCAAGCCCATCCTGTTCAGTTTCCTTATCCACTCGAGGTTGGCCGTGTCGAGGAACAGCTTCAAGCCTTCGAAGGCGACGGCTCTCATCGTATTAAAGCGTAGCTGCGTGCAGCTCCACGGAACTGCCCTGCGCCGGAAGAGTCGGCCACGAGGCAGCCTCCTTTCGGTCCTATGGCTTGCCGCAGGAGCGTTAGGGTCCCGGAGCTGGGGGTCGCTGCAGGTAAGCAGGCGCGCGCCTTTCGTACTCGGCGATGGCCGCCTCGTAGCGAGAGAAGGTCAGACCGACCTCGTCGGCCCCGCTGAGGAGCCGCTCCTTGATGTGGGGCGCCTGCCGAGCGGAGCCTCTCGGCTGACGTCCTGACGAAGTCCAGGCCGAGCTCGCCTTCCTGGAGGAAGAGCCTCGAGGCGTCCTCCATCGTGGCCCGGATGTACCGGAAGCCGAGCCCTCGCGCCCTCGACACGGCCTCCACGAGCTGCTCGACCGCCGCCTCGCGCGTGATCCCGTGGAGCTTGAATTCCCTGTGGAGCTGGCTCACGGCGATGTAGACGGCGCACCCGTAGGCGTCGTATCTGGCCATTGACGACAGGTCCTCCTGCGTGGCCCGGCCGTGGAGGACGACTTCGACGCCTCTGTCTTTGAGCGCCTTCACCACCCCTACGTTGTCTTCGTACGACGTCCTGCGAGGATAGTCCACGGTGACCTCCATCAGGCGCACCCCAGAGTCGGCGATCTTGGAAGCCACCCTCATCCTGGACTCGGCCGGGAGGAACCTGAACAGCTCCCCCTCTCTCAGCGTCGAGTCGAGTATCTGCAACGAAGGGCCCTGCCGGTCGGACACCAAAAGCGTTTCTCGTCGATAAACACCGGGTGTTCGGTGCGTACCCACCACTTATCGTCGCAATATCGGCAGCACAGGCACGTTCCCGTCCTTAATCCTGGTCCGGCTCTCCCTTATCGTCGCTCTTCAGCCCTCCTGCGGGGTGGCGGATGGCTTGACTGACTCCCCGCCGCGCGAGTGAGCCAGGGACCTGCTCGTCGTGCGAGCGGCAACGGCCCAGATGTTCGGTCGCGGTGAGCGCCTCAAGGAGGGTGACGGGCCGCCGGTGCCGCGATGCTGCACACTCCTTTTGAGCAGCGTATGACTCCCACTTGGCGCCCGTTGGAGGAGAAAAGGCGCAGGCTCGCTGCCATCATGTTCACCGACATGGTCGGCTATACCTCGCTTGGCCAGAGGGACGAAGACCTCTCGCTGGCGCTGGTGGACGAGCAAAGGGAGCTGATCAGGCCCATACTCGCCAGGCACGACGGGAGGGAGGTGAAGACCATCGGGGATGCGTTCCTTGTTGAGTTCGGCAGCGCCCAGGACGCGGTGGAGTGCGCCGTGGAGATCCAGACTGGCGTCAGGGAGCTGAACGTCCGCAGGCCGGAGCGGCCCGAGATCAGGCTCCGGATAGGAATCCACCTCGGGGACGTGGTCCATCAGGGGACGGACGTGGCCGGGGATGCCGTCAACGTTGCGTCGCGGATAGAACCGCTCTCGCCCCCTGGTGGCGTCTGCGTAAGCGCCCAGGTCTTCCAGAGCGTCGTCAACAGGGTGGGATACGAGTTCGAGTCGCTGGGCGTCCCCGACCTCAAGAATGTGAGCAGACCCGTCGAACTGTACCGGATCGTAGGGCTAGGAGAGGCGGCCCCCAGGCCCGCGTCGAAGAGCGGCCTGTCGAAGGAGAGGGTGGCGGTCCTCCCGCTGAGCAACATCAGCCCAGACGCCAATGACGAGTACTTCGCCGACGGCATGACCGAGGAGCTCATCGACAGGCTCGCTCAAGTGAAGGGCCTCAGGGTCATCGCGAGGACGTCCGTGATGGGCTACCGAAGGAAGGAGCGGAAGGTCTCCGAGATAGGCAGGGAGTTGGGCGTGGGAACGCTGGTCGAAGGGAGCGTGAGAAAGGCCGGGAGCCGGATCAGGATCACGATTCAGCTGATAGACGTCGCCACCGAGGAGCACGTCTGGTCGGACAGATACGACAGGGAGCTGGACGACGTCTTTGCCGTCCAGACGGAGATCGCCTCAAGGATCGCAGGGCAGATAGCCAGCTCGATTTCCGGAGCCGCCCCGACGCAGCCTGGGCCGCAGGTGCACGCGAAGGCGAACTCGTTCACCAAGGACATGGGGGCGTACACCACCTTTCTGCGGGGGAGGAAGCTCCTGAACGACAGGAGGTCGGCCGCGACGATCAGGCAGGCGCTGGGGCTCTTCGAGGAGGTCGTCCAAAGGGACCCTTCCTTTCCAAGGGCGAGGGTGGGGATAGCCGAGGCGCTCCTCTGGCTTGCCGTCGAAGGCGAGACCAACCATGCGGAGTCGGTGAGCAGGGCCCGGAAGGAGCTGACCGAAGCTCTGAGCCTCGACGGCGAACTGGCCGAGGCCCACTCCGCCCTGTCGGGCCTCATGCTCGGAGAGGACGAAATGGCCGGCTGCGAGAGGGAGGCGCGCAGGGCCATGGAGCTCAACCCGAGCCTCTCTGATCCCTACCGGTGGCTGGCCCAGATAGCCGCGGGGGAAGGGAAGATCGACGAGGCGGTTCGTCTGCTGGAGGCGGCGGAGGCGGTCGACCCACTCGACAACAACGTGATCGCGTTCCTCGGGCGCGCGTACGCGTACTCCGGGAGGGAGGCTGAGGCGCTCGCCCACTGGGAGAGGACAAGGCCCCTCGTCGCCTACAGGACCGCCGCGCACATGAGCGAGTACTACATTGGCAAGGGAGACTACGCCCGGGCCGCGGATACAGTAGCCGAGCTCGAGAGGCTCGGTCCGGAGAGGGCGTGGACTCTGACCTACCGCGGGATCCTTGCGGCCAAGACGGGGGATGAAGAGACCGCACGGCGGATGATAGGGCTCCTGCAGAAGAAGTCGGGCGGAGGCGAGCTCGTAATGTTCCCTGGGTTCATCCACTTCGCCCTGGGCGACACGCAGGCCTTCGCGGAGTGCATGGAGAAGGCGTTCGAGCTCCACAGCCTGCCGCTGCTCGAGCTGATGTACTCTCCTATCTACGCCCCGGCCAGGAGCGACCCCGGGATTGTCGACTTGATCAAGAGGCAGGCGGCGCTCAGGCAGGCCAAGTAGAGCGTCGCCGCGTGCGAGACCGGCTTCGGGCCTGTCCGCTTCTTGGGGCGTGGAGTCCACGGGACTCCTTGGCCTGCTTCTGGAGTCCTCCCGCACTACTTTTGTCTGGCCCTCGCGGGTTCCGGACCAGAGTCTGGAGAGGGTGCTCAGACTCGCGGAGGATGCGGGCCCCGATGGGGCCAGGCCCATTGTAGGTCCGAGTCTCTTCCACGAAGGAAGGAGACTGAAGCACCAAGGTGGGGAGTGGCCCGCTTAAGGACGTAATTTTACGCTGGAATTGGGGAGAGGTTCCATTCACTCAAGCCTCGCTCTCCGTGCAACGAACGCAACAGAATCCATGCCGTATCGGTTTTTTATACAACTTCAGGCCCGCATACTATACGTCAATCATCGTGTACACCAGCATCAACAATGCTACTTGGACAAAAGTCTACTCCGGGACCTTGGACCCCGCCTCAGGGCCCTCTTGGATTGACGTTGGGACGACCTCCAGTATACAATACATCAAGATTCTTGCTACCGACAACAACGGGTACAGTGCTAAGATGTACATCGACTCTGTTGACATCATCTGGTGAAGGAATTGCGCAAACCCCTCTTGGTCTCGACTTCCGTCACGATTCTGCTCCTAGTGATACTGGCGGCTACAGTGGTCCCTGTGCATTCAAAACAACAAACACGAGGCGATGATCCTCCAACGCCGGGGATTACCGTTAGCGCACCCACTCTCCACACGTTCTCTTTCAATTACTCCGGCACTAGCGTTAGGTTCATCGGATATGAAGAGTTCCCGTTGACCGTCGCGTCTACTTCGGTCGAAACTGCCAGTGTTCGAGCGGAGGGAGTCCCTATGGGAGTCTTCGCCTTCCTGAAGAGCGACCAAGTACAGGCCTCAGCGTCTGGCTCAGCGGATGAACTATATGTCATAGGCGCGGTCAGGCCGCTGTCGGGATCTGGAGACTTCGACTTGATATTGACCTCGCAGATGGCAGGCATGAGCTACCAGACCTCGTTGCCGTTAGCTCAGATTGGCATCCAAGAGTCACTGGTTCTGAACGCGAGTAGCAACCTACTTCCAAGCTCCATAGAAGTGTCTGCAGGGGCGGCTGGCCCATATGTCTTCGGCATGGTCTACTCACCTTCGGCGACTGCAAACTCCGGCACACAGACAGCTCAAGAGGCCGAGTTCAGCATATTGGGCGTGTACGCGAATGACTCGGTCACTACGCTTCCCTCGTGGTTAAGCGTAAGTCTTTCCAGCCACTCCTGTAGTCTGACGCCTTACATTCCCTGCTACGTCGCACTTGACGAAGACAACAGCGCCAGCCTTCCGCCGTACGTTTCTGGGGAGGCTAGTCTTCAGACTCAGAACCTGACCTTGGCAGTTTCGGAGTCTGTCAATGGCGTCTCTCACAACCAGCTGGTAACACTCATGATACTTCCTAGCATTCAGACGTGAACTCAGGTCCGCAGAGTCCTCTGGGACCCGGCGTCTTGGCGTCAAAGCTTAGAGCGAAGCCTCGGCTACAAGCCCGTTCAGCCTTGGTCGCTTGACGCTGCGGTCACCCGCTAGTGGAAGTGCCGCCCTCTAGCCCTGGGCCAACGAACGACTTGTCGAGTCGGTGATGAGCACTCGGCCAAAACTAACCGGGCCCGATGGGATTCGAACCCATGGTATCTGCGCTCGCGCTCTTCAGCTTCGGAGGCTGACGCCCTAATCCGTGCTGGGCTACGGGCCCGGACTACCCCGCCCGCCGTCGGTTAAGAACAGTTTCGAGCCCGAAAGGTCAGAGCGCTTTTATCGCGTCCAAACCGAGAGAGGTTGTGCGGTTCCGCGAGTTCGAGAAGGAGGTCGAGGAGCTCGTCGCCAGGGCCTGCGCGTCCCTGGGATACGGCGAGGTCGAGGTCGAAGTGGGACCGCCGCCGGGGGAAGGGTATGGGGACCTCTCGAGCGCGGTGTCCCTGCGGATAGCCAAGAAGACGTCGCAGAGCCCCGCGGACGTCGCACTGAAGATGGCCTCGAAGATGACCGAGGAGGCAAAGGGCACCAGATACGTCGCCGGGGTGGTCCCGCACAGGGCCGGGTACCTCAACTTCACGCTCGACTACGCCAGGTTCTCCTGCGACTCCATCGGAGACATCCTCAGGGGAGACCTGGGCGCTATGCCCAAGACGGGCAGGAAGGTCCTGGTCGAGCACACCAACGTAAACCCGAACAAGGCCCTCCACATAGGGCACGCTCGCAACCTCGTGCTGGGGGACTCGCTCGTGAACGTCCTGAGGTACCTGGGGGACGACGTCCGGGCGCTCAACTACATAGACGACTCGGGGTCGCAGTTCGCCGACGTGATAGTAGGCCTGAAGTTCCTGGGACTCCCCGACGAAGCCCCGGCCGGCGTGAAGTTCGACGCATACTGCGGCGACAGGATATACACCAGGGTGACGCAGGAGTACGCCAAGAGCCCTGGACTGAAGGAGAAGGAGTCCCTGGTCCTCAGGGAGATAGAGAAGGGGGAAGGCGAGCTCGCGGAGTACGCCAAGAAGATAGTCGGCAAGATCCTAGCGGCGCAGCTGGAGACGTGCTGGAGGCTGGGGGCGTCCTACGACCTGCTGAACTGGGAGTCCCAGATAGTCCACTCCGGGATGTGGGACGAGATATTCGGCCGGCTGAAGTCCATGGGGGTCGTGAAGCTCGAGAGTCAGGGAGAGAACGCCGGATGCTGGGTGATCCCAGACACCGAGACCGGGGAGCAGAAGGTCGTCGTCAGGTCCGACGGCACGGCGGTCTACGTGGCCAAGGACATACCCTACGCGGCTTGGAAGATAGGGCTGGTGGGCGACCCGTTCGAGTACCAGGTGTACGGGGCGAAGCAGCCGGACGGAGCGGTCCTGAACTCTACCGTCCTTTCCGGAGGGGTGAAGGGGATGGACTTCTCCGGCGCCGACATCGCGATATCGGTCATCGACGTCCGCCAGGGATACCTCCAGAAGATAGTGGCGAAGGTCCTGGACAGCATGAACGAGGGCGCGTCGAAGCGGTACCTGCACAGGGCGTACGAGGTCGTCGCTCTCTCGAAGGCCACCGCCGAACGCCTAGGGTTCGAGGTGGAGGGGGAGTTCGCCCACATGTCAGGAAGGGCGGGCCTATACGTCAACGTCGACACGATGCTGGCATCCCTGAAGGAGAGGGCGCGCGCGGAGACCAGGAAGAGGAGCCTGAGCGAGACGGACGCGTGGGTCGACGACGTGTCCGAGGCGCTGGCGATCTCGGCGCTGCGCTACGAGCTGCTCAAGCAGGACCCTGACAAGATAATCGTCTTCGACGCCGACGAGGCCCTCCGCCTCCAGGGGGACACGGGGCCTTACCTCCTGTACACCTATGCCAGGGCGAGGCGGATACTCGACAAGACCGACGGCCGCCCGAGCATAGACCTCGGCTCGGCCGCGAAGATGACGAAGCCGCAGGAGCTCCGCCTGGTGAAGAGGATGTCGATGCTGGACGCGGCCGCGTCGAAGGCGGGCGAGTACCTCTCCCCGCGCGAGGTGGCGAAGTTCGCCCACGAGCTCGCGGTCGCCTTCAACGACTTCTACGAGAACGTCCAGGTGAACAAGGAGGCGGACCCCGCGCTCAGGGACGCGAGGCTGGCCCTGGTCGACGCCTCGAGCAAGGTGCTCGCGAAGTCCATGACGCTGATAGGCATCCCCTACAGGACCAGGATATGAGCCGGAAGGAGATACTGCTCGCGGCCTTCGACATGGACGGGACGGTCCTCCAGCAGGAGAGCAGCTGGGCGGCCATCCACCGTCACTTCAAGACCGAGCACGTCGGGGAAGCGGCGCTGAGGCTCTACAGCGAGGGCAGGATAGGGTACCGGGAGTTCATGCGGCGGGACATCGCCTCTTGGCCCCAGGGAACGACGAAGCGCGAGATCGACGAGATACTCTCGGGCTACAGCGTCAGGGAAGACGCAGCCGAGACCATGGAGAGGCTGAGGGCGCGCGGCATCGAGACTGCGCTTGTCACCTCAGGCATAGACATGCTCGCGGAGAAGGTGGCGGGGGAGCTCAAGATGGACCGATGGGTCGCAAACGGCCTCAGGTTCGACCGCGGAGGGAGGCTCCTGGGAGACGGCGTCGGGAGAGTGGACCCGACGAGGAAGGACCGCGCGTACCTGAGGATGCTCTCCAAGCGGGGGATTCCGCCGTCGAAGACGGTCGCGGTGGGCGACACGGTCTACGACCTAGCGTTCCTGAAGTCGGCGGCGATGGGGTTCATGCTCGCGCACACCACGAGGGTGCCCGACAAGGGGATCATACACATAGAGAGGCTGTCCGACATATTCCTGCACCTCTGAGGAGTGCTTTTAACCCGCCACCCTTGTCGGCCGAGGAGACCGGCATGTACGACAAGATGCTGCTGATACCTGGCCCCACGAACCTGTCCAAGAGGGTGAGGAGCGTCATGTCCGAGCCCCAGCTGCCGCACGTCGGGCCGGAGTTCTACGCGGCGTTCAAGGAGACGCTGGGCCTGGCGAGGTACGCCTTCAGGAACGAGAAGGGCGTCCAGTTCGTCTTCACAGGGTCGGGGACGATAGGAATGGAGTCGTCGATAGTGAGCCTCGTCCAGCGGGGCGACAGGACGCTGACCTTGAGCACCGGCTACTTCGGGAAGAGGATGCTGCTCCTCAACCAGATCCACGGGGCGAAGGCCGGCTCGATCGACTACCGAGACGGGGCGCACGCGGACCCCGACGACCTGAGGAAGAAGCTCGCGGAGACGAAGTACTCTGCGGTGTTCATCACCCATGTGGACACTTCGACCTCGATATCCAACCCGGTCAGGGAGCTGGTGGAGGAGTGCAACAGGGCGGGGGCGCTCTCCGTGGTGGACGGGGTCTGCAGCGTGGGCGGAGTCCCCTTGGACTTCGACAGGCTCGGCGCCGACATCGTCTTCACCGCTTCGCAGAAGGCGCTCTCGAGCGCCCCGGGCGCCGTCCTCGTGGCGGCCTCCCAGAGGGCCCTCGACGCGATGGCGTCGCGCAAGGAGCCGATCGGGTCGTATTACATGAACCTGCTCAGGTGGAAGCCGATAATGGACGACCCCAGGATGTACCTGGCCACGCCTGCGACCCAGGTCCTTCTGGCTCTCAGGGAAGCCCTGACGGAGCTCAAGGAGGAAGGAGTGGAGAAGAGGTGGGAGAGGCACAGGGCGCTGGGCGAGATCACGAGGGACAGCGTCGGGAACTGGGGGCTGGACTTCGTCGCCGAGGAGGGGCACAGGGCCGACACGGTCACCTCGTTCTTCGTCAGGAATGGTACGGCGGGCGAGGTCCAGAAGAAGCTCGAGACAGACCACGGAGTGGTCGTCGCCAGGGGGATAGCCGAGCAGAAGGACTCCGTGATAAGGGTCGGCCACTTCGGGATCCTTACTCCTGCGGAACTCAGGGGCGCCCTCGGCTCGCTGGGCGACACGCTGGCCGCGCTCAAGGAGACGGCGCCCAGGGCCGCGCCGGCGGAGCGCTGAGCCTCCCCGCGCAAGAAATCAGTTTAACTACGGCGGGACGGGCCGCCGAAACCGTAGCCCGGTCGTCTAGTGGTCAAGGATGGGGGCCTCTGGAGCCTTCGACCTAGGTTCGAATCCTAGCCGGGCTATTTATCTCTCAGAACGATTTAGCGCACTTCACCGCGGCAAGTTCGAAACCGCTGCTTCGCTAAGGGTTCCTAGGGCGTAAAGCAGACCACTCCTAAGAATCAGGGTAAACTCCGACCCATGATTTCCTCAGCACTCATACCCATCAATGTATCCCAATTCAGTTTCAGCCGCCTGATGCTCTTGCTCACAATCCTATAAGAAAGTCTGTATCCAGCCCAAGTAGGCATCCCCTTGTCTTCCTTGCGAAGAAGACTCGCCGATACAATGCTTCGTCTAAGCTATCCAGTTCATCTTTGATTACATCCCAGACTTTGCGAATCTGCTGGGCAGAAAGAGGAGAAGAGTAAGGTGGCAACTTTCCGCACACTTCCTTTTCAAAGCATTGGGCCAGCCCTTCAAACGCAAGGGTATCTAGCATGTTCAATTGCCCCCGATGTGTCCCCATCCTGTGATGCCTCACAGTGTGGTTGAGCTCGTGCGCCACGGAACTTGTCAGCGAGTCTCTCCAGTCTTTCACTCGAATGTCGACCCCAAGGTAGACATGTTTGCTGTCGGGTGTGTAACCTGCGGTTCCATGCATGTAGGTCGATACAGCTTCGCGCGTATCCGGGGTCATCCGAAGCTGGACTTGGGTCTCCAGTGGTAATATTCGCTGGGTTGAGACAACAGCTTCACTTACGATCGGTCCAACCTCCTGAACAAATCTCTTCGGCGCGCCTTTCAGAAACGAAAGGCGATACGCCCGAGCCGAGCTCAAGGAAGGGCCTACAGCGTCAATGAAAGATAAACTAACCTGCTTCGCTTGCAGGCCGGTGGCGAAACAGCCTATGCGCAGGCTTCTGCTGATGGATTTCACTTACTCATCTTCTGCGAATTAGCTCAGCCCTGAGGGAACTTTCTGCAAGTTATAGGCTCAATTCATGAAGATGCCCACAACAACATCCATGACGAGCTAAAAGGGTGCTGCTGCTTCCCGCCCTCCCTGGTTCATCAAGAGGCTGGCACACATCTATCCGAGGATCCTGGGGTCGTTGAGCCTCCTTCTGTCCATGCTAACCAACTCCTGTTCTGAATAAAAGAATAGGTTCGTATCCCGGTTTGGCAATCGATGTTGCGCTGAATCGTTCCAACGCGGAGGTATTGTAGCCGGGCTATCTGTCCCTCGGCACGGTGCGGGATACCTTCCGTTTCCGAACAGCTCACGTCAAACTAGGCGGAGTAGAATCAGACCCCTATCTTCCTCTTTTCTCCAGGCGAGGTTTGCTCTTGTCGACAACCTTCGCGCCGTATCGCTAGTCGAGGCGGCGGTTAACAGAGTAGGTAGTCCGATCCTCTGACGCAAGCTCCAAAGCCAAACAGAGTCTTGGTCACAGAGACCAGCATAGACTCGTGGCCACCTGACACACACGAGTAGTTACAACCGCTCGGCCTGGCCGCCGGAATGTAGACAATCGGAGCGGAAACCAGCAATACGACCAAGACGGGAACAATCCGCACGGCCATGACTTCCATCTTTCGCCTAATTTGCCGACTACCTCCCGTTCTCTTGAACTTCACTGTTCTTACCTCAAAGGAACTTGGGCTCCGCAAATGGCTCATGGATAGGATGATGAGAGCCAAGAGTCGCTCCATGTACTGCCGCTCGCCCCGTTGCTCAGGGTGGTACTAGAAACCAACTCAGTCGAGCCAGCCGCATTGTACATGTTCAGCTTCCAGGTGTTTGGACCAGAGTTTAGCGCAACCCAACTCCCCCCCTTGTACACGACTCCCGAGAAATCGTGAGTCCCAAACTCGGGGTTCTGCGCAGGAGTCGTGCCCGAAATCAGGGGTCGTTCTTCAAGGAACTGAAGGTATAGGTTGTCAGGGAAACATACCCCATAACTTACATACTGGCCGGTGGCCTGATTGGTTACCTTCAGGTTCACCACCCAGTCTTCGAATCCGCTAACTCCACCCTGAGGGGAGCAGTTGGCAGTGGGCGGTGTCCATTCCATTGTAACGCTATCGCCGGCGGCCCAGTCACCTATGTTCGGCGTAGGCGTATAGGTGTTCAGTGTGGTGCTGTCCAAGGCGTATTGGAAGAAAACACAGTTTGACGTGTATGAGCTCGACCCACAGTTAGACGGTTCCCCTTCATTACCTCCCCAGTAGGCCAATTCAACTTGGAAGAAGAATGGACTGCTGCCAGGGCCACTCGTCCAGTCGTAGTTGCTCGTCCCCAACCAGTTGACCCAATACCAGCAATAGGTGCCACAGCTAGAAGGTTGGTCAAGTCCGAGAAAACCGTGGTGTTGTACTCCGCTCCGTCAAAGTAGTTTGTTAGTGAGTTTGGACCTTCTGCTTGGTGTCCCGCCCCATTTTCGCTGTCGACCGTGTATCCCGTAGACGAAAGAGTGTTATCCTGCGAAGGGAACGTACTGACTGCCGCCACGACCTCTGGACTTCCTTCAGACACCGCCACGCCGATGACGGTTCCATTTGGAAGGATGTAGTCATAATCCTTGTACACAGTGCCATTACCCGCGAACCCTACCGTTCCTTGGGCATAGTCGTAAGGGTTCCCCTGTGAAGACCATAGAGTGACATACGGTCTGAGCTGATCGATGGAAATACCGTGTGAACTCAACCACGCGGACAAGGTCGGCAGTGCGAGGATTGTGGAAGACCTGGCTTCGGATTCGAAGGGATATGAGTTATTCAGCCAGAGTTCGCCTCCCACTAGGGTGCTTCCGGAAGAAGACAGGGTGACCTGCGACTTCGTCGTGGCAGAACTTGTCTGGACCACGCTCAGGCCAGAAATACAGGTGAAGCCTAGCAATCCAAGGACAAGTAGAGATGCGAACCGCGCGCAGAATAAGCCCGACATTGTCGCTAGCGCATTGGCTAGAGGACGATATCTGGGTTTGTCGGAGCATTCCGACAAAAACTTAACTGTTCGGAACGATTTATTGCCTCATGCTTATCCGCTCTATTCGAGTTCTGCTTCACCTTCTCTTAGCGTTCTCCCTTCTCACCACTGTCGCCGCACTGTATTCGCTGCTCGTGCCTCACGGCGTTTCAGTTCCACTATGCACAGGGGGCGGAATCTGCTCCATTATGGGAGCACTCGGATTCGAGCGGTCCGGACTTGTGCAGGGGTTCGTGGAGCAATCCCCTGCCTTGGCTTCAGGAGGGTGGGGATCTGTTGTCATCACGTCATTATGGTACCAGCGAACAACCTCGAACTGGAGGAAGGCGGGTTTCGACCCCGATGTCTTTCAAATTCTAATGCGGACGAGAGGAGGCTCTACAAGGACTCGCCTGCTCCGATCATTGACTACGTCGAAGAACAGGTTGGAGCTCTCCCGAGAGCTCGGGTGCGACTGGAACGTGATAGACCGGCACATTGGAGTCCTTCTCAAATATGGGCTGATAGAGGAAGTCACCGCGTATGGGAACGTAAGGCTCTACCAAACCACACGAAGAGGCAATAAGCTGGTACAACTAATCGGAGAGCTCCAGAAGACTGAAGCGCAGTCTGGACCTCCTACGGAAAGCCAGGCTACCCAAGTCACCCTTAGACGAGGACAGACTCAGCCCCATTCTGATGACATATGACGCGACCCAGCGGCCGGGCGCCCTAATGACCCAGTCTTGCTTCATAGAAAGGCTGAAACAGCAGGCCGACGGCCTTCGACACGAGTTCATGCCCACAAGAGGTCGAGCGACATAGGAGCCACTCCTGGAAGAGCGAATCCATTCAGACGACCTTCTTCTCGTGATACTGACCACACCATAGTGGTCTAGTCGAACTACTTTCTACTAGCTCAAGAGGAACTTAGGCAGAAGGCATCACGTCCCGCTTGCCCTGTGTCAACGGGCCTGCAACCAGGACGGCTCGCGTTACCGCTCTGCGTGGACGAGAGTGAGACCGGGGGGCGCGAGAAAGTCGTTTAAGCCTCCGGCGAGGGGAGAGCGTGGATTGGTCGAAGTCGACTGCAGCGAGATGACGGTTGACGAGCAGATTGCGCTTGCATCAGCCATCTCTGAAGGCCTGGTCGGCAGGGCGATCGGCCTCATCAAGGACGCCAAGATAGTGCTGGACACCTTCGGAGGGAAGGTCTCTGTCAGCGACGTCCAACAAATCGTCGCGCAGTTCGTGTCGAAGCGGAAGGAGGCCCAGCTGTACTCGGTCGAGGCAGACGGAGGGGACATCGTGGTCCACACACCGGACCCGTTGGTGCGGTCCAGGGGCAGAAAGGACACGGGCCAGATGCTGCCCCCGAACCTGCTGAAGTGCCCCTTCGCCAGCTGCGGCTTCGTCACCCAGTACCGAGAGCTGTACGACGTCCATGTGAAGTCGCACGCGGCCTGGTGAGCCCGGAGCGCCCCTCGGCGGACCAGACACCCCTCCAGTCTTGCCTGTCGGCTCGGAAGCGCCTCCCAACCATTGTCGGAGCGAAGGCCTGCGATGGCCCGGTCGGGCTAATCTTATCTAATGGCCGCGGGCAGGTCGAAGTACCCGTTTTGGAGTACTTCATCTCCTGGCTCGTAGACAACTTCCTCTTGGTATGGCTCCTCATCTTCGCGGCGTTCGCGGCCTGGAAGGTCCGCGAGATATGGAAGCAGTGGAAGAACGGAGGCCTGCTGTTCTGGAAGTTCCTGAAGGGGAGGGGCGGCGCAGGCTTCGCCGTCGGCGTGGTCGGGATGCTCATCACGATAGTTGCGCTCTTCTTCCCTTGGTATGTGGCCACCGCGAAGCCGGCGGTGGGGGCGTCGACGCAGCTAATCTACGTCAACGGGTTCCACGGCATCGGCGTGAGCGTCCTCACAGGAGGGAACGCGACCGCGGCACCTACTCTCAGCAGCGTGGTGGCCGTGGACGCGCCCCTGGGGGTAATCTTCGCGATAGTCATCCCGCTCCTCATGTTGGACACCCTCGCGGTGACCCGCGGGACCGCCCTGAGCAGGAAGTATGTCGATAGCGCCATCATCCTCCTCATAGCGTTGGTACTGGTCCTGGCCTTCGCGTCAGACCTGCCAGGCCTCGTCCCGGCAATCTCGAGCGCGGTCGGGGGCCAGCAGCTCTCGGCGGCGGGCAGCTCCTTCCTGACGACGATCTCCTCGAACCCAGCAGGAGGCTCGGGAGCGGTCGGCACGTCGACGGTCAGCTGGGGTTTCGGCACAGGGACCTACCTCTTCATAGTCGCGGCGCTGGCCGAGTTCGCCGCTGGCGGGGTGATCGGGTCCGTCCCGGACCTCGCCCCGAAGGCCCCTCAGCAGCCCGAGGAGTCGGGCGAGCCCACGAGACGGCTGGCGGCCATAATGTTCACCGACATAGTAGGCTACACGGCGCTGACCCAGACCGACGAGTCGAAGGCGATGAAGCTGCTCAAGAAGCACAGGAAGCTGATCCGGCCGATCTTCCCGAAGTACTCCGGGCGGGAGGTGAAGACCATAGGAGACGCATTCCTTGTCGAGTTCAACAGCGCGCTGGAGGCGACCGAGTGCGCGGTCGAGATGGAGAAGACGCTCCACGACCTGCACGAGCCGGACTCCGAGAAGGTCAGGCTGAAGATAGGGATACACGTAGGCGACGTGATACACGAGGGCGGGGACGTCTACGGGGACGCGGTGAACATAGCGTCAAGGATCGAGCCGCTGGCGACCGGGGGAGGCATCTGCATCTCGGAGCAGGTCTACGATCAGATAAGGAACAAGGTCCAGTACAAGCTCGTCAAGCTCGAGCCCAAGGAGCTGAAGAACGTCTCCTTCCAGATCGACACCTACAGGGTCCAGCTGCCCTGGGAAGCGGACCCTGCGCCTGCCCAGGCCGAGAGCCCAAAGTAGAAGCCTGCCGTCCGACGGGTTCCCGGGGCAAGGTTAATCTCTATGGCCGCGCGCTGACCCGGCTATGACCAAGCTGACCGAGCAGGCCAAGACGTTGCTGGACGGCAAGAACTTCGGGAGCGTTGCCACGGTAATGCCCGACGGCTCGCCGCAGGTCGCGCCGGTCTGGGTGGACAGGGAGGGCGACATAGTGCTGCTCAACGCCACGATCTCGAGGCAACGCTACAAGAACCTGAAGAGGGACCCACGGGTGGCCATCTCGATATTCGACTCCTCGAACCCTTACTCCAATGTCATGATACGGGGCAGGGTGGTGGAGATGACGGAGGCAGGAGCCGAGGAGCACATAGACAAGCTCTCCATGAAGTACCACGGGACCAAGTACAACTACCACAAGGCAGACGACCCGAGAGTCATCATCAAGATCCAGCCCGAGCACGTGACGTCCTGAGGACTGCCGCTCCCTCCGCCTTTGCGGAGGCAGGCAGGTTCTGGCTTCGCTCTGTAGGAACTGCCGCCGCAGGTGACTAGAGCTAGTCCGTCTTGCGAAAGACGACGCTCCTGAGCTTCTCTGCCATGGCGAACGGGTCGCTGTTCTGCCAGACGTTGCGCCCGACGGCGACGCCCGTCGCCCCCGCTTCCATGACGCCCTCGACCTGCTTGAGGAAGGCGTCGTCAGTGGGCGCCTTCGGCCCTCCGCTCATGAACACCTTGACGCCGGCGGCCGACTTCACGGCCCATGAGAAGCTCGCTGCGTCCCCCGAGTACTTGATCTTCACGGCGTCGGCGCCGAGCTCCAGCCCGGCCCTCGCTGCGTAGGATACTATCTCCTTGGAGGTGTCGTCCTTCACCGCTTCGCCGCGCGGATAGATCCATGCGACTGCCGCGAGGCCGCGGTCGTGCGCCTCCTCCTGGACCTTCCCGAACTCCGACAGCATCACGGCCTCGTGCTGGCTCCCGAGATAGATCGTGTACCCGACACCCTTCGCCCCGAGGGAAGCGGCGTGCTCCACGCTGCACTCCTGTCTCGAGACGGGCTCGCCTCTCGGGAGGCTCGTCTTCCCGTTGAGCTTGACCAGGAGCGGGACCCTGCCGTCGTAATACCTCTCCGCCACTCCCTTCTGGAAGACGACTCCGTTGAACCTCCCCCTTGCCGCCACGTCCATCACGAACGAGGGGTCCACGTTCCTATCGTCGAAGTCAGTGGAGGGCCCGTGCTCCAGCCCTTGGTCATACGCGAGCAGGAGGCTCCTTCCGTCCTTCAGGAAGGGCGACATCCTGTCCTGTCTCATGTCTGCAACTGCGCCGCACGGTATTTAACGGTGCTTTCGGAAGAACGGCCCCGTGGCCGCGGTCGGAACGTCCCGGGAGGGCTGCGCGGACGGCGGAGGTGCGGGCGTCCGTTGAAGCTGGACGAGTTCCTGCGGCTCAACGCCCCCGATGAGCTTGGCGCCCTGGCCATGGCTGTGGCTAAGAGCAGCTTGACGGTCTGGGAGAGCATCCCCTTCAAGTCAGGGATGGTGGCCGGCGTCAACCCCTCCGGAGAGCGCCAGAAGGCGATAGACGTCTTCTCGAACGATGAGTTCGCTGAGGCGCTGGCCGCGACGGGGGCGGCCAAGGAGATAGCCTCCGAGGAGATGGAGGAGCCAGTGAAGGCCAAGGGCTCGATAAGCGTGGCGATGGACCCCCTCGACGGCAGCTCCAACGTCGAGACCAACAACCCCCTCGGGAGCATCTTCGGCTTCTACTCCAGGAGCCTGCCCGCCAGCGGGAGGAGCCTGGTCGGCGCGCTGTACGTCACCTACGGCAGCATGGTTACGGTGACCCTGTCGTTCGGCAAGGGCGTCCACAGGTTCGTCGCGGTGCGGGGCCCGGCGGAGACGTCTTTCGAGCTGATGGGCGTCAACATAAGGCTCCCGGAGAGGCCTGAGGTGTACGGCGTGGGAGGCTCCAGGCGGGAGTGGGTACCCGCGGTCAGGGACTTCGTTGACTCGCTGGAGGGGCGCGGGCTCAGGGTGAGGTACTGCGGCACGTTCGTCGGGGACTACAACCAAGTGCTCTCGAGGGGAGGGATGTTCGCCTATCCGGAGCTCGTCAACAGGCCGCAGGGGAAGCTCAGGCTCCTCTATGAGACGGCGCCGATGGCCTACATCAACGAGCAGGCCGGGGGATACGCGTCGGACGGGAAGAGGAACATACTCGACATCGAGCCGAAGACCCTCCCCGAGCCCTCCCCCGCGTACATCGGATCGGCGGACGTCGTCCGGGACCTCGAAAAGGCGGTCTCGGCGACCAGCGGCTAGCCTACGGGAAGATTCCCAGCGTCCTGATGGCGTCGGCTACGCGGCCCACGCCCACGATGAGAGCGGCCGTCCTCATCGACGTCCCGCGCTTCTGAGAGGTCTGGTGGACCTCCTTGAAGGCGCCCGTTATCTTGGCCTCAAGCCTCGAGTTCACCTCTGCCTCTGGCCAGCTGATTCTGTCGAGGTTCTGCACCCACTCGAGATAGCTGACGATGACTCCGCCCGAGTTAGCAAGGACGTCCGGGACGAGGAAGACCTTGTTCGCGTCGAGGACCTTGTCTGCGGCGGGCGTCGTGGGCCCGTTGGCGCACTCCACTATCACTTCGGCCTTCACGCCCTTCGCGATGTCCGGCGTGATCGCGTTCTCGAGCGCGGCAGGGCACAGGATGTCGACTTCCGACTGCAGCAGCTGGTTGTCGTCTATCCTCTGCGTGCCTGGCATCCCTACGACGGACCCCGTCTTCTCCTTGTAGGCGTTGAGCTTCACGGCGTCGATGCCGGCCTTGCTCGTGACCCCTCCCTTGGAGTCGCTCGCCGCGACCAGCTTGGCTCCGTGGGCTTGCAGCAGCTCCGCGTAGTTCGAGCCTGCGTTGCCGTAGCCTTCCACTGCGAACGTGGACTTCTTGAGGTCCATGCCCTTCACCTTCGCGGCCTCTACAGTGCAGAAGACCGCTCCCCTGCCCGTGGCCTTGTCCCTCCCGAGGGAGCCTCCCAGCGGGACCGGCTTGCCCGTGACGACCTCAGGGATCATGTAACCCTTCAGCGAGCTGTAGGTGTCGACGATCCAGGCCATCACCTGGGCGTTGGTGTACACGTCGGGCGCCGGCACGTCTCTGTAGGGCCCGATGAAGTCGGCGATGCCTGCCGTGTACCTCCTGGTCATTCTTTCAAGCTCGCCCTGGGACATGCTCTTCGGGTTGCAGATGACCCCTCCCTTCGCGCCTCCGAACGGTATGTCGGCTATGCTGCACTTCCAGGTCATCCAGGCGGCCAGCGCCTTCACCTCGTCGAGGCTGACGTTGGGGTGGTACCTGATGCCGCCCTTGCACGGCCCTCTCACGTCGCTGTACTGGACTCTGTATCCTGTGAAGACGTTCACGCTGCCGTCGTCCATCCTCGCGGGGACCGAGACGGTCAGCTGCCGCTTGGGGCTTGCGAGCATCTTGTGTATGCCGTCTTCAAGCTTCAGGTACTCGGCAGCGATCCTCAGCTGCTCGAGCGCGTTCTCGAACGGGTTAGGTTTCGACTGGCTCATCGCCTTCGGCGAACTCGCCTGGCTCATGATTTTCGCCCCTCGCATAGCCTATTTACGCGTAGCCTCCGGCTCTGACAGGCTGACGCCCTGCGCCGGGGCGCCGCCGGCGCCTAGCCGAAGTAGCCGTAGTCGCAGCCGGAAGACACGACCCAGAGTGAGATGCAATACCGGGCAAGGCTTGGAGTCACCACCCAGTAGATGGCGCCTTGCCCCAGAAGCTGAGCTGAGACCGACCTGTAGGCGGCAGACGAGCCCGAGTCTGCGCAGGTGAGGCTACAGATGGGCGGGACGGCGGGGGTGTACACGACGGGAGCGAAGAAGACGACACTCGCTGCGACCACGGCAGCTATGGAGAGGCCGACGGCCTTTCTCATCCCTGCACATTTGTAGGACGGAGATACTTACGCCTTGTGAGGGCTCTTCGAACGAGCCTCACCGGCATCCGGCGGGAAGACGACCCCCGGCACATCGACATGGATGACCAAGACCCTTCTCTCACGGGAGAGAGCGGGCCAGCTCTTCGAGCTTCCGCTCCCAGTCCTTCGCCTTCACGACGCTGCTGGAGACCATGACACCCTGGGCCCCCAGCTCTATGGCCCTGGAGACGTCCTTTCCTGTGACTATGCCGGCGCCGCAAAGCAGCTTTCCGGAGTACCCCGACTCCCGCACCAGTCTGGCGGTCCTCGAGATCAGGTCGGGTCTCGCCTTGGACACCGCGACACCCGTGCCTATCAGCTC
>JASHUU010000057.1 GCA_030039795.1 Nitrososphaerales archaeon | reverse complement strand
GAAATCAGCTTCCTTCGCGAGTGTCCCACGAGGGCGTTCCAGCCACCGGCAAGAGTCTCTGGCCACTCGGTTCTATCTCTAAGCGTCGTGCAGGGAACGCCTAGGATGTACGCCTCTTTCTGGACTCCGCCGGAGTCAGTTAGGATTCTCTCCGCATATTCCTCCAAGGCGGTGAACTCAAAATAGGGAGCAGGGTCAGCCACTATGATATTGCTGGCCCTCCTAAGGAGCCCGACAAGTCCGAACTCAACCAGAGCCTTCTTGGTCCGCGGATGCATTGGGAATATGGCCCTCTGGTTCAGGTTGACTAGGGAGCCAACTATCCGTTTTAAGGCGCTCTTACTGTTGGTGTTCTCGGCCCTGTGTAGGGTAACCAAGAGATACCCTCTAGGGGAGAGTCGATGTTTCTTCAATATGGAGGGGCGGCGGACCTGCTTAGGTCTCAATTTGAGTAGCGACTCGACCATTACATCACCGGTCAAGTGACCTCTTGATGCCAGTCCCTCGCGCTCAAGATTTGCGACTGCTGTCCTTGTCGGGCAGAAGAGCAGCGTCGATATGTGGTCTGTAACAACGCGATTGACCTCTTCTGGCATCGTCATGTCGAAACTTCTCACTCCTGCTTCCACATGTGCCACGGGGATCCCTATCTTTGCGGCTGCCAACGCGCCGGCTAAGGTGGAGTTTGTGTCGCCGTAGACGATTACCATGCGCGGATTCTCTTCACTCAGGACTCGTTCAGTTCTGACTAGCATCTCTCCGGTCTGCCACCCCTGCTGTCCGGACCCCACTTCTAGGTTGAATGATGGCTCGGGGAGCCCAAGCTCCTTGAAGAACGCTTCAGACATAGAGAAGTCATAGTGCTGCCCGGTATGTATCACTCGATGGTCGAACTCCTTTGCTAACTGGCGATGAAGAGGAGCGAGTTTGACAAAGTTGGGTCTCGCCCCCACCACGGAGATAACCTTCTTCAAGGTGAGGACCCGCTCGCAGAGACTCTCTGTTTAGGCGTCGCGGTGGTGCTCGAACGATAAGCGCAACTCTCAAGTCTCATGGAGGTTCAGTACGTTAGAAAGGATAGTTAGGTATTGACTTGCGATTGCTTCCGGCAGGAATCGGCTCTCGAACACCTGCCTGCCCCTGGCTCCCATCGAGCTTAGCTCCGCTCTTGAGTAATTGAGGACTGAGCTCAGCGTTTCCCTGACCTTCTCTTCCTCAGAAAAGTCGGTAAGGAACCCAAATCGAAACTGCTCGACCATCGTTCCCATCAGCGTGCCTACCTGAGCCATGACGGGCTTGCCTTGCGCCATTGCTTCAAAGAGCTTGTTGGGCATGCCAACTCTGTTGTTTCGCAGTCGTGGATTGTAGGGCAGAAGCGAGATGTCGCACGCCCTTGTCAATGCCATAACTTCTTCGTGCCGAAGCCTTCCTAGGAAGTCGACTTGACTGTTAGTTGATGCCATCTTGGCGACTTCGCCCTCTCTCTCGCCAAATCCTCCGATGACTAGGCGAACCGCGAGCCCTCTGATGGCTCGTTCGACGTTGGACAAGAGTTCTGCTCGATCAGGGGTAAGTGACCCAGCATACAGCAGCCTAACGGGAGAGCCTGGAGCGTCTGGCGCAGCGATAGCGGCCACGGATTCAACTCCTACGCCGTCGTATGGGACATTGTAGAATACCATCGACGTTCGTGGGAGATTCGTGCTTCCTATCTGCTCAATCTGGCCTGGGCCGGCCAGAACCACAGCATTAACGTGCCTGGCGAGACTCGACTCGGTGAACCTAACGATGCTACGGATGACTGGAACTCCCGAGGCGTAGCTCTCTGCGTAGAAATCTGCTAGGTCGTATACAACCTTGAATCCTCTGAGTCTTGAAATGACTAGTGCGGGGAACAGGGCATCAAGGTTCCTGGGCTGGACGAGATCATAGCTGACCGTCAAGAGTCTAACAGCCTCGAAACAGAGGAATATCGGTAATGCGATTATGGCCAGTAAGCCATAGGGAGCCTTCAGCGAAAGTCTGACGTATCTCACGCGGGACTCCTCCCCAGCTTTAGCTCGTGCCCCGCTTCTGTCCCACTCCAGCACGTCGACATTGTACCCAGCCGAGGCCGCTATGGCGGCCATCTTCACAGACCTCTCGGCCGGACTCAAGGTCGACACGTACGCAATCCTGCTAGTGCGTGGCGGCTTTGCGTGTTGGGGGTTCGTTCGAAATTTGACTGCTCCTATCACACGGAGCGAACCCGTCCGGAAATCTATATACCTTGACCTCGGGTAGGCGGGCAGACAGGAATGAGCCGGGACGGTGGGCGTCAGGTTGAATCAGACGGCTCGGAGACCGCGCACATGGGCCCACTCGATAGTCCTCCTGCGCGTGACGTCTATCCTCCGATGGTGGGGTCTTGCCAAGACGACCAACAGAGTTCGACAAACGGCCACCAGAAGGACAGCGAGAAGGCAAGATAGAGCGCCTAGGCTGAGGGGCCACATGCACCTA
>JASHUU010000056.1 GCA_030039795.1 Nitrososphaerales archaeon | reverse complement strand
AACCCACGTCAGATCTAACCGATGAAGTCAGATCTCCACTCTTGTACGCGCATCTGGAGGTCGTGCGTTTCATGGCGTTCGGGCTCGGCCCTTTGCTCAAGGCAGACGCCGCCAATTAATGCGCAAACTCGCAGCAAGTTTGGGGTTCGTATATATACGTTCTCGTTGTCGGTTCGGCTCTGGTAGCTCCCCGTCGGAGTTGTTTCCCGCCAGCTCGCGTGGGATCGAGGTCTTTGACGAGGTCGCTCTGCCCATGTGGTAGACGGCGGCGAGGAAAGCGCTCTTCCTTCGGGAGAAGCTGGGGGTGCCCGCTCAGAAGTCGTAGAGCTCGCGATGTAGCCAGGGGACCAGAGCCGTGATGACGCACTGTTCCGTGAGCTCCGCCCTTGTCACCCTGCCATCGGTAAGGTAGTTGATTATCCCGCCCTTGTCCCCCACCTTCGGCGTTCCGCTGACGACCTCTGCCCACTCCTCCAGCTCCTTGCCCTGTCTGAACATCTCATCCATGGCGTCCCGGGGCAGCATGTAGCCCGCGGAGTGGCCCAGAGAGACCTTGCCCGTCGTGTCGACGATCGCGGCTTGCTGGTGGTCGAAGTAGAAGCCTGAGATTTTGAAGATGCCTGCCTCGACGCCCACCCCGAAGTCTCCTCCTTCCCTCGAGAGGGCGAACCTCGCCCGGGCGGTGGCGCCTTCGACCATCTCCTCGAGCCCTCTAGGTTGGGCCTTGGACACCGAGGAAGAGTCGACCGGCTTGAGCCTCAGGCGGACGTTCGGATAGGACTTTGCGAACGCCCTCTCGACGCCTTCGAGCTTGGCAGGATTGGTGGTGCCTACGGCCAGGATCACGGGGACAGCCGAGGTCGGACTGATATTAATCCTGACGACTAGGTGACGCGCAGCTCTTCGAGGAGCTTCCTGATGTTCGCGAGAGGCGTGCCGTCTTCGTGGGCGATCTGCTGGGCCGCGGGCGGGTTGGTCTTGTAGGAGGGTGACTTGTGGGCGATCCTCTCTTCGTACGTGGGGATGAACTCGTTCTGGTAGAAGACTCCGATGGGCGTGTGGTCGCCGAACTCGAAGGACTTCAAGACCGCTTGCTGGACCTTCTTCTCCATCTCGGCCTCATCGTCGGAGTGTACCACCGGGTCGTACCCTGTCTCTTCCAGCTTGTAGGTCCGCGGCTGCTGCTTTCCGGTGGAGTCGACCAGGCCTTCGCCAGCCCAATACTCTTTGGTCTGGATGTCGTTGTACGTGGGGCATGGCTGCAGGACGTCGAGGAAGGCGAACCCCTTGTGCTTCGCTCCCTTGACTATCAGGTCCTTCAGGTGGCGGACGTCGTAAGAGTAGCCCCTGGCGATCCATGTGTAGCCGCAGGCTATGGCGAGCAGGAGCGGGTTGATGCCTTGGTTCATGTTCGGGGACGGGAGAGACTTTGTCTTCATTCCAAGGCCCAGCGTCGGAGAGGCCTGGCCCTTCGTGAGGCCGTAGACCCCGTTGTCGTGGATTATGTAGAGCATGTCGATGTTCCTCCTGCCTGAGCCGACGAAGTGGCCCGCGCCGATGCCCATGCCGTCTCCATCCCCGCCCTCTACGATCACCTCTAGGTTCGGGTTCGCAAGCTTGATCCCGGTCGCGAAAGGCAGCGACCGTCCGTGGAGGGTGTGGACCCCGTATGTCTTGATGAAGTGCGGCGCCTTCGACGAACATCCCACCCCGGAGACGACGACGGTGCTCGACGGGTCGACGTTCATCTCTGCCAGCGCCATCTGGACCGCGTTGAGAATCCCGAAGTCCCCGCACCCTGGGCACCAGTCGTTGTGGGCCGTCGTCTTCAGGTCTGAGAGCTTAAGCGCCATGTCTCAACACTATCCTCTTGGGTGCCTTACCTTCGTGGATCGACTTGAGGGAGTCGTATATCTCTTCGCATGACATCGGGCGCCCGTTGTACTTCACAACGAGCTGGTCGACGGGGATGCACGTCTGCTCCCTGAGGACCCCTATCAGCTGGCCAGTATAGTTCATCTCGATGCCCACGACGTTCTTCGCCCCCGAAAGAAGGCTCTTGACCCGTTCCGTAGGGAACGGGTTGATCAGTCTGATCTGGAGGAAGTTCACCGATATGCCGTCCTCCTTGAGCCACCCCATCGCGTCCAGTATCGCGCCCTTCGTAGAGCCCCAGCTGACCACGGTGATGTCCGCTTGCTCGGGACCGAAGAAGTTGAGCCTCTCTTCCATTGGTATCTCCCTGTCGGCGACTTCTAGCTTGCCCATCCTCTTTTCCATCATCTGGTCGCGGTTAGTGGGGTCCTCGGTGATGTGGCCGAGCTCGTCGTGTTCGTCCCCGGTGTGCCAGTAGACCGCACCCTTCGTGCCCACCGGCGGCCTGGGGGAGATCCCGTCAGGGGCATGCACGAAACGCTTGTACTCGCCGTTGACCCCGTCCGTTATGGGCCCCTTCACGAGCTTCCCCCTGTCGATCTTGACCCTGTTCAGGTCGAGCATGGGGAGCGTGGCGTCAGAGTTGGCCAGGGCCTTGTCCACTATGTGGATGACCGGGGTCTGATATCTCTCAGAGTAGTTGAAGGCCCGGACCGTGTCGTAGAAGACCTCCTCCAGGTCTCCGGAGGCGAGTACCAGCCTGGGAAAGTCGCCGTGGCCGGCGTAAAGCGCGAACCGCAGGTCCCCCTGCTCGTGGCGCGTGGGCAGGCCCGTGCTGGGCCCTCCTCTGGAGTATAGCGTGACGACGACGGGAACTTCATTCATGCCTGCGTACCCGAGGCCCTCCGCCATCAAGGAAAAGCCTGGGCCCGATGTGGAGGTCGAGGACCTGACCCCTGCGAGGCCTCCTCCTATGGCCATGGTGACTGCGGCTATCTCGTCCTCGGACTGCACGACCGCGATGTTCCCCTTTGCGCCCATCGCCGCGACCTCGCCTGCCTGCGGGTTTTCGTGGGCGGCCGAGCCGTCCAGCTCTATCTCCGCGTGCGCCTCGAGGTACTCGCTCTCGTCGCTTGCGGGGGTTATGGGATAGTACGTCTGGAGCCTGCAGCCTGCGAGCTCCTTGGCCATCGCGACGGTCGAGTTGCCCCGGACGAAGAGCCTGACCTCGTCGGTCTTCGACGGGCTGAGCTTGTAGCGGAAGCTCCCGTCGAACTTCTGCTCGACGTAGTCGTAAGCGGCTCCTACGGCCTCGACGTTCATCTCGGCGACCTTGGGCTTCGACTTGAATTGCCTCCTGACCGCATCCTTCACGAGGTTCTCGTCGTACGAGAGCAGGGCGTAGGAGGCGGCCACGGCCATGACGTTGAGCATCCTCTGGAGAGTGCTGAGCGAAGTCTCGCCGAACTTCGCGCCGACCTGCTTCAGGAGTTCGTTGTACGGGACGGGATAGACGTGGACGCCCCGCCTTCTAGCGAGTTCGAGAATCCCTCTGACCTCAGATGAAAGGCCGCTCTTCGAGAGCTCGGAAGACAGGGTGGCGCGCACGTTCGCCTCTATCGTGGGAATCTGCTCGAGCCGCTTGGGGTCCTGGTCCGGGTCATAGATTATCGCGCCTTCGCTCCTGACCTCGAGCGCGTGCCTGAAGATAGTCTCCTCTTCGAAGGTGGCAAGCATGTCGACGGTGTCGACGTGCGACCTGATGAGGTCCTTTGACACCCTTACCTGGAAGTAGCTGTGCTCGCCCTTGATGTTAGAGTAATACTCTCTCTTTCCGAAGACGTGGAGGCCCCCTGAGGCGGCGGCCTTCGCGAACACGTTCGCCGAAGTGTCGACCCCGCTGCCCTGGACCCCGCCTATCATCCACAGGAAGTCGTCTCGCTTCAATTTCTTGGTCTCTAGTCGGGCGCTTTCGGTGTTTAAGCCTATTGTATATATAGCATTTACCACAATATACGCGGCATGGATGAGCTCAGAAGGCTGCAGAAGGTGGGAGAGTCGACGCTGACCGTGTCCATACCCAGAGAGTACGCCAAGAGGATGAACCTCTCCCGTAAGGACGCCGTCATAGTCAGGGAGGAGGTGGACGGGACACTAAGGCTGATTCCCGCGACCGCGTCGAAGGAAGAGAGCAGGGCGGTGATAAGGGCGGAATACGCTGGAGGCGACGAGATGCTGACGGAGCTCGTCGTGGGATGCTACGCACTCGGTTACGACACGATAGAAGTGGTCGGGAGGGAGTCCCTGGGAGACAAGGTGGCTGGCAGGGTCGTGGGGACGGTCCGCAGGCTGCGTGGGATGGAAGTGGTCGAGTCTGACGACAGACGGGTGGTGGCGCAGAGCTTCATCGACCCCACCAAGTTCCCCGTGGACTCCCTGATCAAGAGGCTGCAGCTCCTCGTCTCGCAGAGTTTGGGGTACGTGATGGACGCGCTCGACCTGAAGCATACAGGAAGGCTGAACGAGGTCGCCAGGGTCCAAGAGGAGGTCGACGAGCTCTATTGGCTGATACTCAGGCAGCTGCTGGTCGCGCTCAACAGGAGGGAACTGGCGTCAGAGATAGGGATCGAGTCGCCCCTTCACGCGTCGGGCGACAGGGTGTCGGCGAAGACCTTGGACGAAATCGGGGGGATCATCAGGGACCTCGCGGAGGAGCTGGCGAGGCTGAGGGCCCAGGGGACGAAGATGGACCCGAGGATGGCGACAAGCATCAGAAGGCTGGCGGCCAAGGCGAGAGAGGCGTTCAACACGACGGTCGAGGCTCTCCTGACGCCTGACATCAGGCTGGTCGGGAGATCTGTGGCCTCCGTGGAAGAGACGGTTCAGCTCGAGAAGGAGATCGCCCACCAGATGCTGGAGTCGGAGGAGTATGGCTACGCCAGAGTCCTGGTGTCGCACTTCGGGCAGCTTGCTAGGTACTGCAACATCATCATAGAGATATCGTCGCACAGGCTCCTTAGGAAGAGCAGCAGAGTGGCGACGGTCCAGCGAAGCGCGTGACCATTTATCGGAAGCTGGAGAGAGGCATGTGGCGCGGGGGTAACGAAGCCTGGTCAACCGTGCGGGACATGCTTCCCGAGTCAAGATCCGACCACGCTTCGGATGGGTCATCCCGTCCCTTAGGGGTTCGTGGGTTCGAATCCCACCCCCCGCATCAGGTAGGCGTCAGGAGTGAGCGCCCCTTCTGGTGACAATCCTGACAGCCACGTTTATCCCGAGCACGATGAGCATGAGGACGAGAGCAGCCGTCCACGCCAGAGCGATCCAGTTCGGTGTGGAGGAGGTCGCGTAGTCGTAGATGTAGTAGGTCAGCGTCGCCACAGGTGACCATGCGCCGCTGAACCAGAACGCGCTGGACCCCACTGTGAGGAGGATAGGAGCGGTCTCACCCATCGCCCTGGCCGTGGCGTACAGAGACGCGGTCGCGACGCCGCTCTTGGCGCTTCCGAATACCACCATGGTGGTCCTCCATTTCCCGACTCCAAGCGCGAGTGAGCCTTCTCTGACGGAGTTCGGGACGGCTCTCAGAGATTGGGCCGTAGTGCTCGACACTATCGGAATCATTATGCTCCCGAGCGCGATCGAGCCCGCTACGACTGAGAACGCGTGGAGCGGAAGGACGATGAGTGTGAATACGAGTATGCCGGTGACTATCGAGGGTATTCCTGCCAGGACGTCTCCGAGGAAACTTAGGACCGATCCGTAGAGACCCGACCCGAACTCGGAGATGTAGATCCCTGAGACGATGCCGATGGGGATGCCGACCGCACATGCCCCCGCGACGAGGATTAGCGAACCTTGAATCGCATTAGCCAGCCCCCCCGAGGAAGGCTTCGCGTTGGGGAGGGGTGGAAGCTTCGTGAAGAAGGCGAGATTGAAGTCCGCGGCTCCTCTGATCGCCACGTCGGCCACAATCGCAAACAACGACACCACCGTCAGTCCGACGGCGGCCACGCAGATCCCAGTCCAGAACCACTCCGAGGCTAACCGCGTGCTCTTCATTGGAACAGCGCCGCCTGTTTGCTCCGGAGGAACCGCCGGATCAGCAGCCGCCCCACCAAGCAGGTAGACATCGCGACCAAGAGAAGAACAAGCCCGGCCTCGACCACGGCAGACACTTCAAGGGCGGTCGACGCGTCGGCGTACTGGGTCGCGATCAGGCTCGCGAGGGTGGATCCTGGAGAGAACAGTGAGGCTGAGATCGTCTGACTGTTGCCGATCAGCATCACCACAGCCATTGTCTCCCCGAACGCCCTTCCGAAGCCTAGGAACACCGCAGCGACCATCCCCGGCCGCGCGTTGCTGAGGACAGACATGCGGACCATCTCGGACCTGGTCGCTCCGAGCGCGTACGCCGCTTCTCTTTGGGACTGCGGCACGGCCAAGAGGACGTCCCTCGATATCGCCGAGACTATCGGGACGATCATCAACGCGAGTACGATGCCGGCTGTGAGAAAGCTCGTGTAGTATATGCGCCCTTGGAAGAGAGGGAGGAAGCTGAGGTACCGGCCGAGCGTGGGGTAGATGTCCTTCTGAAGGAATGGAGCCAGGACCAAGAGCCCCCAGAGTCCGTACACGACGCTCGGCACGGCGGCGAGCATTTCGACCAGGAAGGACACCGGCGCCCGGAACCTGGTAGGCGAGAGTTCGGAGAGGAAGACCGCCACTCCTATGCTCACCGGCACCCCTATGACGAGCGCGATGGCCGAGGTCAGCATGCTGCCATAGATCTCTGGCGCCAGCCCGAAGACGTTCGCTACCGGGTCCCACTTTGAGCCGAATATGAAACTGAGTCCGAAGGTCAAGGTCCTCTCCGAGCCTCTCGTGAGCACGAGAAAGTAGAGCAAAGTAAGGAAGAGAGCCGAGGATGCAATCGCCAGAGTGAGATATCTGGCCCACCGGTCTACCCGTCCGCTCGAAGGGCTCTTCTTCGAGCCTTGTTTCGACATTGCTGGCCCGTCTCTCAGCATCTCAGCGCGCTAGACGCCGGAAGGTCTAGGACTTGACGCTTACGGCGCGATGCGCAGAGCTGGCCCCGTTGTTCACGTCCCCGGAGTAGGAGGCCTGGATGGTCACGGACCCCGCGGTGGCCCCCGTCGCCGTCACGCTGCATCTGCTTTGGGTCTCCGAACCGCCCAAGGGCGCGAGGGTGCAGGTTGCGCTGCTGAACGTTACGGTCCCCGAGCCGCTCTGCGAGAAGCTGATGGTCCCCGTCGGGTCGTATCCTATGACCGCCGCAGTGCACGTGTGGGTCGCCCCGATCACCGCTGAGAATGGAGGGCATACGAGCGTGGTCCTGCTGGCCTTTTGGTCTATGGTGACGGTCGCCTCCCCGTTGAACGCGGCCGCGCCCCCGCTTTCGAGGTAGCTCGCCAAGACGCTCAAAGAGCCGGCCTGGCCGCTGGTGAAAGTCACGGAGCAGCGCAGCTTGGCATTCAGAGTACAAATCGAGCTTGAGAACGTGCCGGCGAGGTTGCTCGACCACTCGACCACTCCACCCTTCACTCCTCCCGCCACGGACACCGTGCACTTCGTGTGTAGGCCCACCTTGACGGTTCCTGGAGCGCAAGCGACCGACGCCGACGCGAGGGTGATGAACGGGCTCCCATGATAGTTGATCGAGGCGATCAGACTCTCGTCGCTTCTGACTACCGCTGCAGGAAGTTCCCCGTAGTAGAGCGCAGGCCCGTACTGCTGGCCCGAGGTGACCACCCACCATAGGAAGTTGGCAAGGTCGTATCCGACCGGCTGACTCGTCTGGTCTTCCCATAGAATCAGATACGTGTATGTGGATATCGGGTAGGACTGGACGGTTGCGCCTACCGGAGTCGGGGCGTTGGTTATCGAATACGTGCTGTCGGCCTCTACTTCCGAGGCGTCTGCGAGGGCAGCTTCGTCAATCGTCGCGACTGTGGGAAGGACGAACTTGCCGGCGGAGTTCTCTATCGGGGCGACAACGAGATGCTCGGAGGTCGCAGAGTACGTGTCGGTGTACCCGATCGCTCCTGTCTGACCGGCTACCACCGTGGCAATGCTGCTGGCCGAAGAGGCTCCGGTCTCCTTGACTCCCAGGCTGTCAGCCCCGGACGGGAATGCGATGTCTGTGGAGATCCCAAGACCGGAGGCGTTCCACCCTGTGGTGGGTGAGGGGCTGGTCCTCGCCAAGAAGGTCGAGAGCTGGTAGTTCACCCCAGCGCCGGCTGTCCTGTACACAGGATAGATTGGGTAGTTCAACTGGGACGAAGTGTAGTATGGGTTTATCGCGAGAATGGACGGGTCGTTCCACGACACGATGTCCTGCAGGTAGATGTTTGCGATGATGGAGCCGGTGAGGTTGAGGGGGTGAGCCGATGTGACTCCCGGTATGTTATAGAAGACAGCCACCCCTCCCAGAGTCTCGGGGATTGTGAGCAGCGGTCCGTCTGCTGCGAACGTGGAGTTCGGTTGATACAGATTGCTGGGCACCGGATTGTCTGTCCCTGCGAAGGTGTAAAGTCCCCCTAGGAAGTCGCGTTCCCCGGTGACCGCGTTGGATGAGACGTAATTCACGCTGACCGCACCGCTGGTGAACACGTTGAAGTCGGAAGCCCAGACCTGCATCACAGGGTTCACGAAGGAGGCGCCCCCCGACTGGATGGTTTCTGCGGTGTAGGTAGCGTTCGTCGTGGGCACGAAGGAACCGACTGCGGAAAGCAACATGATGGCCAAGGCGAGCAGTGCACCGGTTGTCTTGGCGCTCATGGGCGCCCTATGGTAATCACGGGTAATTAAACATATAATTATCCATGATTAGTGCTTTGTGTGCCGGCCACTTTCCTTGAAGGGCAAGCTTGGGGAGCCGCGACTCCGATGGGAAGACCGAGGGTTGCCGGGTACGATGTGCACCTGTCCCATCCTTCTCTGCATGATTGTCGGCGAAGGATTCGCTGCTAGCCGACGGCAGCCGGTCCTATTGAGGCCGGGGAGGCTCGGCCTTCCTTGTGGAGAGGATGTCGAAGGTCGACCAGGCATGGCAAAGGGGGCAACGCAAGTACCTGCCCTTTCCCAGTCGGAGCGCACTGAAGGAAGCTCCTGGCACCCATCTATATTCGAAGGTCTTCTGGCACTTCGGGCAGCTCAGGACCGATGTGTAGTGGGCGCCCGTTCTGAGCGCCGCAGCATAGACCACGAAAGCCACAGCCAGCACTCCTCCGGCGACGGCCCCTCCAACCAGGACTGCGCTTGTCAGCGAGGTCGGCCGCGTCTGCGACTTACAAGTTCTTTTCGGTGGTCGCGGGCATCAGTTAATAACGTCTCAAGAGATGCGGCCTCATTCTTGTGTCTTCGAGTTCGGAGAACTCCGTTCAGACGTTCAACCTGACCAAGTCGTATGGGGAAGCCAAAGCGCTAGACAGCCTCACGCTCGGAGTGAGACGAGGAGAGATTCTGGTCATCCTCGGCCCGAACGGCTCCGGAAAGACTACGTTTCTTCACCTGATATCCACGGTGCTGAGGCCCACGAGTGGGACGGCGACGGTGATGGGATACGACATTGTCAAGCAGCCTTTGAAGGTGAGGGAGTCGATAGGCATCTCCTTTCAGGATCCGCGCGGCTTCTGGAGGCATAAGCCTTACCACATCCTTTCGTTCCACGCCTCGATGTACGGGCTGCGGGGCGAAGAGCGGTCGAAGGCTGTGGAAGACACGCTCAAGGACTTCGAGCTGTGGCAGTCGAGAAACAAACGGTTCATGGAACTGTCAGGCGGGCAGGCAAAGCGCCTCGAAGTAGCCAAACTGTTCGTGCACAGGCCCGACGTGGCCGTGTTCGACGAGCCGACCGCGATGGTCGACCTCGAAGGGAAGAGGATGATTTGGGACATGATCAGACAGCTCAGAGAGAAGGGGTCGACGGTCATCGTGGCCACCAACGAGGTGAGGGAGGCCGAGTATCTCGCGGATCGGATCTGCATAATGAAAGACGGGAAGGAGCTGGTGATGGAGAGCCTGATGACGCTCAAGGACAGCATAACCGGCGGGGATGTCGTGGACCTTGAGATGTCTGCGCCAGTCTCAGAAGAGATCCTAAGGGCAGTAAGAGACGTCCCTGGGACAGTCCGCGCCCTCCAAGGAGGGGAAAGGAGCCTGAGGACGTTCGTCAACAGGTCGGAAGACTGGCTGCCGCTGATGATGACCGCGATGCAAGGACTCGGGGTGAGGGTCAGCTCCATCCGCGTGTCCGAGCCCTCGCTCGACGACGTCTTCTTGCACTACACGGGTAAGGAGGTCGTGCAGAGCCATGCGTGAGATGCTCTCCCTCCTCAAGTTCGAGCTGAGAGAGGCCTTCGACTCCGTCCCGTGGACAGTCTACTACTGGATTTTCTTCGCGTTCCAGTACTTCGTATACGGGCAGTTGGTCTCAAGGCTCGTCGTGGCGGTCAGCGACTACTACGTCTACTATGGGACTGGCCTGATAATCATCATGACGTTCAACATCGGGAGCTGGGCCGGCAGGCGCTTCGTCGAGAGCGCACATGAGGGGCGGCTCAAGTACATCCTGTCTCTGCCCGTGACGCGCGGTCAGCTCTTCCTCGAGCAGCTCCTGCTAGGTCTGGCGGTGAACGTGGTCCGAGTGGGCCCGCCTCTCGTGATCCTGTCGATACTGGGAGGCCTGCCGTCGTCTGTGCTCCTGGTCTCCCTCGCGGTCCTGCTTCTCATGAGCGTCGGAGTGATGGGAATAATGATTTCTTTGTCCTTCGTCGCTTTCAAGTCGTTCGACATCTACAGCGCCATAGTGGCTAGCATGAGCGCGCTGCTGCTCAGGTTCAGCACGATACTCTATCCGCTTGCGTTCATGCCAACGTCGTACGCCGCCGTGTCCCTGGCCAACCCCCTGACGTACGGGGCAGACCTCTTCAGAAGCGTGCTGGGGGTAGATGCGAACCAGCTTCTCAGCCCGGAACTCTCCGCGTTCGTGGTCATAGCCGTGGGGATATCGACGCTCACGGTGGGCACGATGCTCGTGCCGCGCGTCCTGGAGGGGGTGAAGTCGTCTTGAGCCAGTTCAGAGGGATGCTGAGGATAGCGCGCGTGGACCTCTCGTACTTCTTCAGGACGAAGTGGCTTCTGGGGACGCTCATAGGCCTCAACGTCACCGACATGTTCGTAGTGGGGATCGTCTACAAAGGGATGATGAGCATAAACTACTTCGACTTCTACGCGCCGGGGGTGATAATCACCGGTCTCTTCTTCGCCTCCTTCGACGTGGGCCGAAGAGTCCACCTGGGCCTTACAGAGGGGGTCTCCCAGTACTATCTCACCCTGCCGGTGAGCCTCAACGAGGTGGTCATGGCCCACCTGATTTCGGCCGGGCTCGGAGGAGCGATCTATGCCGGGATCCTGACAGGAGTGGCTATGGCGTTCATCCCGCAGCTGGCGACGCTGTCCACCCTCCTCCTGATCCCATTCATGTTCATCCTCGCGATGGGGCTGGCGGGCATCGCGGCGGTGCTCAACCTCTTTTCGAAGACGGGCGACAGGTACTGGGTCTTCGCCGACGGGCTGCAGACGGCTCTGGTCAGTCTCAGCACGATAGCCTATCCGCTGACGATCGTGAGCTCCTATCTGCCTCCCGCGCTCGTCACCTTCGTGGAGTACAACCCCCTGAGCCAAGGGGCCGAGGCCCTAAGGACGGTCATCAACGGCGCGCCGTCGAGCGCGGTGTTCAACCTCCCTGCGCTGCTGCTCACGTCGCTGGCGCTCCTGGCCGTTGGCGTAGTGTCCTACAGGCACGTCTTCACTGAGCTAAGAGACGCGGGCAAGCTCTAAGAACTTGGGACAAGCGTAAAGGCCCCGTCTGGAGGGGTTGGGCGATGGGAGCTGAGTCTTCAGCCTCGCTGCGAGAGCTGACCTCTGAATATTGGGATGAGAAGCTCTCGGACGAGCCTGTCTTCGCGACCGTCCTGGGATACCGGAAGTTCGACGACAGGTTGCCGGACATCACTCCCGAAGGGAGAGTCCTGCGCGAGAAGAGATACCTCAGCGTCTTGGAGAGGTGCAGGGCGATCCGAGAGGAGGAGCTCTCGGAAGTGGACAGGATGACCAGAGCCGCGCTGCTTGTCGACGTCGGCTCCATGCTGGACTACTCGGCCTGCAGGCTCGAAGAGTGGGCGGTCGACCCGCTGCAGGGCCCCCAGATAGAGTTCGCCAACATGGAGTCGTTCCAGCCGGTCAAGAGCCCCGAGGAAGGGAGGGCGATGGTAAGGAGGTGGGCCGCGATGGGCGACTACTTCGACGACTACCGCGCGAACCTCAGGCGGGGGCTCGAAGAACAGAGAGTCGCCGTGCGCGTCTGTCTTGAGAAGGTGATCGAAGAGGTCGGAGGAATGCTGGCCAAGCCGGCCGCCGACTCCGCGTTCGCGAGGCCTCTCTTAGTCGACCATAGCGAGTGGACAGACGAGGAAAGGGCCGAGTTCAGGGGCGGGATGATGGGCGCCATAAGCGGCTCGGTCATGCCCTCGCTGGCGAGGCTCGAGACTTTCCTGAAATCCGAGGCCCTGCCCAAGGCGCGGACTGAGGACAGACCCGGCATCTGCCACTTAACTGGGGGAAAGGAAGCCTACGCTCGTCTGATAAGGGTGCACACCTCGCTCGACCTCACGCCTGATGAGCTTCACGAGACCGGCATGGCCGAGGTCTCGAGGATCAACTCCGAGATGACAAAGCTAGGGGAGAAGGTCTTCGGCCTCAAGGACAGGAAGCAGATCATCTCCAAACTCAGGACGGATCCCTCCCTCTATTTCACGTCACGCGACGAGGTCGCGAAGAAGGCGGAGGAGTCGTTGGCGAAGGCCAAGGCCGCGATCCCAGCCTGGTTCGGGAGGCTGCCAAAGGCTGACTGCAAGGTAGTGCGCATGGAAGAGCATGAAGAGAAGCACTCGACGATAGCGTACTACCGTCAGCCGGCTGCCGACGGGTCCAGGCCGGGCAGCTACTACATCAACACCTCCGCGCCTGAGACGCGGCCACGATACGAAGCTGAAGCCCTCGCATATCACGAGTCCATCCCGGGCCATCACCTGCAGATCGCGATAGCCCAAGAG
>JASHUU010000055.1 GCA_030039795.1 Nitrososphaerales archaeon | reverse complement strand
ACGCGTCTACGGCAGCCAGTGCGGCGACTCAGGCTGCTTCGAACACCACCAGCAACTCGTCGGGTATAAGCACGGCCCAGACATACGTCTTGGTCGTAGCCGTACTCGCAGCGATCACACTAGTTCTTGAGCTAGCAATATTAGTCAGAAAGCTGTCCTAAGCGGACGGCTTTCTCTCCCTTTTTTGATTCTCTAGCCCAGCGTAAGCTCAGGACCGTCGCACATCGCTCCGCGCCTTGGTCTCGCGGTCCGCCGGGGTCCGCATCAAAACCCTTATGACGGATAGTCGGCGCGGAGGCGAAAGGCTGAGAGCACGAGGGCGATAATCCTAGCTGGGGGGCTCGGCATGCGCCTGCGCCCGCTCACTGAGGACAGGCCGCAGGCCTTGATACACGTCTCGGGCAAGCCTATCTCGGAGTACCAGCTCGAGTGGCTCTCCGGCGTCGGGGAGATCGACGAGGTGACTTTCGCCTGCGGGTACAAGTGGGAGAAGCTGAGGGAGCACTTCGGGACGGGCTTCAAGGGGATGACGATAGACTACTCGGTCGAGGGGGAGCCATTGGGCACGGGCGGGGCGATAAGGAAGGCGCTCGCGAAGTCGGACGAGCTCGTGGTGGCGATGAACAGCGACATCCTCACCGACCTCCCGCTAGCCAAGATGGTCTCCGCGCACAGGCAGTCCGGCGAGATGACCGCTTCGATGCTCGTCGTGCCGTACCGCTCGCGCTTCGGCGTCGTCAAAATCGACAAGCTAAGGATGGTGAGGGGCTTCGACGAGAAGCCCGCGTTCCCAGACGTCTGGATCAACGGCGGGGTCTACGTGCTAAACGCAAAGAGGCTCCTCAAGTACCTCCCGGAAAAGGGAGACATCGAGAGGGAGACGTTCCCGAAGCTCGTGAGCCACGGCGAGCTCCTCTCGTTCCCTCACTACGGCGAGTGGCGCTTCATGGACTCTCTCAAGGACCTGAAGGAGCTTGAGGCAGAGGTAAAGCCCTCCGCGTAGACGAAGAGTTTATTCGGGATGCGCAGGGCTCCGCAAGTGTGGCCGAGTTCGTCAAGACTGTGGAGTCGTCCAGGGTGCCGCCTGGCTCGATGCTCACGGTCGAGGCGGGGGGCGAGTCGATCCTCCTGGCCAACGTGGACGGCGAGTACTTCGGGATGGGCGCGATCTGCACCCATGAGCAGTGGGACCTCTCGGAGGGGTCGATGGACGGCACCGCGGTCACCTGCGCGGGGCACGGGTCGGTCTGGGACCTGAGGACGGGCAGAGCCGTCTTCGACGAGCCCCTCGAGGACGAGCCACTGTACGAGGTCAAGGAAGAGGGCGGGTTCCTCTTCGTCAGAAAGAGGTAGGCCTGTGCCACTCGGCGGCGCGGACGCGCGGGCCGACACTTTATCGGCAGGCGGAGCGCCGGGGCCAACCCCTTGGAGGAGATCAGCGGCGAGGTGCTCGAGGAAGCCTGCTACTACCTGCAGGAGTTGGGCCTGACCAGCGCCCAGGTCGCTTCGCGCCTCGAAATCACCAGCGCGAAGGCGTCGAGGCTCGCGAAGGCCTACGCTTCGAAGCTGAAGTCCGGGAAGGTGGCGCCCGACGAGTTCGGCAGGGCGTTCTGGGAGGGCGTCAAGAAGGAGTCCGAAGGCGACGTGAAGCTCACCTTCGTCTCGGACAAGGGTTTCCACCACTCTTGGATGTCTGAGCTCAGGCGCCTCGACGGCCCCACACTGATGTCCGCGTACGAGTCGAGCAAGGACTTCCTCGGCTCAGACCCCAGCCAGAGGTTCCTCGACTATCCGGCGCCCAAGGGATACGACCCGCTCGCCCTCGAGAGGGAGGTCAGGAAGGCGGTGGAGAAGATAGGCGTGCTGCTCGAGGAGAAGTGGAAGGAGTCCGGCGGCCGGGCGACGAAAATGTCCTCCGAAACTTAAAAAGGGCAAGAGGCCGCAGCGACAGAAGGATGCCGCTCGAGACGGTCGACAAGGAGAAGCTGGTTGACCTCCTGCGGCGCTTCCGAGGAAGGAAGGTCCTGGTGATTGGCGACCTCATAGTCAGCAGGTTCGTGGAGGTCGCGGCGCGCAAGCTCGCCAGAGAGGCGCCGGTCCCCGCGGGCGACTACGTGGGCGAGACGTTCCTGCCCGGCGGGGCGGCCAACCTGTCGAGAGAGCTCGTGTCGCTTGGAGCCTCCGTGAGCCTGGTAGGGCTCATAGGCTCGGACGAGTACGGAGGCTGGCTGAAGACGGAGTTCGCAAAGTACGGAATCGCCCACGAAGGGGTGGTCACAGATCCCACGCGGCCGACCTCTCTCAGGACCTGGATCATGGTCAACACCTTTCATATGCTGAGGATAGACAGGGAGGACAGGAGGGACGTCCCGCCGGCGATGTCGAAGAGGCTGCTCTCGGCGGCCGAGCCGTCCATCAAGGACGTGGACTGCGTGATCATCTCAGACTACGACCGCGGCGCGATAACCAGCTACCTGATCAACGGCGTGACCGACGCGGCCCACGCGGCGGGGAAGATAGTCGTCGGACAGCCCAAGATGCACCACTATCTGGACTTCTCGGGCGTGACGTACGTGAAGTCAAACATGGAGGAGGCAGGTCACGCGACGGGGATGGCCATGGTGAACGAGACAAGCCTTAGGAACATGGGAGTCAACCTCCTCAGCAGGCTGGACTGCAAGGCTATCCTGATTACACGGGGTGAGCAGGGGCTCACCCTCTTCGACGCAGCCAACGTGACGATGTTCCCTCCGGTCGGCGGGAAGAAGAACCTCTTCAGCAAGGTCGGGGTCAGGGACGCCATGACGGGGGTGTTCGCGCTCGCCGTCGCCTCGGGCGGCAACGCCTACCAGGCCTCCGTGCTGAGCAACGTCGCGGGGGAGGCGAGGAGCGCCCTGCCGAGGAACGCGACCCTCTCTTTCCAGGACCTGGAGGCCAGGGCCAGGGCGGCCGACGACTTCGTCCAGAGGATCATCCAGGTGCCCGTGAGGAGATAGCCGTGGAGAACGTGCAGGAGGTCGTCAGGCTCAAGGAGGTCGCGAGGAACACCAGGAAGCTGATCCTGGAGAGCCTGGCCGAGGCGGGGTCGGGCCACCCTGGGGGCTCCCTCTCGGCCGTGGAGCTCCTCGTCGCCCTCTACTTCCACGTGATGCGCCACGACCCGAAGGACCCTTCGTGGCCCGAGAGGGACAGGTTCTTCCTGAGCAAGGGGCACGCGGCCCCCCTGCTCTACGCCATACTAGCTCAGGCTGGGTACTTCCCCGTGGAGGAGCTGATGACGCTCAGGAAGCTCGGGTCGAGGCTGCAGGGCCACCCGCACATGGGCGTCCCCGGCGTCGAAGCCCCTGCGGGCTCCGAAGGCATCGGTCTCTCCCTCGGCGTGGGCGTCTCCTTGGCGGCGAAGCTGGACAGGAGGACGTCCAGGACGTACGTGCTGATGGGGGACGGCGAGCAGCAGGAAGGGCAGGTATGGGAGGCGGCCATGAGCGCCTCGAAGTACAGGCTGGACAACCTGACCGCGATCATAGACAGGAACGGGATACAGCAGGACGGGCTCACCGAGCAGATAATGCCGCTAGAGCCTCTCGCGGCGAAGTGGAGGGCGTTCAACTGGAACGTCATAGAGGTCGACGGGTACGACTTCTCGCAGCTCCTCGACGGGTTCGACCTCGCCGCGAACACGCGCAACCGGCCCACAGTCGTGGTAGCGCACACGGTGAAGGGCAAGGGCATATCCTTCATGGAGTGGTCCCCCCACTACCACGGGACTCCGCCTTCGAAGGACAACCTGTCCGACGTCCTGAGCGAGCTGAAGTGATGGGTTGAGGGACATCAGGATAGCTCCGTCGATCCTCGCTTGGGACCTAGGAGACCTCGGCGGCGCGGTGGACATGTGCGTGGAGGGGGGCGCCGACCAGGTGCATCTCGACGTCATAGACGGCCACTTCGCCCCGAACATCACCTTCGGGCCGGGGACGGTCAGGGCCCTCAGGCGGCGCTGCGACCTGAAGTTCGACACGCACCTGATGATAGACGAGCCGCAGCGCTACGCGGAGAAGTTTGCGGAGGCCGGGTCGGACCTCCTGACCTTCCACGCGGAAGTGCTCACCCCCTCATCGTTCGACGAGCTCCGCTCGACCCTGAAGAAAAGCGGCAAGGAGATGGGGATCGCGCTGAAGCCGTCGACCCCCCTCCCAGGCTGGACGCTGGAGCGCCTCGATGAAGTGTCATCCCTAGTTGTAATGACCGTCAACCCAGGGTTCAGCGGGCAGACGATGGACATGTCGGTGATGCCCAAGCTAGAGTCGGTGTCCGCTATCGTCAGAGACAGGGGGCTCGCCACCGACATCGAGATTGACGGAGGAGTGGAGCCCGAGAACGTCGCGCAGGTCGTCGCGCGCGGAGGCAACGTCTTGGTGGCCGGAGCGGGGGTCTTCGCGAAGGGAGACCCTGTCAAGGCCATAGGCGCGCTGCGGGAGCGCGCGCGGGTGGCGGAGGACGGAGAGTGAAACCCGAGAGGCTGGCGGCGATGAGGGACGCCTACGGCGAGGCGTTGGTCGAGCTCGGCGCTACGAACAGCCGGGTCGTCGTCCTGGGCGCGGACACCACGGGTTCGCTGAAGTCCGGGGTCTTCGCATCGAAGTACCCCGAGCGCTTCTTCAACGTCGGGATAGCCGAACAGAACCTTGTCTCCGTGGCCGCAGGCTTCGCCCTCGCGGGGAAGGTCGCTTTCGCGGGGACCTACGCGATCTTCGTGCCAGGGAAGTGCGTCGACCAGGTCCGCAACAACATAGCCTATCCCGGCCTAGACGTGAAGCTTGTCTGCTCGCACGGCGGCATCTCGGTCGGGCCTGACGGGGCCTCCCACCAGCAGGTCGAGGACATCGCGATAATGAGGTCGATACCCAAGATGAGGGTCGTCGTTCCCGCCGACGCGGTCTCCACGAAGGCGATCGTGAAAGCCGCCGCGGCGATCCCCGGACCCTTCTACATCAGGCTCGCGAGGCCGTCCACTGCCGTCGTGCACGAGGCGGGCTTCGAGTACAGACAGGGGCAGGCGGCGGTGGTGAAGGACGGCGGCGACGTCGCCATAATCGCGTGCGGCATCATGGTCCCGGAGGCCCTCAAGGCCGCCGAGTCGCTGGATGCGAAGGGCGTGTCGGCCGCGGTGGTCGACATGCACACGGTCAAGCCGATAGACTCGAAGACCGTGGTCGCGTTCGCAAAGAAGTGCGGCAGGATAGTGACCGCCGAGGAGCACAACGTGGTTGGTGGGATGGGGTCCGCCGTCGCGGAGGTCCTCGGGGAGGTGATGCCTGTCCCCATGCGGAGGGTCGGAGTCATGGACACGTTCGGCGAGAGCGGCGAGGCGGGCGAGCTCCTGAGGAAGTATGGACTCACCTCCTCTCACATCGAAGAGGCTGCGGCCAGCTTGGTGTCTTCCCCTAACTGAGCGGAGGGGTGTTGTCCCCTCAGTCCCAAGACCACGCCTTCGCTTGGGAACCGGTTGCCACCCGATGTGGCAGGAACCGACTCAACCAGTCTTGCTTCCTCCGTACATCAGCGAGCAACTTCGTAGACCCGGTAAAGAGCAGAGCAAGGCCAACGACGACCGCTAACAGATTGTATTCGGGATCTTTCACGCAGAGTGGGGCGATCGGACTCCCCAAGTGACCACAGCTAACCGTACTGAATTCGCCCTCTCCTCCAAGGATGAGCAGCGCTAGGCCTAGGAGAGTGCCGCTCGCAGAGACCAAAGAGGACCACCTCAATGTCATTGCGCCTCAGCCAGTCCGGGCGCCTGCGTGGTTTCGGTCGTGCTGGTCCTTCCGAGGAGAGCCACCCCGGCCGTTGCCTTCGCCCGTCTCCACGTACGTATGCGGACCAATTTGATACAAGTTAGCAGACGAAGCGTCCCACTATGCTTAAATATACTTGGAAGGGGTCGATTTCTTGTAACGAGTGAGCTACTGTGGCTAATAAGGCGCACCTGAACCTCATAGTCTGTGGTCACGTCGACCACGGCAAGAGCACGTCGATGGGACACTTCCTGTTCGACCTGGGAGTAGTCGACCAGAGGATGATAGAAGAGTTCGCCAAGGAGTCGGAGAAGACCGGCGCAGGCGACTCGTTCAAGTACGCGTGGGTGCTCGACCAGCTGAAGGACGAGAGGGAGAGAGGAGTCACAATCGACCTCGCATTCCAGAGGTTCGAGACTCCGAAGTACTTCTACACCCTGATAGACGCTCCCGGGCATCGCGACTTCATCAAGAACATGATTACAGGGGCCTCGGAGGCCGACGCCGCGGTCCTCGTCGTCTCCGCGAAGAAGGGTGAGTCCGACGTCGCGCTCGGTCCCGGAGGGCAGGCGAGGGAGCACGCGTTCCTGCTGAGGACGCTGGGCGTGAACCAGCTAGTGGTCTGCATAAACAAGATGGACGACCAGACGGTGAAGTACTCCGAGCAGAGGTACAACGAGGCGAGGCAGGACGTGGAGAACCTCCTGAAGACCGTGGGGTACGACGTGAAGAAGCTAAACTTCATCCCGGTGTCAGGGTGGACCGGCGAGAACCTCGTGAAACCCTCAACGAACATGCCTTGGTACAAGGGCCCGACCCTGCTACAGGCGCTCGACACCTTCGTCGAGCCCCCGAAGCCCATCGACAAGCCTCTCAGGATGCCCGTGCAGGACGTCTACACCATCCAGGGCGTAGGGACCGTACCGGTGGGAAGGATAGAGACGGGGAAGCTGAAGGTCGGCGACCCGATAACGATAATGCCCGAGGGACTCACGGCCGAAGTGAAGTCGATAGAGACCCACCACACTGCGATGCAGGAGGCGATCTCCGGCGACAACATCGGCATCAACCTTAGGGGCGTGTCGAAGTCGGATTTCCGCCGTGGTTCGGTACTCGGCCCGAACAACAATCCACCGACGATCGCGAAGGAGTTCCAGGCCCAGATCATAGTCGTCTTCCACCCGACGGCGATAGCGGCAGGCTACACGCCCGTGCTGCACGCCCATACCGCCCAGGTGGCGGCGACGATATCCGAGATCATCGCGAAGATAGACCCGAGGACGGGCCAGCCAATGGAAGAGAAGCCGAAGACCATCAAGACGGGAGACTCGGCGATCGTGAAGATTACGCCGCTAAGGCCGATCGTCCTGGAGACGTTCAAGGACTTCCCCGAGCTCGGCCGCTTCGCACTGAGAGACTCCGGGTCCACGGTGGCCGCAGGGATCGTCAGAGAGATCACACAGAAGGGCCAAGTAGAGAAGGTCGCGGCGAAGGCGTAAGCCGGCCGGGCCAGCGTCAGAATCCGTTCCGGTATCTTCTTCCTTCCGGTCTCCGCGCCTTGTGAAACAGGTTCCTCACCACCGCGGCGGGGGGCAGGTCCTTGGCTGCGAACCTCAGGTTGTAGCTGAGCGCCCAGAGCGCCTTTGCGACGACCCTCAGCGGCGGCTGCTCGTGGTCGACCCCGAAGATGACCGCGCCCTTCACATGAAGGCCCGTCGCCCTCAGGGTCCTCGACGACGCGTTCTTCAGGTGCGACGCCCCGACGTCCACGCTCCTGATTGAGTATCCCGCCTTCACCGCGCGCAGGCAGAAGTCCTCGTCTTCATGGCCGAGCCTGTACCTCTCGTCGAGCCCGCCTACGCGCCTGAAGGCCTCGGCCTTGATCAGGACGAGCCCGAAGGAGACATACCTGTCGGAAGCCCCCTCGGGGAGGCCGCCCACTACGCCGACCTTCGGGTCCTCCGCAGCAGCCAGGAGCTTCTCCACCCATCCCGGAGAGGGGATGCAGTCGTCGTTGACGAGGATCAGGTTCTCTCCCCTGGAGGCCCTCGCCATCCTGTTGACCCCGTTTGAGAACCCGAACTCCGGCCCTGAGACGTGGTCCACCACGAGCTCAAAGGGCTTTGGGACGGTCTCCATGACGGCCTTCATCGCCGACTGGGCCATGGGCTTCGTCGGGTCCGCCGTCAGGACTATCACGGACACCTTCAACGTGGGATTTCGGCGTCGCTGTGGTTATAAGCCCTACCGGGCGCTCGCGAGCCGAAATGGCCCCGGAGGACGCGGCTTGAGGATCTTCGTCACCGGGGGGGCAGGATACATCGGCTCGACCTTGGTCCCGCACCTCCTGCAGGAGGGGCACGAGGTTACTGTCTTGGACCGATTCTTCTTCGGCATGGAGTACCTCGAGTCTCTCGGCGACGGTCGGCTGTCGCTGCTCAGGGACGACGTCAGGTGGTTCGACGGCAGAGCCCTCAAGGGCTTCGACGCGGTCGTCGACATGGCCGCCCTCTCCAACGATCCGGCGGGCGAGCTCGACAGATGGAAGACGATGGACATCAACCACCTGGGGAGGTCGCGCGTGGCCAGGGTGGCCAAGGACGCGGGCGTCCCGAGGTACCTCCTCGTGTCCTCGTGCAGCATCTACGGCTTCCAGGAAGGGGTGCTGACCGAGGAGTCTCCCACCAACCCTCTGACGACGTACGCCAGCGCGAACCTGCTCGCAGAGCAGGACAACCTTCGGCTCGCCTCGAAGGGCTTCGTCCCGGTCGCAGTCAGGCTAGCGACGGCATACGGCCTCTCGCACAGGATGCGGTTCGACCTCGCGGTCAACGGGATGGCGCTCGGCGGCGTCGTGAACAAGAAGATACCTGTGATGAAGGACGGGACGCAGTGGAGGCCATTCGTCCACGTGAAGGACATCGCGCGCGCGGTGTCGCTCGTGCTCGCGGCCGACGGCGGCCGTGTGAGCGGGGAGCTCTTCAACATAGGGTCGGACTCGCAGAACTACCAGATCAGGCCGCTGGCCGAGCTCGTCGCCGACTCGCTGAAGGACCGCCCGCAGATAGAGTGGTACGGGGCGCCGGACACGCGCTCCTACCGGGTGAGCTTCAGGAAGGCGAAGGAGGTGCTCGGATTCGAGGCGCGGTCCACCCCCGCCGACGCGGCGAGGGAGATAGAGAGGGCGCTGGCCGCGGGCGAGGTCACCGACTCGATCCAGACCAAGACCGTGGAGTGGTACAAGCACCTGCTTGCCGATCAGGCCGCCGGAGCGAAGGTAAGCTTAAGAGGCGTAGTCCTCTAGAGCGTTCTGATTCGCGCTGCTACCCGGGAACAAGGTCTTCGACATCAAGAAGCTGCCGGACGAGCGCGGCTTCTTCGCGGAGGCCATCAGGGACGACTGGCAGGACCTCCTGGAGGGCGACAGGGTCGTCCAGGCGAACCTCTCGTACAGCTATCCCGGGATGATCCGCGCCTGGCACAGGCACGCTCGCGGCCAGGACGACTACTTCATCGTTGTCAGGGGGGCCATGAAGATATGCGCGTATGACGACGAGCCCGGCTCCACGACGAGGGGCCAGCTGGACGAGGTAGTGGCCTCCTCCGAGAAGCTCCAGGTAGTGAGGATAAACGGAAAGTACTGGCACGGGACGAAGACTCTGGGCTTCGAGCCCTCCCTGACAGTCTACGCGGTCAACAGGCTCTACGACTCGAAGAACCCCGACGAGGAGAGGCGGCCCTGGAACGACCAGGGCGTCGTCGACCCAAGGACGAAGGCGCCGTTCGACTGGAACAAGCCGCCCCACAAGTGAGGCTTGGTGCCGACGCCGACGAGGGTGTTCGTATCCGGCATCGGGGGCCAGTTGGGGGGCAAGCTGGCTGAGGCCGCGGTCGCAGACGGGTTCGACGTCGGAGGCGGTCATGTGTCCCGCCCCTGGGGCGACGGCGTGCGCCGCAGCGTCCCGTTCGACAAAAGAGACAGGGCGTCGGTGTCGGCCGCCCTATCGTCATTCAGGCCAGACGTCGTGGTCGACACGGGCGCCATGCACAACGTAGACTACTGCGAGGCCCATCCCGACGAGGCCATGGCCGTCAACGCGACGGGCACGGCCACGCTGGCGGAGGAGTGCGCGAGGGTCGGCGCCAGCCTTGTCTACGTCTCCACCGACTTTGTCTTCGACGGGGTCGGCGCGCCGTACTCCGAGGAGGCCGAACCCAACCCCATCAGCGTGTACGCGGCGAGCAAGGCCCAGGGCGAAAGGAACGCCCTGGCGAGGGCGGGGAACGTCGTGGTGAGGCCTTCGGTGATATACAGCTGGGTTCCCTCTGCGAAGCTGTCTCAGGGATCCGCGTCGGGGAAGCCGCTGAACTTCGCGGCGTGGCTGGTCTCCCAGCTGGGCGCGGGAAAGTCAGTCGAGATAGTGAGCGACCAGGTCGCTTCGCCCACCCTCGCCGACGACCTTGCAGGCGCGATAATCGCCATAGTAAAGGCGAGGAAGACGGGCCTGTTCCACACGGCGGGCGCGACGCCCCTGAGCCGATACGACTTCTCCCTCCTCGTAGCCAAGAAGCTCGGCCTGGACGCGGCACTCGTCCGCCCGACCACCTCGTCGAAGCTCAAGCAGACGGCGAAGCGCCCGCCCAACAGCAGCCTGGTGTCCGACAAGGTGGCCAGGGAGACAGGGCGGGCCATGATGCCGATAGACCGGGCCCTCGAAGCCTTCGCACGGGCGGCGGGAGGGCGCGGGCCTTGAAGGGCCTCCTCCTCGCAGGCGGGCACGGGACGCGCCTGAGGCCCCTCACGTACACAGGGAACAAGCACGTCCTCCCGATAGCCAACAAGCCAATGCTGCTCTACGGCCTGGAGCACCTCAAGAACGCGGGCATCGAGGAGGTGGGGATCGTCTTGGGCCCGATACGGGAGGGGGTGACCGAGATAGTCGGGGATGGGTCGAAGTTCGGCCTCAAGGTCACGTACATCAGCCAGCCCGAGCCCAAAGGTCTGGCGCACGCCGTCCTGATCTCGGAGGACTTCATGCAGGGAGAGCCCTTCGTGATGTACCTCGGGGACAACCTGCTGAGGCAGGGGGTCAAGGACTTCGTCGGCGTCTTCGAGCGGAAGCGGGCCGACTGCGTAGTCGGAGTCTGCCCGGTGACTGACGTGTCCCGCTATGGCATAGTCGAGTTCGAGGGCGGGCGGCCGAAGAGACTGGTGGAGAAGCCGAAGGCCTCTTCGAGCAACCTCGCCCTGGTGGGGGTGTACGTCTTCAGCAACTCCATCTTCAGGGCCGTGAAGTCGATAAAGCCCAGCTGGAGGAACGAGCTGGAGATAACCGACGCGATCCAGTTCCTCCTCGCGGAGGGGAAGAAGGTGGAGGTGGAGCACGTCAAGGGCTGGTGGAAGGACACGGGCAAGCCTGAGGACCTGCTCGAGGCCAACCAGCTCGTCCTCGCCGACATGCAGAGCGACGTGAAGGGCGAGCTGTCGGGGGAGACCTCTCTGACCGGGAACCTGTCCATGGGGCCGGGGTCCAAGACGGTCGGGACGGTGAGGATAAGCGGCCCCGCGATAGTCGGCGCGAACTGCGTGATAGGCCCGGACGTCTTCATAGGCCCCTACACGTCCATCGGTGACGGCTGCAAGATAAGGAACGTGGAGATGGAGAACTCCATCGTGATGAAGGACTGCGCCATAGAGACGGGGAGGCGGATCGTCGACTCACTGATAGGGAGCAACTCCACCATAGCCGACGGGGAGAAGAGGATGCCCAAGGGGTACAAGCTGATACTCGGAGAGCGGTCCTTCGTGCAGGTCTGAGGTCAGAAGTACCCCAGGGACTTCAATCGGTCCTCGATGGCCTTCTTCTCATCGCTCGAGAACTCGGCCTGCGGCGCCGAGGAGTCGGACTCTCCCTTGAGCGCGCGCTCGAGCAGGAAGACCACGGAGTCGTCGACGGAGGCGAACCGCTGCCCCACCGCCCTGTCTATCCTTCCCACCAACTCCTTGGGGAGCTTCACGGCCACGACCTCGTCCTCTCCCATGCGCCCCGAACCCCGTGCGGCCGCTTATTATGTTTCCGCGCCTGTCGGCCCTCTTCAGGCCGGGCGCGCGCCGCCGAGGGGGAGGGACTTCAGGCAGGCAGCCACGTCCTTGTCCGTCACGCCGTCCTTCCTGTCCTCTATCGCCCCGGTGGACGCGTCCAGAGTGAAGTCGCCCCCGTGGGTGTAGATCTTCACCTTGTGCCTGTAGGCGGGGGCCAGCGCGCGCCTCTCGCCGTCGTCCTTCGCAAAGTCCATGACGGGCCACTGCGGCCCGAAGCTCTCCGCGGCGACGCACGCCGAGCCGAGCTCCGCGCGTGCCCCGTAGAGGACGCTCTCGATCAGGAACGGGATCTCGGACGTGCTGACGTGGCCCTCACGCTGGCTGAAGGGCTTCACGCCTTCCGGGTACTTCACGTAGAGCGGCACCCTGAGGAGGGCGTCGTCGAGGAAGTAGCCGTGGTCGTACTTCCCCTGGTCCCCGAGGAGTTGGCCGTGGTCAGAGGTCACCACAAAGAGCGTGTTCTTGGGAAGGCGTGCCGCAGACTCGGCGATGTCCACGGCCCGGGAGGTCGCCAGCTCCGCATGCTTCCGGTACTTGCTCCCCCAGTCGAGCTTCAGGCGGTATGGCTTGCCCGTGAGGTAGCAGTACGTGGCCTCGGCTCCGGGCTTGCCGTCGTTCCACGAGTACGGCTGGTGGGCCTCCATGACGTTGATGAAGAGCATGAAAGGCTCCCTGACCTTCCATGACTCCAGCGAGTCGATGATGTACCTGCTCCCCTTCTCCAGCGGGGAGCGGTCGAGGAGCCTGGGCGCCCTCCTCTTCACTGCCTTGTAGGTCCTCCTCACCAGCGCCCCCGTCTTCCCGTCCCGGACCATCTTCATCGCCCCCCTCGGCCAGTTCCCGCCGGCCTTGCGGACGTATCTCCTCACCTCCGTGACCTCCCCCGCCTCGTCGAACACGTCGCACTCGGGGAACGGGAACCCGAAGACTGGCGAGACGAGGGGGTTCGCCGTGAAGGCCTGGACGGCGTATCCTCTGTCCCGGAGCTCGCCGAGGACGCCCTTCCTCTCCACCGCGAGGTTTGCGGCGCTGAGCTTCCCGAAGTTCGATGCGTGGGTGTCCCTGTCCTCGTGCATCCCGTGGGATGAGGGGAGCCTGCCGGTGAACATGGAGACGTGTGAAGGGATGGTCCAGTTCGATGGCGCTATCGCGTTCTCGTACTTGACGAAGCCCATGCCTTCGAGCTTCCCTAGCCCCGAGGCGTAGTCCTCCCTCAGGGTGTCGAGCACCATGAAGACGACGTTGAAGCGCAACTTGGTCAGGACCGTCCCGAGCCGACCGCACGACTTCTTTAAGCGATGTGCCCTCTCAGCGGAGCCTGGCGCTCGTTCAGAGAAAGCCCAGGCGCTTGAGGCCCGTAAGGAGGTCTTCCACGGACCTCTCCGGCGACCCTGCCTCGGTGTCCACCACGATCTGAGGGGAGGGCGGGGCTTCGTACGGGTCTTGTATCCCGGTCATGTTGTTGATCTCTCCCTTGCGCGCCTTCGCGTACAGTCCCTTGGGGTCCCTCTTCTCGCATGTCGCCAGCGAAGCCTTGACGTACACCTCGACGAACCTGTCCGGCCCGATAGTCTCCCGCGCGGACTCCCTCGACGCCCTGTAGGGGGATATCAGCGCGACGACCGAGATCACGCCGTTCCTCGAGAGCACCTTGGCCAGATAGGACACGCGCCTCGCGTGCTCTTCCCTGTCCTCCTTCGAGAGGCCGAGGTCGCGCGAGAGCCCCTTCCTTATCTCGTCGCCGTCCAGGACCTCGACGAACCTCCCGTAGCCCTCCTCCAGCCTCTTCTTCAGCAGCAGGGCGATGGTCGACTTGCCCGAGCCGGGCAGGCCGGTCATCCATATGGTGAACCCCTTCCTTGCGGGGCTCTCGGACTCAGGCGACGCGCTCCACCATCCCGTCCGGAGGGCGGACCTCTATCCCCTCCTTCGCAGGGTCGAGCCCGAAGGCGCGCAGCAGCAGGGGCGCCACCTGGCTGATTTCCGCGCCCCGGACCTCTGCGCCCTTGAGGCTCCTGCGCGGGTCGTACATCATCATCACGCCGTCCATCGAGTGGACCGAGTCGTCGGGGCCCGTGTCATTCTCCGAGAGGTACATGCCCTGGTGCCCCACGGTCCCCGCGGACCTCCAGTCGAGGTTCCCGAAGTACACCATCAGGTCGGGCTTGTCGCCGAGGGTGCTCTTGTACAGTTTTTCAGGCTCGAAGACCTGGTTGCCCATCCGCTTCCCCGCGTCGTCGCGTATCTTGAGGACCCTCTCAGTCAGGCGCTTCTTCTCCGAGGCGAGGGCAGACGGCCCCAGGACTCCCTGCGCCTCCCTCCCCTTCACGTTGAAGAATACGCGCGCGTAGTACCCGCCCCATCCCCACGCCTTCGTCCTGCCCCAGTCGACCTCGGCCTTGTCGATGTCCGTCACCGAAGTCGGGTCGGTCTTGAAGGCCAGGTACCCCTCCTTCTCGAGCCACTGGTTTATGCAGAACCCTCCCTTCATCGCCTTCGAGCCGTGGTCGGAGAGTATGAACGTGAGGCAGTCCTCGCCGAATATCTCGAGGAGCCTCCCGATCCTGCCGTCCACCATCTCGTAGTACTCTTCGTCGATCTTCTCGTACTTGTTCCCTCGCACGTACTTCGGGTGCTGGGGGTCGAAGAACTTCCAGAATGCGTGGTGCAGCCTGTCGAACCCTATCTCGTGCATGATGAAGAAGTCCCACTCGTGCTCCTTTGCGAGGTGCTCCGCGACGTCGAAGCGCCGCCTCGTCATGTCGAATAGCTCCTCCCTTATGGCGTCCCTGTTCTCCGTCCTGAACGTCACGTCGAAGATGTACTTCCCTCCGGCCGCCTTCAGCACCTCCTCCTTGAGCTGGGAGGGATAGGTGAACGGCCTGTCGGCGCTCGGCGTGATGAAGCAGGAGACTATGAGGGCGTCCCTGACAGGCTTCGGCGGGTAGCCGGGCGGGACCCCCAGGACCACGGACTTCTTGCCGTGGGAAGACAAGATCTCCCAGACGGTCCTCTCCTTGACGTGCGTCGAGTTGACTATGTACCCCTCGCCGTACGACGGCCCCTTCCTGTGCCTGAACCCGTAGATGCCCAGTTGCCCCGGGTCCTTGCCCGTCATCATCACCATCCACGCCGGGACCGTGATGGGCGGGTCGCACGACCGCAGCTTCCCGTGGACGCCCTTCTCGTACATGCGTCTTATGTTCGGCAGCCTGTCGAGCAGCTTGTCATAGAGGAGCTCTGGAGGGACCGAGTCCAGCCCAATCACTGCGACCTTCCTCATCCTGGTCACTCCACGAACGGGGCCTTCGACTCGGCTATCACGTGCGCGACCTCCGGCCTCATGAACTCCTTGGGGGGGACCTGTCCGTCCGCGAACATCTTCCTCAGCTTCGTCCCGCTGAAGCTGAGCCTCTCCTCCTCAGGATGCGGGCAGGTCTTCTCGCTTGCTATCCCGGCGCACCGCCTGCAGTAGAAGAACTCCTTGAAGAAGAACGGGGTTATGCCCAGGTCTGGGAACTCCTTGAAGATGTCCTGCGCGGCGTACGGGCCGTAGTAGTTCCCCACGCCCGCGTGGTCCCGCCCTATGGTGATGTGGGTGCAGCCGAAGTTCTTCCTCATTATCGCGTGCATTATCGCCTCCTTCGGGCCGGCGTACTGCATCTCGTAGTGGAGTACGCTCAGCACGACGGAGCTCTTCGGGTAGTAGTTGTCGATGAGCGCCTTGTACGCGTCGACGATTACCTCGTCCTTGAAGTCGCCTGGCTTCTTCTTCCCCACGACCGGGTTGACGAACAGGCCGTCCACGAGCGCGAGCGCGCTCTTCTGCAGGTACTCGTGGTTGATGTGGGGGGCGTTGCGCGTCTGGAAGGCCACCACGCTGTTCCAGCCCCTCTCGGTAAAGAGGACCCTGGTCTCCTTCGGCGAGAGCGTGCAGTCGGCGAACCGCCCGTGGTCGACCCTGGCGACGGCCTTCAGCTTGCCCGCCATGGCCCTAGAGGGCCGGTCGTAGACCTTGGACACGCCGGGGTGCGCCTGGTCCTCGGTCCCGAAGACCTTCATCGCGTACTCCTTCTTCGACACCTGGAACGTCTCTCCGCACTCCATGACCGCGACGGGTGCGCCCTCCTTGTCGGCAAGGAGAGCCTCATCTCCGGCCGCCAGCTTCACATCGTCCTCCACGGGCAGGAGCACGGGGATGGTCCACGGCACGTCGCTCTCCAGCCGCATCTGCTCGATGACTCCGAGGTAGTCGTTCTCGCCCATGAACCCCTCGATGGGGCTGAACACGCCGCTGGCGATGTCCTTCACGACGCTCTTGGTCTCCTCTCCTATCGTGACTGTCTGGGCTGCCTTGAAGCCGGCGAAGGCGTCGCGGTTGACCCGCTGGCCTATCTGTACCAGCTTGCCTCCGTGAGGTGCGCTGACCATCTTCCACACCTACAGGTAGCCGAGCGCCTTCAGGCGGGCCTTGATCTCCTCGATGTCCTTGCTGGAGAACGGGTCGGGGCTCTGCGACGTCTCGTGCATCGTCACGACTTCCCTGAGCACGAACGTGACGTAGTCGGAGACCGACTTGAAGCCGGTCTTTGTCGAGATGAGTTTCTCGAGCCTCGCGTGGAGTGTCTTCGGAATTGAAACTGTCGTATACTTCGTTGGCAAAGTCTTGCCCAAGCCGGACGCTGTATTATATATAATTAACTAACAGAACCCGCCCGTCCTCTGCCAACCGGCGGCCGTAGAGATGCGCCCGGGGGGAGCTGCGCCCCGGTGGCTTGAGGACGAAGACTGAGGTCTGGCACAAGTTTAATTATACGTGATTGCAACCCTAGGGTGTTAGAATTCGCCAGTTCTGTCCTGGGCGATGCCTTCGAGCCTCTGTGCGGAGGGCGCGAGATGCCCCCCGCTTTTGTTGGAAGTCGAGCAGCACAGTAAGTCGGTCATCACACCCTGAAGCTTAAACGGGCGTCGGGCCAGCTGGGCCCATGCAAGGCTCGCAGGCCCGTCCCGCCTACGAGACCGTGACCATAGCCAGGGACGAGGCTCCCCGCATAGGTTCCACCCTGGACGCGCTGACGCTGCAGACCCTGAGGCCCTCGAAGATGGTCGTGGTGGACGACGGCTCGGAGGACGGCACGTCCGAGGTAGCCTCCCGGTACGGCTGCGAGCTCGTGAGGCTGCCCCGGCATAGTCAGAGCTACCTGGGCCGCCCGCAGTTGGCTGCGGTCATCAACGCGGGCCTCGCGCGCGTTTCGGAGGCCGCCGAGTTCGTCGTGATCGTCGACGCCGACAACCCGCTGCCTCCGGCGTACATGGCGGACCTGACGTCGAGGATGCGACGAGACAGCCTAGTGGCAGCCGCGAGCGGCGCCATCGTGGGGGAGCCGGTGGACGAGGAGATGCCAAGGAACACCGGCTTCGCCGTGAAGACAGCAGCCTGGCGGGGCCTCAACGGCATGAGGTATCCGCTGATGTACGGGTATGAGGCATGGCTCAGGCTTAAGCTGGTCCAGCATGGATACAAGGTGACAGTGTACGCAGACATCGTGTCGGGCGTCAGCAGGGGGACCCGCCTGAAGGGCATCCCCGACGGGAGGGCCATGTACGCGCTGGGATACGACCCGGTCTACGCGATGGGGAGGGTCGCGGCGAACTTCCCGTCGCAGCCCGCGGCGGCCCTCAAGACGCTGGTGGGCTACTTCGCGCATGGCGACGCCGAAAGGTCAGACATCTCGGGGTGGGTGAGGCGGTGGCAGAGGGGGCGCCTGCTGGGGAAGGCGAGGAGCAGGCTCCTGAGGACGCCCCGGAAGTCGGGCCCGGGCGGGTCGTGACGACGGCCCGGTTGTCTCAGCCGTCCGCGGAAGCGAGTGGGAAGTGCGACCCAGGCGCGGTCTCAGGCGGCCGAGAGGACGTCGATCTTCGTCACTATCCCCACTATCTCGTCCCCTGACGACACCAGCACCGCCGGAAGGAGTCTGAACAGCGACATGAGGGCTTCGACCGGGGTGTCCTTGCCTACTATGGCGAACGCTGGAAGGACATGGTCCTTCACCCTCTGGCCGAGGACCGCAGCCGGGTCGGCGGCCTCGGACACGGTCGCCATGATCTGCCCCTCTGTTATCGTCCCCGCCATCCTCCTTCCCGAGAATACGGGCATCTGGGAGATGGAGTTCCTCTTCATCACTTCGACGCACTCGGAGAGGACCACTGACTCCTGGACGCCGATCACGGGGGAGCTCATCACGTCGGAGGCGCGCTTGCTCTTCTTCGCCATCCTGGAGAAGAGCGCCCTCGAAATCTCCGAGATCGTGCGGTAGGTGGGGTCGACCTTGCCCGCCTCGATCTTGGCTATCACAGACTGCGAAACGCCGGCCGCCTGGGCCAGGGCCGCCTGCGTGTACCCGAGCTGCACCCGTATCCTCTTCAGCTGACTGGGGTCCACCACCTGGCCGGACACGATATTCCTAGTAGAATAGTAAGGTCAATAACCAATATAAAGTATTACAAGGAGGGCGGCGCGTGAATCGCAGGGGAGACGTTCCACCCGTCTGGGCGGGCCGCGCCGAGGGGAGCGCATAGCAGATGCCCGCAGGCAGGCACCTGTTCACCTCCGAAAGCGTGGCCGAGGGCCACCCCGACAAGTGCGCGGACCAGATATCCGACTCGGTCCTGGACGCCATAGTCTCGAAGGACAAGACGGCGAGGGTCGACTGCGAGACCCTGATAATGCAGGGCACGGTCATAGTCACCGGTCAGATAACGACCTCCGCCTACGTCAACATCAAGCAGGTCGTCCGCGAGGTGCTGAGAGACATAGGCTTCAACAACGCGAAGGACGGTCTGGACTGGGAGACGTGCGGCGTGCTCGTCTCAATCGAAGAGCAGTCGCCCGACATCTCCAGGGGCGTGACCGGGCGGCCCGAGGCCATGGGCGCGGGAGACCAGGGCATGATGTTCGGCTACGCGACGAAGGAGACCAAGCAGATGATGCCTCTCCCGATAATGCTGGCGCACGGGGTGGTGCGGAGGCTCGCCGAGGTCAGGAAGCAGGGGGTCGTGCCTTACCTCAGGCCCGACGGCAAGTCCCAGGTGACCGTGGAGTACGACGGCGGCAAACCTGTGAGGGTGGACACGGTGGTCGTCGCGGCTCAGCACCGGGAGGACGTAGACGAGAAGAAGACGGAGCAGGATGTCATCGAGAAGGTGGTCAAGCAGGTGATACCAAAGGAGCTCTTGGACGGCCGCACGAGGATGCTCATCAACTCTACAGGGAGGTTCGTGGTGGGCGGGACCTTGGCCGACTCCGGGCTGACAGGGAGGAAGATAATCGTGGACACATACGGCGGCGTGGGCTCGCACGGCGGCGGCTGCTTCTCGGGGAAGGACCCTTCGAAGGTGGACAGGTCTGGGAACTACATGGCGAGGTACATCGCGAAGAACATAGTTGCGGCAGGGCTGGCGGAGAAGTGCCAGGTCCAGATAGCGTACGCGATTGGCGTGGCCAAGCCAGTCTCCTTCATGGTGGACACCCTCGGCACCGGGAAGGCTGCCGACGAGAGGATAACGAAGGCCGCCGAGGAGGTCTTCGACATGCGCCCGGGGATGATAATACAGAACCTCGACCTGTTGCGCCCGATCTACAGGAAGACCGCGTGCTACGGCCACTTCGGCAGGGAAGACAGCGACTTCACCTGGGAGAAGACGGACCGGACCGAGGAACTGAAGAAGAAGCTGGGTTAGCGCCTACCCGGCGGGTTGCCCTCTCCTCCGCTCCGCCCAGGACCCCAGCGCGGACAGCGCCTTCCTGTGCAGCTCAGGGTTCGCCGACGCCACGAAGTCGAACCTGCTGGCCATCGATATCGGAGGCGCTAGGGCCCCTCCCTGAGGGGTCGTGATGACGGCGCCCGCCTCCTTTGCGATGAGGCCGCCGCCAGCGAAGTCCACGACCCTGGCCCTTCCGCGCGAGTCCACCACCAGGTCTATCGCCCCTTCCGCCAGCAAGCAGAGCTCGAGTGCGTTCGCGCCGAGGTGCACCTGCCTGGCGACGGATGGCACCAGCCTCGCGTGCTTCTCGACTCTCCGCCGCGAGGTCCTGCTGAGGTCTACGCCTGCGACGGCTGCGTGGATGTCCGCCACGCGGCTCGTCGAGATCCTCAGGCCGTTCTTTGTGGCTCCCTTGCCCCTCTCTGCGTAATACACGTCCCCGTTGACCAGGTTCCTCACGAGCGCCACCCGCAGGGACGCGAGTCCCCTTCCGTCGAGGACCCCCACGGACGCGCAATAGAACGGTATTCCGTGGCTGTAGTTCGACGACCCGTCAAGCGGGTCCACGATGGCCAGGAACTCCGGGTCGGCGGGCCCGCTCTCCCCCGCCTCCTCGCTCAGTATCCGAAGGCCCGGGACGCCGGACATGCCTCCGAGGATGGCCTCCTCGGCTCTCTTGTCGGCCAGGAGGGTGCGGTCGCCTGACGCCCCGGTCCCCACGTACGTCGACCTCTTTCCGTCTGCGGCCACCCGCTCGACCGCTCGCTGGGCGTCCAGCGACGCACGCTCTAGCAACCCCCTCCAGCGCGTCCCGCCGGCGCTCAGGGCCGCCACGCGCCCCTCCTCTCCAGGGCGGCCAGGACCCGCTCCAGGGTCGCCGACTTGTCCGAGTCGGTCCTGACTCTCTCGACCTCGGATTCGCCCAGCTCCGTATGCACTTCGCCGAGAGCCGGGTAGAACCTCTCCTTGAAGTATCCGTCGACGTTCCTCTCCCTCTCGCCCTTCCGCGCCTGCCTGCTGCCAATCGTGTCGCCCCCGGCCTCGAGCCGGACGTAGAGGTCGGGCCTCATCCTGGGGTCGCTCAGCATGTCCTTGCAGAGGCGTAGCAGCACCGGGTAGGCGTCGCTCTTCTTCAGTTCGAACCTGATCTTCGCGTACGCGAGGTCCCCAAGCAGGTAGCCCTCGGACACCACCCGGCCTCTCTCCCTGGACTTCGCTATCGCGCTGCTGAACCCCATGGTCGCCCCGAAGAGGCAGTAGTCAGAGAAGGTGTCGGCCCTGTCCGCCACCGGCACCGACCTCGGGACGACGTGCGCCGACTCCGGGAGCCTGACCCACCCTCTCTTCTCCATCTCCAGGGCCAGAGTCGTCTTCCCGCTGCCGGAGAATCCTTCGAGGACCACGAAGGTCAATTGCGCCCTCTTGCGGGCGTCCCGATTTAACCTAGAGGAGACGGACTAGGGAAGGGAGGCGAACACGGAGGGGCTGAAGAAGGCCAGGAAGATGATGAACGCGACGTAGCCGACTCCCAGGTAGGCCACGGTGGGGACCCCGTAGCTGACCTCGACCATCGCGTCGGGCGTCTGGCTCGCTTCGACTTCGTCCCTGGCTACGTTGACGTCGCCGCTGACCTCCGTCCTCGACCCGTCGTGCAGGACCGCCTTGGGGATCCACCTCTGCTCGCGCAGGAACTTCTCCATCGGGATCGTGCGGGTGCCCCTCGCGTTGCCGTTCGCGAACTCGTACCCTATGTGGACGAGCGCCACCGCCGAGCCGAAGACGAGGGGGACGATCGGCGACAGCCGGTAGGGGTCCGCTGCCACGAACGCCAGCGCGATGGCGTCCGCCTCCCCTACGAAGCCGAAGTATGCGGCCGCGAGCGCCACTCCTCCTATGAGGACGACCTTGACCAGCTCGTACTCCACCGGGGGGTTCGAGGATGTCACCATCGAGTAGAGGATGTAGGCCACACCGCCGAGAGCCGGGATCCAGACGAGGTCGCTCACGGCCCTGTCCTTCACGTCCTGGTACGCCGCGACGCAGAAGGAGGCTGCGATCAGGATCTGCGCGTACAAGCGCGAGAGGAACGGCTGGCGGACGATATAAGCCCCGGGGGCGGCTCTACCTTCCTTCCACCTTCAGCTTCTGCCTGGAGAAGATCTCTCTGACCCTGTCGAGCGTGTCGACGTCCGAGGCGGACTTGTCTGTCCTTATCCTCTTGATCCTGGGAAAGCGGAGGGCGTATCCGCTGTCGTGGCGGCCGCTCTTCTGGACGCTGTCGAAGGCCACCTCCACGACGATCTCAGGCCTGACCAGCCTCCTGTAGCCCATGTCCTTCACCGTCGTTTCCTTCAGCCTCTTGGTCATCTCCTCGATCTCCGAGTCTGTCAGGCCGCTGTAGGCCTTCCCCACGGTCTTCAGGGCCTCCCCGTCGCGCACCGCGAAGGTGTAGTCGGATATGACGCCCACCCTCTTCCCGTGGCCGTACTCGGCTGCGACTATCACTGCGTCTATGGTGTCGAGCTCCTCCTTCAGCTTGACCCACCCGGACCCGCGCTTCCCCATGCAGTACGTGCTGTCCGGGTCCTTGACAACCAGCCCTTCGTATCCGAGGTCGCGGCTCCTCCTGAATGCCACGCCCACATCCTCCTCGGTGGTCACGTCCTCCGAGCGGGCCCTTCTCGCGCCCGAGGAGCCCAGCGCGGCGTCAAGCATGCGCCGCCTTTCCCGCAGGGGAAGCTCGACCGTCTCCTCCTCTCCGCGGAGGAGGATGTCGAAGGCGAAGAAGACCACGGGCGCCTCCCTCGCCGCCTCGTCGAACCCGTCCAGCCTCCTGAGCCTCCTCTGGAGCAGCTGGAAGGGGAGCGGGCGCTCGGATGCGTACGCCACCACTTCTCCGTCCAGGATGAAGTCGTCTCCGCTCGCGGGGAACGCGCCGACCACCTCGGGGAAGCTGGCGGTTATCTCCTCCAGCCGCCTCGAGTAGAGCCTGACCTCTCCCCCGTGCCTGTGGACCTGTGCGCGCACCCCGTCGTACTTGTACTCCGCATACGCCGTCTTCCCGAAGTGCGAGGCCACTTCTCCCGGGGTGCCGAGTGGCTCGGCGAGCATGAAGTTCACCGGGCGGAAGGGGGCGATCCTTATCGCGCCGACCTCTCCCGTTGACGCCGCCCTGGCGAGGGCCCCTATGTCCCCGACGGCCATGTGCGCCTTTGCCGCCTGCCCCTTCGGGACGGAGAACGCCTCGGCTATCGCCTCCTCGAGGAGACCTTCGACGATGCCTGTCCTCATCTCACCGGTGAGCGCCTTCACGATGTACTTGCTCTCCAAGGGCGACGACATCAGGAGGAGCGACTTCGCGACCTCAAAGCGAGTCTCTGACGACCCCTTCCCTTTCGTCGACCTCAGCTTGTCGAAGCCCTCCCTGAGGTCGCTGAGCGAGAGAGGCTCTTGGAAGAGCGTCTGCACCCGCTTCTTGGCGAGGAGCTCCTCCGCGACCTCCCCGAGGTCTCCGTGTCGGAGGTACGAGTCAGAGACGTCCCCCTGCTTGGCGCCGGTCAGCTCCATTATCACGTCAAGCAGGGTCGAGTACCCTACGCGCGCCTCGTCCGCGCTCCCTCTCTGGGACGACCTCCCCGCCGCCACTCTCGCGGCGAACTCGGCGTCGTCTGGGCCCAGGCCCCGGAGGTACGTCGCGAGCAGCGCGACCTTCGCCTTCTTGCTCTTTGTGGCGCCGACGGCCTCCAGGACCTCGGCCAGGTCGCGCAGTTTGGCGGCCTGTCTCATCGCGCGATCCGAGTGGCCATCACGAACGCAGCCTCGCCGTCCCTGTAATAGGCCTCCAGCGTCCCGGTCTTCCTGTATCCGAGCTTCTCGTAGAGCCGGATGGCGCCTTCGTTGGAGACTCTCACCTCGAGGTAGCACTCGGTCGCCGACTTCCTCGCCACCTCCTCGTGCGAAGCCAGGACCAGCGCGGTCCCGATGCCCTTGCCCCTGTGCTCGTCCTTGACCGCTATCGAGACTATGTGGCCCCGCCTCGCGAGGCCCAGCCTGCGCAGGTAGGAGAACCCGTACTCTATCCTGTTCATGACGTATCCGACGACCTCGCCGCCGAGCTCAGCGACCAGGAACATCTCGGGGAACTCGCGCAGGATGTCGTAGTAGAAACTGTCAGTGTAGTGCTCGGGCAGAGTGGTCATGTTGATGTTCATCACGACCGGCACGTCGCCCGGCTCGCACCTGCGCACCGTGTAGTCGCCCACCTTCGCCACGACGGCCTTCTGCAAGGTGAGAGATGTTCCGTGCCGGTGCCGGTTAAGTCTTGCTGGGCGCTGATGATAGCTTATTATCGGAAGGGCCGGGTCGGAGGCACACTTGGCTTCGGACTCTGAGGTCGAGGAGTTGGTCAGGGCCAACTTCACCGTGAAGGACAGGTTCGCGCTCCCGGAAGGCAACGTCGAGTACAGAGTGGAGTACGCGCCCGATTCGAAGGACAAGTTCGTCGCCCTTCAGACCGCCCTCAGCAAGGAGGGGCTCGTGCCGAGGCTCGCCGGGACGAAGGAGGAGTGCGCGCTGACGGTGGCGAAGGAGGCCCCGCTTCCCCAGGGCAGGTCGAGGATCCCGATAGTGCTCGCCCTGCTGACGCTTGCCGCGGTCGTGGCCGCGTCCCTTCTGGAGTGGGACGAGGTCGGGTCGCTCGTCCCCTCGGCGCCAGGATACGCCGTGGCCCTCGCGTATGGCGCGTGCGTGGGAGGTGTGCTGGTCGCGAGAGAGCTGGCGCACAGGCTCGCAGCGAGACGGGCGGGATCGGGGGCGAACTCCTCTCTCGCGGTCCCCGGCATCCCCGGCGTGACCGCGGTGCTCCCAACTCTCGGCTTCCTCTCCGTCCAGCGAAGTCCTGCGGTCAACAGGGACAGGTACTTCGACGTGATGCTCGTGGGGCCATTCGTGACACTGGCCGCGGCCGTCGTACTCGAGGTGGCGAAGGGGGTCGCCGCCTACGCCACGTCGGTGCAGCTGTCCGCGTGCACCGCGGTCAACTCCTTCGTCACCGTCTGCCCGCTCAACCCCAGCATATTCCAGGCGGGCCTGGACCGGGCGCTGGCACTCGTCGCTCCGAGCGCCTCTGGGGGGACCCTGCTCTCCCCGGTCGGGGACGCGGCCACCGTTGCCTTCCTCTTGGTGTTCGTGGGGGTGCTCCCGATGGCGGCCTTCGACGGCGGCCACCTCTCGAGCGCGGCATGGGGGTCCAAGGGGGCCAGGGCCGCCACCTATCTGAGCGTGCTTGTGCTGATATTGTTGGACACGCCCTTCTACTGGGGAGTGGCCATAGTCGTGCTCCTCCTGGCAGGCAGGCCGGTCCAGGTGCAGGTCCTCGACGAGGTGTCCGCGCTGTCGAAGAACAGGAGGCTGATCTACCTTGTTGCCATCGTGATCGCCTTCATGTGCGTGCCGATACCGCAGAACTTGGCTACCGTGCCTCTATGAGGCCTCGACCCTGCACTCGGGCGCCCTGGTCAGGACGTTTACCTTCCCCGACCTGCCCACCCTGTCAAGCAGCCTCCCGACCGCCTCGCCCGACCCCCTGGCGGTGGGTATGCCGAGCCTGCCCTTCGCATAGACGTCGGGGAGTCCGGTCAGCATCATGACGTCGTACTCTTCCTTGAGCTTGCTGAGGTAGAACACCTCCTCTGCCCCCTCTACGCGCCTCTCCTTCTTCTTCCCCGAGTCGGCGGACATCCTTCCTGTGGCGAGCATTTCCAGCGCCGTCGACCCTAGCCCCGCGGAGCACTCAGCCACCAAGAGAAGGGTACCCGAGGGCCTGAGGACGGAGACCGCTCCCCACGCCGCCCTGACGGCCGACGAGAGCGTGTCGTCGTAGCCTCTCCCTCCTGCGCCGAGCACCAGTCCCTTCGCCCTCGGGAGTTGGGCGTCGAGAAAAGCCCCGCTGACGACGTCGAAGGGGGGGTTGTGCAGCACGCTCGCGGCCCTCCCGCCTCTCGGGACTACCGTCAGGAACTCGGCGTCGGCGACCCCGGCGGCGAGCTCGTCTGCCTTCTCGTAAGAGTCCGTCCTCATGAAGGGCGTCGGCTCCACGTCCGGTCTGGCCGCAGCGGCGCGCGAGCCCGCCCCTGAGATCCAGTTCAGGCAGGCCTCGACCTTCGCGTCCATGACGCCGTAGAGCGGGTCGGGCCTCGCCGTGGCTATGAACGCCTTCTTCCCGCCGGCGACCAGCTCGGGGGAGTAGGTGGGCGACCCGTCGTCCTGCGGCATCGGCGGCGGGAGCGTGGCGACCCTTCCCTTCAGCTCGGGGATGGCGGACTCCACGGCCCTGGGCGCGGCCGCGACCACCCTCATGGAGGCGGTCGAGACGATGGACTCCGAGAGGGCCTTGAGCAGCTCGAGCGTGGGCGGGAGGATGTCGCATACGAAGAGGACCCCGGCCTTCCTGGTCACTTCGGCCGCTCCCTCGCTCTCGAGCTGGGAACTAGGGGGCTGGGGTTCCACCACCTCGCCTAGGTTCTCGGCCTGGATCGTGACGAGCGTCTCGACTGCGCCATAGGGTATCCAGAGCTCGGTCAAACATCAGCCGAGCGTTGAAGTTGGTTTTTAAGCTCGAACGGGCGACAGGCCTCCCATGTCGTGGAAGGGGGGCCAGCGGGGCCTGCGCGACCTGGCGGAGGGGCTTGTGAAGGCCGGCGCCCTTCAGTTCGGGACGTTCAGCCTGCCGGGAGGGAAGGAGAGCTCGTACTATGTCAACCTGCGGGCGCTGCCGAGCTATCCGGGGGCCTACAGGCTGGTTGTCGACGCGGTGGCCGGGCTGGTGTCCAAGAAGACCCCGAAGGCCGACGCCCTGTTCGGGATTCCGCTGACAGGGCTCACCATAGCATCTCCGGTGGCGCTGGCGCTGAAGAAGCCTCTGATCTACGCCCGCACCCAGAAGGACTCGGAAGGCAGGGTGATGGAAGGGGAGGTGAGGCCTGGGTGGAACATCGCCGTGGTTGACGACATCACGGACACCGGCAGGTCCGCGCTGGCTTCCGTGAAGGCCTTGGAGCAGGAGGGCGGGGAGGTGACGCACGCCTTCGTCCTGATCGACAGGCTCGAGGGAGCGGCCGGGAGGCTGAAGGGCGCGGGCGTGGCGCTGAACGCGGTCACCGACGTCCTGGAGCTCGCGGAGACGCTACACTCGATGGAGCTGATAACCAACGAGCACTTGGATGCGGTCACGAGGTCAGTGAAGTCGCGCTAGTAGACCATCAGGTTCTTTTCTTCTAGCGTAACGTGCAGGTTGTTCACGGCCCTGTACACTTCGCTCTCCTTCTTCGCTCCCGTGCAGACCAACTTGCCCGAGGCGAACAGCAGTATCACCGTCTTGGGGTCGGCCATCCTGTGGATGAGGCCGGGGAACTGCTCAGGCTCGTACATCGACTTCGGTAGCACGCGGGCGGCCTCTTCGAGGTGGACCTTGCCCCCCAGGCTGGCGGAGGCGACTATGTTCTGGATCTCTACGACGGCCTCGTTCTTTATCGGTATCTTGCCCTTCTTCAGCTGTCTGACGACCTCCTCGACCGCCTTCCTGGCCTGCTCCTCGGACTTGGCGCCGGTGCAGACCATCTTCCCGGAGCTGAATATCAGCGTCGCCGTCTTGGGGTTGCGCAGCCTGAACACGAGGCCGGGAAACTGGTCGGGGTGGTACTCGACCGTGACGAAGTTCTTCGTGATCAGGTTGAGGTCCACGGTCTGGTTGATTGACGCTGACGCGACCACGTTCTCTATGCTCACGATGGCCTTTGTCTGCGGCATCTCTCGGGGTGGGCGCCGGGTAGTAGTATATAAAGGACTTATAAACGGTTACGCTTCGGAACCGAGCATTCTCCCCGAGACAGGGTGAGAGTGCCGGCGCGGGACCAGAGGACGCTTCTCGCCGCAGAGCCATCGGAGCTTGGTTCGCGTCACTCGGTGGTCGGCTGGTATCACTCCTGACCGGGAGGCGTTTCTTCGGCGGAGCCAGCCTTCGTCTCGCCAGCTCGAGGGTTGTCCGACCCTCCGGCCGCCGCGCTCTCCTCCCTCTCCGGCTTGCTGCTGGTCATCTCTAGATAGACTACGGCGAGGAATATGAGCGCGACCAGGATGTAGTTGCCGTCGTATGGGAGCGTGGCGAGCCTTTCGATGTACGGGACTATGAAGACCACCGTGCCCACGTAGCAGCCTTGAGTTATGGGGCCACTCGCAATCCCTCCCTGCACATCTGTGTACGGGTTGTTGTCGCCCTTCGTCAGGTAGCAGACCTGTCCGTTGCTGCAGCTGGAACCGCTTTCGTTCTCTATGATCCTGTGTATGACCGAGGCGCCCGTAAGCGAGCACGGTGGGCTGTAGACGATGATGTCACCGACCTTGAGGTGGTCGAAGGGGATCTTCACTATGACCACCAGGTCCCCCGGCTCGAGCGTCGGGAGCATGCTCGTGCTCTCGACCCTGCGGGTGTAGGTGAGCTCCAGGTATGCGAATACGACGAGAAGCACGACGAAGGCTACGACGTACGCCGTGGTCGAGGTCTTCGGCAGCTTCAACGGAGGCCCCCTGCGCCAGTTAGGCGGTTAAACATTTGAGAGAAATCGGACTTTTAAATTGCCGACTCGCGGGCCGCCGCATTGGCCAGAAGCGCTTTGTCAGTCCTGGTCGCCGACGTCCTGCTGTTGCTCGCAGTCTACCTCGTTCTGGACGACAGGACCTGGAGGCTTAGGTGCGCCCTCGGCACCGCAGCGGCCGACTGCACCGCCCGCTCCAGCCCGCACTTCTCATACTCGCTCTTCACGCTGACCTTCTCGATGACGAGCGACAGGATCCCCGGCATCCCCGTGCAGACGCTGCAGAGCCCGCCGACGCTCGACTGGGTCCAGGTGCTTGTCGCCGCCTTGGTGGTGCTCAACGCCTGGTACGTCTATGCCCTCGTCCGCTCCAGGCGCAGCGCGGCGCCTCAGGGTCCGCAGGCCTAGGCACCAGGCTCCGACGGCCCCGGGAAGGGAGAAAGCCTTTCGACGACAAACTCCCTGACCGCGTCCGGGTCGGGGACGTCGTCCAGCTTCTCCGCCGTCCCTCCTCCCATTATCCTGGTGTTGCCCTTCCCGCTCTTCAGGACAAGAAAGACCGAGCCGCACCCGAACCTCTTCGCCAGCATCCCCTGGGCGATGGAGACGTCCACGATGTCAGGGTACAGTATCCGCTTCTCTTTGGACAGAAACCGGCGGACCACTATCTCGTCTTCGCCCATCTCGAAGGACGACGAGCGCTTCACGAGCGCGAAGATGGAGATGGCCGCGACCGAGAGGCCCAGGAACACGAGGTAGTTCACGAACGTCGAGGGGTTGATGTCGAGGAAGAGCGAGAAGACCGCGACGAGTATGGTCCCCTTCAGGAGTGTCTTCCTCACCTGGGGCCTGAGCCTCACGAACCCTGCCGGGCTCACTTGTAGAGCCAACACGCAGCCTGCTCGCCGTCGACGTCGAAGAATGGAGGGTCGGTGGTCCTGCACACCTCCATCGCGTAGGGGCACCTCGGGTTGAACCTGCACCCCTTGGGGAGGTTCACGAGGCTGGGGACCTCCCCCGTCGGGGGTGCCACCTCCTTCCTGTCGAGGGAGGGGACCGAGCTGAAGAGCGCCTGCGTGTAGGGGTGCTTGGGCTTGGACAGGACCTGCTGGGCCGGCCCGATCTCCACGATCTGTCCGGCGTACATCACCGCCACGGTGTCGGCGATGTATCTCGCTATGGCTATGTTGTGGGTGATGAACAGGTACGTGAACCCGAGCTGGTCGTGTATCCTGGCGAGGAGGTTCAGGACCTGGCTCTGCACAGACGCGTCGAGCGCGGAGGTGGGCTCGTCGAGGACCACGAACTCCGGGCTCGAGATGATGGCCCGCGCGACCGCGACCCTCTGCCTCTGCCCTCCGGACAGGTCTCTCGACCTCCGCTCGGCGAACGTCGACGAGTCCAGGCCCACCAGGCTGAGCGCCGACTCGAACTGGCCCTCTCTCTCGCGCCTTGACAGGCCCTTCGTGGTCAGGGGCTCGGTGACTATGCCCTTGACCGACATCCTGGGGTCGAGCGAGTCGGCCGGGTTCTGAAAGACCATCTGGACCTTCCTCCTCAGCCCCATCACCGCCCTCCTCCCCTTGACCCTCTCGCCGTGGAAGTAGATCTCTCCGGAGGTGGGCTTCTCCAAGGTGACGAGCAGCCTGCCGAGCGTCGTCTTCCCCGACCCGCTCTCGCCGACCAGGGCGAGGACCTCGCCCCCCGCTATGGCCAGGTGAGGCACCTCGACCGCCCTGATGATAGGCACCTTGGTCCTGAGGATGGAGTCCAGGAGGCCCTTCTTCACCGCGAAGAAGTGCTTCTCCAGACCCTTGACCTCAAGTAGGGGGTCGCTCGTACAACCAGCACCTCAGGGTCCTTTCGTCGGCCTCGGTATACGGGGGGTTCTCCGTCCTGCACACGTCCATCACGTAGGGGCACCTCGGGTGGAACTTGCAGCCGGTCGGAGGCGAAAGCATGTTCGGCGGGGAGCCGGGGATGGCTACGAGCTCTCCTTCCTTTCTGGACCTCTTGGGGATGCTCTCTATGAGGGCCTTTGTGTAGGGGTGGAGCGGGGACTTCACGACCTTCGACACCTCTCCTATCTCCGACACCTCGCCGCCGTAGAGGACGGCGAACCTGTCAGCTATCACGTAGGCGACGCTTATGTCGTGGGTGATGAAGATTACCGACATCTTGTACTCTGACTTCAGGCTGTTCAGGAGCTTCAGCACCTGTGCCTGAATCGTCACGTCGAGCGCAGACGTCGGCTCGTCCGCGATGAACAGCTTGGGCTTCAGCAGCAGTCCGATGGCTATGACCACCCTCTGTATCTGCCCGCCGGAGAGCTGGTGCGGGTACCTGTGAATCAGGACCTCGGGGTCGGGCAGCCTCACGTCCTTGAACTTCTCTATCGCTTCGGAGATCCCCTCGCGCTGGTCGAACGCCTTGTTCTCCTTCTTCGCCCTGACGGCGAGGGCCTCGAGGACCTGCGTGCTGACCCTCTTGACCGGGTTTAGCGTGTTCAGCGGGTCCTGGAAGACCATGAACACGTCCGTCCCCCTCATCCTCCTCACCTCGCTCCCGCTCAGCGAGACGACGTTCTTCCCGTTGAGCACTATCGAGCCCTTGGAGTACCTCCCGTTGGGGGGGAGGAGCCTTACTATCGAGAGCCCCAGCGTCGACTTCCCGGACCCGCTCTCGCCCACGAGCGCGACGGTCTCCCCCTCCTCGATCGACAGGTTGACGCCGTTCAAGGCGTTCAGCGTGCCGTAGACCGTGTCGTAGGTGACGTGGAGGTCCTCCACCTGGAGGAGCATCTAGTAGGTCAGCCTGCCCGCGACCAGATCCTGCAGCCTGTCCCCAATCAGCGAGAATGCGACCACTATCACCATAATGGTCGCCCCGGGGACCAGCACGAGCCACCACGAGGCCGGGAAGTACGAAACCCCAAGGGAGCTCATGCTCCCCCACTCGGGGTAGTTCAGTTCGAGCCCGATGCCGAGGAAGGCCAGGGTGGAGTAGAGGAGTATCACGCTCCCGAAGTCCAAAGTCGCCTGAGCTATCACCGGGTCTATGGAGTTGGGGAAGATGTGCCTGAGCATTATCTTGAGCGGGCCCACGCCGCTGAGCTTGGACGCCTCCACGAAGTTCCTGTTCTTGAGAGAGATCGCCTGCGCCCTGAAGTACCTCGCGTACGTCGGCCACCATATCAGGACCAGGGCCAGCAGCACGGTCGTGAACCCTTCGCCCAGGAGCACAGAGAAGGCTATCGCCAGCACCAGGTAAGGGAATGCGAGGAAGGCGTCGGTGATGCGCATCAGTATCTCGTCCGTCCACCCGCCGATGTACCCGGCGGGGATGCCAATCATCATCCCGATCGCTATGGCCGAGGCCACGACCAGGACCGAGGCTGTGGCGTCATGGGGCGTCGCGTACAGGAGCTGCGAGAGGACGCTCTGCCCCTCGTAGTTGGCGCCGAACAGGTTGTTCAGGTTCGAAAGGGTCGGGGCGGCCAGAGAGTTCTTGAGGCTGAGCGATATCGGGTCTGAAGGCAGGAGCTTCCAGCCCCAGCTCGCCACGTGGGTGTACGAGGCGATGTACTGCATCACCCCCTCGACTAGCCCCCAGCCGAGGAAGAGCCCGATTATGACGAGCCCAGCCAGGGCCGCCCTGTCGTGCACAAGGAACCTCACGGTGAACCTCCACCCGCTCTGGCCTGACAGCGGGACCTCGTTCTCCACGCCGGTGGGTGCCTGCGCCCGCGTGCTCCCGCGGGACTTGAATATCCTGTCGCCTAGGAAGACGCGTCGTAGTCCGTCGAGAGCGCCGCTCAGGAGAGCCTCACCCTCGGGTCTATGACGCCGTAGAGTACGTCCGCTATGAAGTTGGCGACGATCACGGAGATCCCCAGCACTATCGTGATCGCGAGTATTGCCACGTAGTTCAGGTTGTACACCGAGGCGACCGCGAAGTAGCCTAGGCCGCGATAGTTGAAGAGCTCCTCGATGACGACCGCGCCGCCGACTGCGGTCCCGAAGATGAGCGCGATGAGGGTCACTATCGGGATCATGGCGTTCCTGAGGGCGGTCCCATAGACGACCTTGCGCTTGGGGAGGCCCTTCATGTAGGCCAGCTTGACGTAGTCCTTGTCGAGCGCGTCCACCATCGTCGCCCTGGTCAGTCTTGTCACTACCCCGAAGCTAGCGAGCCCGAGCGTGAGCGCGGGCAGGATCATGTGCTGGACGACGCTCCACGAGTACGCCCAGTCGCCGGCTATGATGCCGTCTAAGAGCGGGAACCCCGTGACCCTCGTCGGGGTCGCGAGGAGAGGGTTGGCTATCCCGCTGGCGGGGAGGAGCTTGAGCCAGAAGGCGAAGACAAGCTGGACGATGACGGCTACGACGAATATCGGCGCCGCCCATGTCACGAGGTAGAGGCCCTTGACCGCGTAGTCCGTCGCCCCTCCCCTGTTGGAGGCGGAGACCGCGCCGGTGTACAGCCCCACGAGGACCGCGAGGATGCTCCCGGCGAGCACCATCTCGAACGAGATTGGAAGGTACTGGGCGATGAGGTCCACCTCGGGGACGCCCTGCTGGAGGTCAGTCCCCAGGTTGCCTGTGAGGACCTGCTCAACGTAGTGGACGAACTGAATGTAGATGGGCTCGTAGAACCCGTGGTCCCTCGCTATGTTCTCCAGGTCTTGCATGCTGGCCCTGGGGTTGGGGGAGACGAGCTTCGCCATGTCTATGGGCGTCGGGGCCACCACGTGCACGAGGATGAATACCAGGAAGATCATCAGGACGATCGTGACGAAGGCGTTCGCGACCCTGCGGATGAGAAAAGCTACAAAGCCCGCCACGCAATTTAGCGCCTCTTCCTACGTCATCTTGGCGAGTCCCCAAAACGAGGCGGAGAGGCGTCCCTTCCGTCCGGTACGGGTCTTTAGAGGGGGGCGGGACAAAAAGGGGAGAGTCCTAGACATGGTCTAGGAACTCTTCAATGGTACGGGAGAGTAGTACATCAGGTTGTAATAGTAGCTGACGTAGATGTTCTGGACGACTCCCTGCAGATACGGCTGCACCCAGTCGACTAGGTCTGGGTATGGAAGCCAGACGTAGTATCCTTCTTGCGCAGAGAGCTTGTACAGATACTCGTCGACCTGCATTCTGAAGGTCGAGTTGCCGCTGAAGCTCGCCTCGGTGACGAGCGAGGCCAGCGTCGCGTTGTTGATGTATGTCGTTATTCCGCAGTCGGTGGTGTAGAAGCAGAGGTACTGGTTGTAGAACGGGTCGGGGTAGTCGATTCCCCACGCGATGTTGTTGAACGCGGGGGCTGTGAGCGGATTGGCGGAGAGGCTGTCGAAGACCGCGGAGGTGACTCCGACGGGCTGCGCGTTGATTCCGATCAGGGCCAAGCTCTCTTCGTAGATCTCCAGCTGCAAGGTCTGCGCCGGCGTGGCGGGGACGATGTAGTAGAGATCCTGAGTGCCCAGCTGCGTCCCTGAGGTGTCTCCTAGCTTGGTGCCGTTCGGCATGATGGTGTAGAATCCATCCTGGATTCCCGCTTCATTGAGGTAGGTGGCTGCCTTGTTGATGTCCTGAGTCTGCAATGGGAGGTTCAGGGGGTTGTAGAGCGCGCCGTATGGTGGGATGCCCGGTCCTACGACCTGGCTGCCATACGATGTGCCGTTGAAGTCCAGCTCAGTCTCTGCGAGCGCCGTGTAGTTCATCACGTTCACTACGGCGAGTCTGAAGTCGGTGTTGTTTGTCGGGAATCTCTGGGTGTCCATGCCAAGGTAGAACGAGAAGTCTCCAGGTCCGTAATCCTTCACGATCTGGTCGAAGGTGAAGTACTGTTTCTCTTGGAAGGCTGCCCACATCGAGTTCCACTGAGAGATTCCGTTGTCTGTGAATCCAGAGATCTGCGCTATGTTGGACCCGAAGTTGCTGTACTGCAAGGTAGGGTTGGAGTCGATGCCATATTCGATCTCGACTATCGGGATCTTTGGAGGCGCGATGAACCACTCAGCCTTCAGGCTAGGCTTCAGTCCGTTGGCGCCGGATCCCTTTGCCCAGTAGTGCGGGTTGGCCTCCAGGATCACCTCTGTCAGTGCTCCTGCAGGTCCCTCTGTGGATGCGCAAATGTACGGCCCGGTGCCGGGTTCGCAGTTAGAAGCCAGATACAGGTTGTTTGTGTTGTTCTGCACTCCGCCGTGGGCGTCGACGAACGCCGGGTCGACGGTGTGCGTCCCGGAGAATCCTGCTAAGTCGAGGACGACGTCTCCATAGGGCCTCAGGGTGTTGATGACGTATGACATGGAGCTGTTGGCCACGTAGGCCTGGTCTGGATAGGACACTACATCCCTCTGGGTCGCGTTTGTCGCGGGGTCGTAGTTGGACAGCATGCTGTTGAGGAAGGTCGTGAACTCGCCGCAGTTGGAGGATGTCTGCGCCCAGCCCTCGACGCTCGAGATCGCGTCGATCAGGCCGAAGGGCGCGAGGTTCCCGCATACGGCCGAGAAGTAGTCGCCTGAGTTGATTGTTATCTCGTTCCAGTTGGACAGCGCCACGAGAGACGGGGCGTTCATGTAGACCTCTCTCACGTAGGAGAACCAAATGGTGTAGGCGGTGACGTTGTCTCCGTTGGAGAAGTAGACGTCTGGTCTGATGGTGAAGACGTACTGCTGCGAGTTGTTCCCTACGGTCCAGCCGCTGGACTCGACCGGCAGCGCCACCAGACCGTTGCTACCGTTCATGCCCGCAAGGTCCTGGAAGACTGCCGTAAGGTACGAGCCGTCTTGCCCGAAGAACGCCGTTCCTGGGTCGAGCGAGTCCGGGGAGGCACAACCTACCTGGCACGCGTCGTCGACTAGGACGCTGCTGTTCTTGGGACCATAGTAGAGCGTGGAGGTACTGGTGGTGGTGCTAGAACTGCTGGTGGTGGGCGTCGTGGTTGTCTTGGTCGGGAGGGTAGAATAGTAGTAGATTCCGAGTCCTGCCGCAACTATGAGGATTACGATTATCCCTACCGAAGCTCCTTTGCTGATTGCTACTCTTGAAAAGCTGTTGCTAACTTTCATTTCCGCGCGAAAATGGTCTTCCTTTTTATATAAATCTTGTCAACGATGTTGCAAAACACCCTGAAGTCTTCTAGGTGGGCTCGCGTCGCTTCCAGGGATGCGCGTCACAAGACTATCGCTATCGCTGGGGTGGGCGACTAGCAGGCCATACAGAGTCGCGGCACAGGGATGGGCGTGCCCCGGGCCCAGCGCAACTAGAGCCCGAGGGGACTACTGCGATAACCACTTCCGCAGCGCTTTCTAATTCTTATAAGAGACCGCCCACTAATTGGGGCGGGGAGTTCGAGACTGGTGCTCGGCTCGAGAAGTACGAAAGTGGCGGCTGTCGTCATCGTCCTGGCGTTCTTGGTCTCCGCCGTTTCGGGCGGCGTGGACTTCGTGGCCGCCTCGTCGACCACCACGTGCACGTCTTCGCCGTGTTCCAGCAGCATAACGATAACCAGCTACAACGGGAACGACGAGTCAGCGATATCAGACCTAATCGCCGGCAAGATCTCCTCGTATGACTATGAGCTGACGCCGGTCGAGGCCGAAAGCCTCCCGTCCGGCTTCTCTCAGGTGTCGGTTCCAAACTCCCTGTACGAAGTCATGGTGAACCCCGAGAACACGACCTGGTCCGCGGTGTCGAGCGTCACTTCATACTCTCCAAACCCGTTCTACTATCCACAGGTGAGGGCCGCTCTGAACTACGTGCTTGACAGGAGCTACTTCGTCGACAGCATCCTCGGCGGGGCCGGCGTGCCGATCCTGAGCGTGTACGGCGTGGCGCCGGACAGCCTGACCGTCGCCAACGGAACGGCTGCGTTCGCGAGCTACCTGACCTACAACCCCGCGCTCGCCAACCAGACCATCTACAACGCCCTGATCAAGGTGAAGGGGATATCGTACAACGACGGGCGCTACGTCTACGACGACAACCCGATTCCGGTGTACCTAATCGACAGGACGGACGACCCGTTCAGGTCCGAGTACACCGGGTTCCTCGCGACCCAGTTGACCAACCTGGGCTTCGACGTGATAGAGGAGCCGATGAACCTCGCCCTGGTCAAGACGACGGCGTTCGTAGAGGACCCGGTGAACGGGACGGGCGGCTCGCCCCCTACGCCTTGGGACATCTACATCGGGGCGTTCTCGAATGTCTATCTCTACTATGGGGACCTCCTCCAGGTCTGCTTCGACGGGGCTAACTGCGCGGCCGGGCCGTACAGCGACAATGCCTCCTCGAGCGACCTCGCGGAAGGAGAGTGGAACACCACGGCCCAGACGCCGCCAGACGTGGTGGCGCTTTCGGACAAGCTGGACCAGCTCAACGACGAGATCCTGGCCGGGACCTACACTTCTCTCGCCCAGAGGGCTCAGATCCTCACCAACTACACCGAGCTCGAGATAGAGATGGGCGTCAACGACTGGCTCGCCACAGGGCTGAACGTCTACGCATACAACCCGAGCGAGGTGTCCGGCCTTGTCGCCAGCTTCACGACGTCTCCTATACTGAACACCCAGAGCTACCTGGACATGATGTCGACGAGCTCGTCCCCGCTCGACATAGGGGTAAGGTACCTCACGCAGTACAACATGAACCCGGTCGGTGGATACGGCGATGCTTACAGCGCTGACCTTCTGGCCGGCGTCTTTCCGGGCCTAGAAGACAGCGGGCCGGGGACAGGCTACACATGGCCGTTCGGCTGGACCTACAAGGTCCTTGGCACGAGCTCATCTGACGCCCTGTCCGTCCCATCGAGCGCCATCAACTACAACTCCACGACCGGCGAGTGGTACAACGTCACGTCGGGGGCCGCGAGCCTGGCTGTGACCCTCAACTTCGCGAACATCGCCGACCACACGGGCTACGCGGACGGCGAGAGCTTCAACCTGGCCGACCTCCTCTACTCGTACGAGGTGGGGATGAACGTCACCAACCCGTCCGACAGCACGTACGACTCTTCCCTCGCGCCGACCTTCCAGTTGGAGTTCGACACTATCACAGGATTCAAGATGATAAACTCGACCGCCTTCACTCTCTACTCGTCGTACTACTTCTTCGACCCAGTCGAGCAGGTCATGACGGCCGTCAGCAACATAGCGCCGTACAGGGACGGGCAGATGCCGTGGACCATGTACCAGGCGATGAGCGACCTGGTGGCTGCGAAGGACGACGCGTGGTCTGCCGTCACGGCTGCCGCTGACGGAATCCCGCAGCTGACCCTGGTGGGCTCGGGACCCAACGGTAGCCCGACGGACATCGCCAACCTGATCTCAGACCTGCAGGCCCGGGCGAAGGAGAACTACGTCCCGTCGTCGCTGACGCAGCTCCAGAAGCTCTCCGGCGTGTCGCTGGGGCTCACCAGCACCGGGGCCGCGTTCACCGACGCAGCGAACTTCATGAAGGAATATGGCAACGGGCTCATCTCGTACGGCCCGTTCTACGTGAGCACGTTCCAAGCGTCGTCGACCCCCAACTATGCCGTGCTGACGGCGAATCCGTACTACAAGCTGACCCCGTACCTCGCGACACAACTCTTCGCGCCGGCGACCAGAATCTCTGTGTCCACCACGGTCCCCTCCACAGTGCAACCTGGTAGCTCCATCGAGCTCACGTCGCTGTCCACTCCGATCGGGCAGACCACCGCGACGCCGACATCGGGGGTGAACATCGTCGCCCAGTTCGTGAGCAGCACCAGCGTGGTCGCCCAGGTTACGCTGACCACGGGGGCAGACGGCACCGCGGACCTCGTGGTCCCGCAGTCGCTCCCGCTCGGATCCTACACCCTGACAGTCTATGCCTCTTCTCCCACATCGACGATGATCATCCCGCAGTCTTACTCCGTGCTCGTCATCTCCTCGACCACGTCAAAGACGTCCTTCACTTCGACGGCTGTGACCCCTCCGACGTCATCGCTGACGTCGACCAGCACCTCGAGCTCGACATACACGACCGACATCGCGGTGGCGGCCGTAGTGGTGATCGTGATCGCAGCCTTGGCGGTTCTGGTTACGAGGAGACGGGGGGCGCCGCAGGCCGGCTCCCAGCCTGCCTCGAAACCCGCTCAGACCTGAGCCAAGAGCCTGCACCTTCCCGTACGCTGCGCCAGCACCGACCATGGGAACGGTTCAGGTCCTCTGGTAAGAAGGAATAAATCGTCGGACGACCTATTTTGAAGCGAGGCGCGGCTCAGGAGAGTCAAGAGAGACATGGGATTCGGAAGGTTCGTGGTGACGAAGGCCGTATCCTACTTCCTCGTCCTGATGGCCACCGTCTCCATCCTTTACTTGGCGACCTACTCGGTCATCCAGAAGGTGATCACGAGCTCAGCCGAAGCCCTCGCGATAGAGTACAGGCAAAACCTCCTGAAGAGCACCCACCTGAGCCTCACGCCCGCCCAGATCCAGACCCTTACAGAGGACTATCAGAAGAGCTACCTGTCCCAGTTCGCCTTCAACCAGCCCCTCCCTGTCAAGTTCGCAGTGCAGATCTACAGGCTCCTGACGCTGCACTTCGGCCAGTCCTACGTCCTGAAGTGGAACGGTTCCCAGAACGTCAACACCATAATCGCGGGGTACCTCCCGAACACGATCCTTCTGTTCACGACCGCGACGCTGATCCTGATCGCCCTGGGCACGGCCATAGGCCTGCTGGCGGCGAAGTCTGCGGGGAGCGGGTGGGACAGGGTGGTCCCGATAATAGCCGTAATCCACTCCAGCCTTCCCGCCTGGTGGCTCGGGTTCCTCCTCATAGCTGGGCTCGGCTACGACCTGAAGCTCTTCCCCACATCGGGAATTACCGCGGTCCCCACGCCGAAGGGGTGGCTGGCGATAGACCTCGGGGTGGCCGACCACATGGTGCTGCCGGTCCTCTCGATCCTGATAGTCGGCCTCGGGGGCTTCGCGTACATAGTGCGGAGCCTCGTCATAAGCACCATGGGAGAGGACTTCGTCCTGACAGCCAGGGCTCGGGGGTTGTCGGAGTCGAGGGTGCTGTTCAGGCACGTGCTGCGCGCCGCCTCTCCGGCGATAACCACGCAGGCCATACTGGCGATAACAGGCTCCTTCGGTGGCGCCCTTGTCACAGAGATAGTCTTCAACTGGCCGGGGATAGGCCTCCTGACGTACATGGCGATATTCGACAACGACCTGCCCGTGATCATCGGGATAGTCTTCGTCCTCACGATAATCCTCCTGGTAGGGCTGTTCATCGGGGAGCTGGTCTACGGCCTCCTAGACCCAAGGATACGGGTGTCCGGTGACTAGCCAGACGAAGAGGGTCAGGCCCTCGCTGGTCAAGGAGCTAGCAAAGTCGAAGTCGGCGCTCGTGGGGGTCGCGATACTGCTGGTGCTGGGCGGGCTGACGGTCTACTCCGTCGCGGCCCTCCCTTCCAGCTTCTCCCAGAGGTGGCAGAACGGCGATGCCTGGGTGCTCTACCCCGTCGACGCGCCGCCGCAGTGGGTCACCGCCTTCGGCTATCCTGAGGCTCCCACGGTCAACGTCAGCTTGAGCCACTGGACCGAGCAGACGATCTCCGTAGGAACGGAGAACCTGACCGAGTACTACGCCTCTGTGTCTTTCAAATGGTCGAGTAAGGTGTTCCCACAGAACATTGCCTTCGTCCCCGTCTTTCAGGGGAGCCCGTCCGCGATCACAGTCACATGGACCAAGCCGGGTGGAGGCTCGATAGACGTCAGCGTCTCCTCGCCCGCCTCGGGAGCCGCCTACGAGGCACAGAGCCCGTCGCTCGTCTCCGCGACGACGCAGTACCTCCTCAACCAGACGGGCCAGTATGACACCCAGCCTACTGGCCAGCAGGTCGTCTCCGCCTTCTTTGGTCAGCCCGGGCCCAACATCCTCTCGTCCTCCACGCTCAAAGGGACATACCAGGCGAGCGTCCAGGTCCTCGCGTCCTCGCCCGTAAAGATGTCGAAGTCTCTGGTCGTGGTGATAGGGACCTCGTATGGGCTCATGGGCACGGACAACCTGGGCAGGCCTATCGACCTCGGGCTTCTGGCCGGGCTTCCAAACGCCCTCGAGGTGGGCTTTCTGGTCGCGATAATCTCTGTCATCGTAGGGATCGTCTTCGGCGGCCTGTCGGGGTACTTCGGCGCGAAGAAGGACGAAGTCATGCAGTGGGTCGCTCTGGTGATACTCGCCATGCCGGCGCTGCCCTTCCTTGTGGTGATATCGTTCACGACGAGGCTGAACCTCTGGGTCGAGGTCCTGCTAATCTCCGCCCTCTCCTGGCCCTTCTACGCGATAATAGCCCGCACCGTGGCGCTCTCGGTGAAGTCCCAGACGTTCGTCGAGGCAGACAAGGCGATGGGCGTCCCGTCCTACCGCGTCTTTTCGAGCCACTTCATGCCTAGGCTCATCCCAGTCACGGTCGCCTACACAGTCCTGGGGATTCCAGGCGGCATACTGCTCGCAGAGACGCTCTACTTCATCGGCATAGGGCCGGCGAACCTCGTGACCTGGGGAGGGATACTGGACAGCGCGTTCGCGAGCGAGGCCGCGGTGTTCGGGTTCTGGTGGTGGGTCATCTTTCCGGGGCTGATGATCATCATCTCCGCGATACCCTTCGTCCTCCTCGGCTTCGCGCTCGAGAGAATCATAGCGCCCAGGGTGTCGACCAAGTGATGCTGTCGGTGAGGGACCTCAGCGTCTACTTCTCCTCGTCCAGGGGCGAGGTGAAGGCGCTGGACGGAGTCAGCCTCGACGTGTCGGAGGGGGAGATCGTCGGCCTGGCAGGCGAGAGCGGGTGCGGGAAGACCACGCTGTCCCTCGCCGTGTCGCGCCTGATATATCCGCCCGGGCGCATAGCCTCGGGGAGCATCCTCTTCGAAGGGAACGACGTGCTGAAGCTGACGGCCACCCAGTTCAGGGAGACGTACAGATGGAAGAAGATAGCCATGATCTTCCAAGGCTCGATGAACGGGTTCACGCCCGTCTTCACGATCGGGGACCAGATCGAGGAGGTCCTGGAGATACACCGCTACGGCGGGGACCCTGCGGCGCGGACCAGGGAGCTCCTGAGGATGGTCGAGCTCGACCCCTCGATAGCCGAGAGGTTCCCCCACGAGCTCTCCGGAGGGCAGAAGCAGCGAGCCTTCATAGCGATGGCGCTAGCGGTGGACCCGCCATTCCTCATAGCCGACGAGCCCACGACAGCGCTCGACGTGGTGACCCAGGTCAGCATAATCAACCTCCTCAAGAAGCTCAGGAAGGAGAAGCACATCTCGATACTCATCATAACACACGACCTCGCCCTCCTCTCCGAGATAGTCGACAGGGCCTACATCCTCTACGCGGGCCGGATGGCGGAAGTGGGGACGGCGGAGGAGATATTCAGGGACCCGAAGCACCCCTACACGAAGGGGCTCATCGCGTCCATACCCACTCTCAAGAGCACGAAGATAGAAGGGATAGCCGGCTTCATGCCCGACCTGGCTAACCTGCCGCCGGGCTGCAAGTTCGCCCCGCGCTGCCCGTACGCCATGGAGGTGTGCACCAAGGAGGAGCCGCAGCTGAAAGGAGTCAGGGAGGCGCAGAGCGTTGCCTGCTGGCTCTATTGAGCGGCCCGTCATCGCGCTCGACAACGTGAGCGTCCTCTTCACCAAGAAGAAGCTCCTCAGGCCTGTCTCTGTCGTCAGGGCCGTCGACGGGGCCACGCTCCACGTGGGGAGGGGCGAGGTCGTGGGGCTCGTCGGGGAGAGCGGCTCCGGGAAGACGACCCTGGGCCGGGCCGCCATAGGCCTTCAGAGGGTGACCTCGGGGAAGGTGGTCTTCTCCCAAGGGGAGACCTCGACCGACGTGGAGTCGGCGAAGGGGCGAGACTGGCGTCAACTGCGACAGCACCTCCAGATAATATTCCAGGACCCGTTCTCGTCCATGGACCCCAACATGAGGGTCTTCGACGTGCTGAAGATACCCCTGCAGGCGCACGGCGTGAAGGGCAAGGAGAGGATAGAGAGCGCGGTCGAAGACGTCTTCCGCCGCGTAGGGCTGCCCAACGACATACTCTCGAGCTTCGTCTTCCAGCTCTCCGGGGGGCAGAGGCAGCGGGTGAGCATAGCGAGGGTGCTCCTTCTCAACCCTGACTTCATAGTGGCGGACGAGGCAGTATCGATGCTTGACGTCTCGCTCAAAGGGGACATACTGAAGATAATGAGGTCGATAGCTGACGAGCTCGGGGTGGGCATACTCTTCATCACCCACGAGATGGCCGTGGCGAAGGTGATCTCCGACAGGATAGCCGTCATGTACCTCGGGAACCTGGTCGAGCTCGGCCCGTCCGAGGCGATCGCCTCGAAGCCGCTGCACCCCTACACGCAGGCCCTCCTCCAGGCCTCGCCTGCGATAGATCCCTCGCTCCGCGAGGTCACCCGCTCGGTCAACGTCAAGGGGGAGATACCCCACGCTTCCGCCTACCCGTCAGGGTGCAGGTTCCATCCTCGCTGCCCCTTCGCCATGCCCAAGTGCTCCGACCAGGTGCCTGAACTCAGAGAGGTCGAGGACGGCCACTACGTCTCGTGCTGGCTGTACTAGAACCTGGTCGAGAGGAAGTCGACCAGTCCAGTGAACCCTACGAAGGCCCCTGCTATCGCCAAGACGAACGAGACCACGAGCTGGCCGATCGGAAAGGAGGAGTAGCTTGACGTCAAGTCCAGGGCCATAGCCGAGAGGATGAGCGCGACGGCCACGGCTATCTTCTTCGCGCCAGACTCCACAAGAGGCGCAGACTCGCCCAAATCTATTTACGCTTTGGCGGCACGAAGACTCGCTCAGAAGGTTCTAGGCAGTGGGGGCTATGGTCTCAGAGGGCGAGGTCGGCGCTTTCATCGGCGGGGCTCCGGGAGGGCCCAAGGCGGAGAGGGCGCTCGCCGCAGTCATGGCCGAGACCGGGGCGAGCCCCGCCGACGAGGAGGGGCAGCGTGTGGTCAGGGCCCTCGCCGCGGTCAGGCTCGGAGTGGCGCCGGAGGTGGTCTCCAAGCACCTAGGATGGAAGGAGTTCGAGTCGTTCTGCGCTCGGCTCCTGCGTCTGTCGGGGTACGTCGTCAGAGAGAACGTGGTGATAACGAAGCCCAGGGTCCAGATCGACATCGTGGCGTCGGGCCCGACCATGACCCTCAGCATAGACTGCAAGCACTGGTCGAAGGCCCACTCCAACACGTCCTTGGCCGACATCGCGGCCGCGCAGAAGAGGCGGAGCCTGATCCTCAAGCGAAGGATGGCGGGCGGCCCTCCCATCGCCTCAGTCATCTTGAGCTTCTCGGCCCCCGAGGGGGGGTTCGTGGACGGCGTGGCGCTCGTGCCCGTGAGGACCCTCACGAACTTCGTCCAGTCCGTCGAGTCATACACCAGGATGCTCGAGCTGTGCTGAACGCGGGCCTAGGCTCCCCTTAATATCCGCTGGAGCGAGGCAGAAAACCATGGTCAAGGTCGTGATGGTCGGCATCGGCGGGATAGGCGCCGAGATCGCGCGGTACCTCGTCGAACGGTCCCACACGATAGTCGCCGCGGTGGACAGCGACCCGTCGAAGAGCGGAAGGACGCTGGCTGAGCTCACGGGTCTGCCCGTTCCGTGCGCTGTGGCAAGCTCCATCGGAAAGGAGGCGGCGGACGCGGACGTCGCAGTGATTTCGACGAAGTCGAGGCTCGCCGACGTCGCCAAGGGCGTGCTGGAAGCCACCTCGATGGGCCTGGACGTGGTGACCACTTCCGAGGAGATGTCGTTCCCCTGGTCAGCGGACCCGGAGGCGGCTGCCAGGATAGACGCGCTCGCGAAGGAGAAGGGCACGACCGTCGTAGGGGTGGGCGTCAACCCGGGGTTCGTCATGGACGCGGTCCCTGCCCTCGTCCTCACGGCGTCTAGGAGCCCGTCCACCGTTCACGTGACGCGGTCGGTAAACGTGGGCAGGCGCCGCAGGCAGCTCCAGGCGAAGACCGGCGTAGGGCTGACCGAAGCGGCCTTCGAGGAGGGCCTGCGCAAGGGCGCGCTGGGGCACGTAGGCCTGGGGGAGTCTGCGCGCCTCATCGCGATGTCTCTGGGGAGGGAGCTCGAGGAGCTAAGGCAGGCGACCTCCCCGGTGATGGACTCCCGGGGGCTCGTAGCAGGGGTGAAGCAGTTCGCCGAAGGGAGGGCGGGACCCTGCGGAGTCAGGCTCGACCTGGAGATGACGACGGCCTCCGCCGACTTCGACCTGGTGGAGGTGCGCGGGGACCCCGACATCACGCTCAGGTTCGAAGGCGGGGTGTTCGGCGACTCGGCGACGGTGGCCGTCGCTGTCCACGCCGCGGAGAGGGTCGCGAAGGCCCGGCCGGGGCTGATCACAGTGCTCGACCTCCCGCTGTCGGGGACGGGGGCGGTAGCGAACCGCAAGGACTTTTAGTCGGCCCGGCCAAAGTCGGGACGAGGCTGTGATGTTACAGAGTTACGGTTAGGTCAAGATGACCGGAAGGCATTAGACTGAGCCTCGCTGCTTCGACGCTATTCGGTCCTGTACACCACGTTGAGACCCGTCTCCTCGTCGAACCTCCTGAAGGCCGCGTTCTCCGTAGGAGAGACGATGACCTCCAGCAAGGGCATGACGCGCGCCGAGACGATGTGGCCGCCCACGGTGCTGAGGTCCCTCCTTCCGAAGGTCCCGTGGATGTGTAGGAACGGCTTCCCGTCCTTCGAGGTGATGTTGCCGAGCATCGAAGTCACCTCCATGAACTCCTGGAACTCGTGCTCCTCGTACTTCTTTGACTCGTGGTTGAAGTACGCCAGCTTGAGTCTGTCCACCCCCCCGATTGCCTCCACCCCCACGGTGTTGACACCTTCCCGGGCCGCGACGTCGAGTATCCCCTCGGGCAGCTGCACGCCTGCCTTCAGGGAGTAGATCTTTGCCACGAGGCCCGTGGGGCTCCAATGGTTAAAAGGATAGGGAGCGCGTCCACGCGTAGGCGGTCGGCGTGCGCCTCCACATGAACAAGCCCGGGATAAGGGCGCTGGGAGTGGCGGAGAGCTTCAGGGAGGGGAGCAAGAGTTCCGTCCTAGCTGGCGTTGTCATGAGGCGAGACATGGTGGTGGACGGAGTGGCCATAGGGAGGACCTCGGTGGGCGGCGACGACGCGACGTCCTCGATAGTCGCGCTCTACAGGAGGCTCCGGAGAAACGATGTCAACCTGGTCATGGTGTCAGGCGCCGTGCTCAGCCTCTACAACATCGTCGACGTCGACGGCCTCTCGAGGAGGGTCAGGGTCCCGGTCGTGTGCCTCACCTACAAGGAGACGCGCGGGATCGAGGACGCGATCAGACGGCACTTCCCCGGCTCCTCGGAGGAGAAGCTCGCGGCCTACAGGGCGCTGGGAGCGCGTAAGAGGGTCCGGCTCGCCTCCGGTCACGACGTGTTCGTCAGGACTGCCGGTGTCGGAGATGCCGAGGCCGCCTCAGTCCTCGACGCCTTCTCGCTGCAGGGCTCAGTCCCCGAGCCTGTCCGCGTCGCCCGGCTCCTCGCAAGGGCTGTGTCTGCTACGCGACCTTCACGCCGGGGTTGAGCATTCCCTTCGGGTCGAAGAGCCTCTTCACTTCCTTCATCACGTGATAGGTCTTCGGGTACTGCCGTTCGACGAACCTCGCCCTGAGCATCCCGTCGCCGTGCTCCCCGGTCATCGAGCCCTTCATCCTCCACACCGCCTCGAAGCAGTCCTCCATCAGCTCCTCGAGGAGCCGCCTGTCGCGGGGCGACCCGGGGTCCAGCAGGGGCCTCGCGTGAAGGTTGGCGTCCGCCGCGTGCCCGTACGAGATGTAGGTAAGGCCCCTTTTCTCGAACTGCGTCCGGAGAAGTGACACCAGGTCCGCGAGCCTGTCGGGAGGGACCACCAGGTCCTCGACGCCGGGCACGAGGACCTCGGCCCCGTTCTTCATCTCTTGCGCAACGTTCAGGGTCTCGTTCCTGACCTCCCAGGCCCGGGCGACCTCTGCCGCGCCCGTGAGCGCGAGAGGCTCGTACTTTGCCACGGGGGACGAAGCGACCTCCTCGGCCTTCTCCTGGACCTGACCTGAGCTTCCGTCGAACTCCGAGAAGACGAGATAGTCGCCTGTGCCCCGCGAGTAGGGCGCCACCATCCGTTCTCGGCCGACCTGCCTGAACACCGTCTTGTCCACCAGCTCTACGGCGGACGGACCCAGCCTTCTGAACTCGGACACAGTCTGCCCGAGTTCTCCGAGCTCGGCCTCGACGACGAGCAGCAGCCGGCTCTCCGGCCGCGCCGAAGTCCGGAAGGAGACTTCCGTTACCACGCCCAGCGTGCCCTCGGATCCCACGAAGAGCTTGCGCATGTCGAAGAGCCCGTCGTGCAGGACCCTCTCCAGCCTGTAGCCAGACGAGTTCTTGGTGACAGGAGGCCGCTCCTCCCTGATGGAGCGCTCGTTGTCGAGCAGCAGCTCGGCGACCTTCCTGGTTCTGGGGTCGGAGGAGAGAGCGGTCTGGACCGGGACAGCCCCGACCTCGATGACCTGGGAGCCTGGAGTGACGACCCTCAGCCCTGTCACGTGGTCTATGGTGGAGCCGTACTTCGCGGTCCTGATGCCCGAGGAGTTGTTAGAGGTCATCCCTCCGACCGTGCAGCTCCTGTAACTCGAGGGGTCCACGGGCATCCACCTCCCGGAGGAGCCGAGCAGGTCGTTGAGGTCTGCCTTTACCAGGCCGGGCTGGCAGGCCACCGTCCCATCGTCGGAGATGACCGCGCGTCTCCTGTCCTGCAACAGGACCACGCCCCTCCCGACCGACTGGCTGGGGATGGC
>JASHUU010000054.1 GCA_030039795.1 Nitrososphaerales archaeon | reverse complement strand
GTCTGGAAGCAGAAGAGGCTGGAGGACGTGAAGTACGTAGGAGAGGGCATAGCGAGGAAGATAGACGAGTACCTCAGGACGGGGAAGCTCAGGCTGGTCCAGGAGCTGGAGGAGAAGACGCCCCCGGGCGTCCCCCGGCTGATGAAGGTCCAGGGCGTCGGGCCCAGGACGGCCTACCGCCTCTCCCACGAGCTGGGCATCATGAGCGTAGAAGACCTGAAGAAGGCGCTCGACTCTGGGAGCCTCGACTCTGTCTTCGGTCCGGAGGTAAGAGACTCCCTCCGCGTCGGGATAGACAGGCTCGAGAGCTTCGAGAGGAGGATGCTCCTCCCCGAGGCTGAGGGGGTCTTCCAGAAGATGTCCTCCTACTTCGGGGCCCTCGGCATACCGGTCGGGATGGCGGGTAGCCTGAGGAGAGGCAGGAGCACGGTCGGGGACATCGACCTGCTCTCGACCGACCCCAGGGTCGTCGACGCCCTGAAAGGGTGCCCTGGCGTCGCCCAAGTGCTGGAGAGCGGGCAGAAGCGGACGAGCGTCAAGCTCGACGAAGGCGTGCAGGTGGACGCGCGGCTCTTCGGGGAGTCAGAGTACGGCGCCGCCCTCGTCTACTTCACAGGGTCGAAGGACCACAACATAGCGCTCAGGAACCTCGCGATAGGCAAGGGGCTCAAGCTGAACGAGTACGGCCTCTTCGACGGGGCGGGGAAGAAGGTGGCGGGCAGGACCGAAGAGGAGGTGTATTGGTCCCTCAGCATGGGGTTCGTGCCCCCCGAGCTCAGGGAGGACAGGGGCGAGGTAGAGGCGGCCCTCGAAGGCAGGCTCCCGGACCTCGTGAAGCTGGACGACATCAAGGGGGACCTCCAGATGCACTCCACGTGGAGCGACGGCTCTGCGGAGATCGCCGACATGGCGGCAGGGGCAAGAGAGAAGGGATACGAGTACATGGCCATCACTGACCACTCCGAGTCCGTCCGGGTGGCCAACGGCCTCTCCAGGGAGAGGTTCGAGAGGCAGTGGAAGGAGGTGGAGAAGCTCAACGAGAAGCTCTCCCCGTTCAGGGTCTTGCGCGCCGTGGAGGTGGAGGTCAAGGGCGACGGCTCCCTGGACTTCGACAGGGACTTCCTGGACAGGTTCGACTTGGTGGGTGCGTCCCTGCATCAGAACTTCGGGCAGGGCGCCGAGAAGCTGACGGAGAGGGCCGCTCGGGCGCTCTCGCACCCCTCGGTCGACTTCCTTTGCCACCCGACCAACCGGCTGATAGGGAGGAGGGAGGGCAACCCGCTCGACCTCGCCAAGGTCATCGAGACCGCGAAGGAGAACGGCAAGATGCTCGAGATAGACGGGCAGCCCAAGAGGCTCGACCTCGACGAGGTGTGGGCGAAGCGGGCGATGGAGGAAGGGGTCCCCCTGGTGGTGGACTCCGACGCGCACTCGGTGGGCGAGCTCGACAACCTCGGGTATGGGCTGCTGGTGGCCAGGCGGGCCTGGCTCAAGGCCAAAGACGTGGCGAACACCAAGACTCTGCGCGCACTACTGAACGGGCTCTCCAAGGCGAGCTCGCGTTGAAGCGAGCGGATGCAGGGGCTCACGCCCCCTTCGGCACGGAACCTTTCTGCACGGTCGGCTTCCAGTCGAGGGACGCGACTCTGCCACTATTGCATCGGGCCCCGCGGGGGAGTCAAGGTCGGGAACCAGCGGCTGGTTAGCGACGGTCGAGGAAGACGTCGTAGAGTGCCTAGTCTCCGGCCAGCTTACCGACGGCCCTGCAGGCTCGGAAACACTTTTGATGAGCGGAAGAGGAGCGCTCCATGCGGGGGTTGCTGAGCCTGGTCAAAATCGCCGACGGCGGTGGACGCGTGGGACTTAAGCGGGGCTGAGCCCTCAGAAATCCCATCCCTCAGGGGTTCGTGGGTTCGAATCCCACCCCCCGCATAGATTTCAGTAGGCGGACACGTGGGGAGTGCCCTCTGGAGGGCGCCACTGCCCAGTGTGCGCAGGGGACCGCGAGCTTCTTCGCGGCGCCCTCCGAACCTACCGTCGTCAACTCGATGACGGCATAGAGCACACCGTCATGGTTAAGCCACGCCCTACGGAGATGGCTACACGGGATCTTGACAAGGCGACCCGCTCGCGGCCGAACCTATCTCTCGCTGACCTTCGTAACCGTCCTCACGCTGTCCTCGGCCTTTGGCCTTCTCCAGGTGAGGGCCGCTCCAGCGCCTTCGGCCAGAGACCCCTCCTCGAGCGCGTCGGGAACGGTGCTGAGCGTCGGTCCCCTCCCTGAGGCGCTCGCATATGACCCCGCGAAGGGGGAAGTCTTCGTGGCCACCCTTGACGCGTACAGCGTCCTGGTGGTATCAGACACCACCGACTCTTTGGTTGCGAACGTGACCGTGGGGCACTATCCGAGCGGTCTCGCCTACGACCCCGCCAAAGGGGAAGTCCTCGTAGTCAGCGAGGGCTCCGGCACTGTCTCAGCGATATCAGACTCCAACAACTCGGTGGTGGCGACAGTGAGGTTCGCCTCAACGGAGACTTTCCTGGGCGGCGCCGGGCAGTATGGGAGCTTCGGCGCGGAAGGCATCGTCTATGACCCTTCCAAGGGTGAGCTCTTCGTGGCCAATGAATACTCCGACTCCGTCTCGGTGATATCCGATTCGTCTGACGCTGTGGTTGCCAATGTGAGCGTCGGAGCCCTTCCGTTGGGCCTCGCTTACGACCCCGCGAACGGGGAGGTCTTCGTAGCCAACATGCTGGCCGGCGGATCCGTCTCTGTGATATCCGACTCCACCAACACCGTCATTGCGGCTGTGAGCGGCGTTGGCTATCCGAACGCGCTCGCCTACGACACATCCAAGGGAGAGGTCTTCGTGACCGACCCTGAGGGAGGGAATGTCTACGTGATATCAGGCGCGACCAACGCTGTGGTCGCGAGCATCAAGGTGGGAAGCTTCCCCTTTGGGATCACGTATGACTCCAGCGCGCGAGAGATGTTCGTGGTCAACCAGGCATCCAGCTCCCTGTCAGTCATATCAGACTCGACCAACTCCGTAGTCGCGACGGTGAAGGTCCGAAGCCAACCGGTGGGCGTCGTCTACGACCCCGCGAAGGGGGAGATCTTTGTGAGCAGCGAACCTTCCTACGTTGGGTATCCGCCCTCAGGCTCCATATCGGCGATCTCCTACTCCAGCATACCAATCCGAGGGACTCTTTGGCTCCGCATAGTCGGTCTTGCAACTCTTGCAGCTGTTGCGACGGCGGGGTACTACGTCTGGGCGAGGCGCAGGAAGTCCCACCACCCGTAAGCTGCCTCCGAAAGAGGAGTTCGACGCCGCCCCCTGACCGGCCTCCCCAGCATCAACGTTGACATCGACGTCGATACCAGCGCTCCCGACCCGGCCTGTCCGGGCGACTGCCCATCCGCTGCGCCGTATGCTACTAGGTGCGTCGCGAGGGATTCTGTTACCTCCGTCGCACAGTTAGGTCGCTGCGGGACGAGTGCGCCAGGTCTATTTCCGCGCTTGGAGCTTGTTGACCCTCTCTTCCACAACCGCCAGCCTTTGGGAGAAGTCCATGTGTTTGTCCAACCCGTCAATCTTGTCGTCGAGCCTCTTGATCTCAGTGTGGACTGCCGCGAACTCGCCATCCACCTTAGCCTCCAATCCGCCAACCTTGCCTTCGAGGCCATCGAGCCTCCCATTGATGGCTTTGACTTCACCCTTCAGCTCGCCGATCTGGGGAAGCAGAACCCGTTCGAGCCAACCTGTAACCTTCTCTGCCACACTCTAGTTCTGACCTGTCTCCGATATTTAACGACCTCCACCTCCCTATCCTCAGGGTGATTGAAGAGCTATTGGAGTCGCAGGACCTCATCTGTGTACAACGCTTAACAGCCTACATCGCCTAGAGAACTGGGCTGTGCAAGTGTCGAAGGCCGAGAAGGAGTACCACAGGAGGACGGCGGCCAGCTGCTTCAACAAGACCTGGGACTATCTTGTAATGGAGG
>JASHUU010000053.1 GCA_030039795.1 Nitrososphaerales archaeon | reverse complement strand
GGACCGCTCCAGCGGCGCAAAGCGCCTCTCCAAGACAGCCCGACTCCAGCCCACTCGGGTACGACTGCGGCCCCAACCCAGCGTCGAACGGCACGCAGGTAGTCGCAGCATCGCAGGCGGGTGCGGCCGTCCGGGTGACGGTCGGGAGCCCTTCATGGTTCGGGGTCTGTGAGTACGCACAGGGCGCGGGGGACTCCATCGGCATCAGCTTCGTGGGCTACGAGACGTTCCCAGTCACGATTCAAGCGGCGCCCGGGACCGACGTGACACTGCAGACCGGCGGAGTCCTCGCATCACCCCAACTGGCCGCGGAAGGAAACGGAACGGTCTGGACAAGCTTCAACCCTCCCAGCGTGACCGCGGGCCCGTCTGGCACGGCCACGAGCACTCTGACCCTGGTCGGCGCGGTCATGCCCTTCACGTCGGTCTCGAACGACAGCAGCGACACCCTGCTGATAGTGGCACGAGCCCCTGGCGCCGTCTCGGTGGCCAACCTCACCATCGTCCCAACGGACTCGGTCGAAGCAGTCATGCATGCGCCAGGGCCGTTCCCCCTTCCTGCCTCCGAGTCGGCCTCGGGGTCAAGCAATGTGGGCCTGTTCCCCTTCGGCGTAGTGTACTCCCCTGGACCCGGCGCCGCACCGCAGCCCCTCAACGTGACCGTCGACGTCCTAGGCTCGTGGAGCAACGGCGCGGTGGCGCCGCTTCCTCAGTCAATCAGCGTCGTCGTGAGCCAGACCGACCTGAGCGTCCCATCCGGGGAGCTGATTTTCCTCGCGATAGACATGAACATCACGGCCACTAACGACACCCGGACGGCGTACAACCTGACGCTCGAATTCCGGGAGACAGTCGACGGGCAGAGCTACATCAAGACTCTCGCGCTTTCAATCTACAGCGGATCTGCGATATGCGTTGGCTGTCCTCCGTTCCTCGCGTCGCAGCCCGCCGGGGCGGAGCAGTCGGCTGAAGGAGACCTGCCTCTAGCGGTAGCCGTCGCAGTCGTCGTCTCCGTCTACCTGGTCGCCTTCGCATCGCGCAGGAAGCGGCAAACCGGCAGTACTGAAGGCCCAGGGGAAGGCGACGGGCGACAGCTGCCCTGAGCCTCCGTCAGGACTGTTGCCCGGGGAGCTGCGTCTCCTCGCCGGTGACTCCGTCCATCCACACGGTCCTCGCCTTACTCCCCAAGGCCAGACGGATGCGGTAGAGCGGGTATGAGAAGGCCCTGACGCTGACCAAGTCGTAGTCTGCCCTCAGGCCCTTGACCACCTCCCTGAGCTGCTGCTCGTTGACCTCTCTCCCTCTCGGCCCGTCGTCGGCCTCTACCTTCGAGAGCTCCAGCGGCACTCCGGTCAGCCCCAGCTCGGGAGAGCCGACCGTCCTCCTGTACACCGTCACCCTGCCCATCGCGCTGGACTTCGCCAGCTTCCTCCTCTCCAGCTCCTTCAGGACGTTCCTTGCCGTGCCCGCCGAGATCCCGACCTTGTCTGCAATGTCCACAGCGCTCGAGTATGACCCGTCGCTGAGCTCCATGAGCGTCTGGACGTCCCTCGCCTCCAGCCCCACGAAGCGCTCAAGGCCCTCCTCCAGCGTCAGCCTCTTCCCGAGCTCGGCCCTCCGGCCGGTCGCGGCGTCCACGACCATGTACCTCGTCTCGTACTTCCTGTTCAGGACGCCCGTCTTCAGGCCCACGCCCACCTCGAGGAGCCTCCGCCTGACCGGCTCCAAGGCCCCTATCACCTCTTGCTGGCCGAAGAGGCCGAAGCTCCTCAGCCTCTTGACCCGCCCGAGGACCTGTTCGGGGGTCACGGCGTATGGAAGGCCCAGGGGAGTCCCCGGCTGAGGGGTCAGGTCCACGACCTCGGCAGGGGCACCTGAGGGCTTGGTCCGGGGAGGCGCCTCTGTCACCTCCTCTACCGCCGCCTCGGCAGCCATTGACTCTGGTTCCGCCTGCACCTTCGACATCTTCAGCGGCCTGACCTCCCGCCTGGCCAGCTGGGGGGTGACCCCGCCCGGCCTCGTCTCGCGCGTCCTGATGGTCACCCGCTTCGGGACGGGCGACAGGCCGCCCAAGGCGTAGAAGCTTCCCGGCTCCAGGCCCGTCAGCTGCTTCGGGAGGGTCCGCTCCGGGAAGAACTGGGAGACCGCCTCGAGGTCGTTCCTTATCACGAGCTTGCCTATCAGCTGGTTCCCGCACTGGCTGAGGATGTTCTTGTCGACCACAGAGGGCCTCTGGGTGCATATCATCAGTCCGAGCCCCCGCTTCCTCCCCCTTCGGGCTATCTCGTCGAGTATGGGGAGCCTCTCCCCGTCCTGCGGGATGAACTTGTCCGCCTCCTCGACGATCACCAGGTACGGGACACGCCTCTCCTCTATCTCCTTGTAGAGCTCCGAGAGGAGGGCCCCTATCCTCTGGCGCCCGTCCTTCGACTCCGAGACGTCCAGTATGAGAGGAGGGACGTCGGGCGCCTGCGCGGCGAGCTCCTTCCTCACGAAGCTCCCCCACTTCAAGTCGGCCCTCTCGTCGTCCGCCACCCAGACCACCTCGTACTTCTGCTTGAGGCCCGAGTACTCTCCCTCCGAGTCGACGAGGGCGAAGGGGACTCCGTGCTTGCAGAGTTCCTCGCAGATCACGCCGACGGCGTAGCTCTTCCCGCTCCCGCTAGCGCCGATGATGCACGTCCTCCCTGTCACTATCACGTTCGCGTCTATGGCGAAGGACTCGCCGTCGTCGGTGCCTATGGCCAGGAGCGGAACCTCGCCGGTCCTCTCTGGGCCTACAACAGACTCGTCAGACAAATTGCCGGACTCGGCTCGTGAGGCTCTGAGAGGTTAATATCCGTTCGACTCGGACGGAGGAAACTGTCGGCGACGCGCACTCGCCCGTGTACCGGGTGCCTCGCGCTGGAGCCCTCAGCCTGAAAGGAGCCCGTCGGTATCTGATTCAGGCGATCTTCTTCGCGATGTCCACCCTGGAGAAATAAGCGATGGCGATGGCTGTCGCGACGACGGAATAGGCGGCTATCAGCAGCACGGAGAAGGCCACCGACGTCTCAACGGCGCCGACGCCTCCCAGCCTGAAAAGCAGCTGCACCGTCCCGGGGAGCCTGGGCTCCGCCAGAAGCAGCGGCAGGGAGTCGACGGGGGAGGTCGGAAGGTAGAGGCTCGCCGTCTTGAAGACCGCCTCCCCAGTGAGGCTGTAGATCACCGTCAGGTAGATACCGACTATCTCGCTTGTGAAGAAGATGGCCGACGAGAGGATGTAGGAGAGCGACGACCTCCTGACGAGCTCCCCTATCATGAAGGCCACGGAGTAGAACACCAGTCCCGAGAACACCTGCACGACCAGGACGAGCGGGAGCACCAGGAGCCCCACCTGGGGGCCGAAGACGAAGGTGGCCGAGGAGACGGTGAGGACGGCGTTCAGGCCGACGACCATCATGAGCAGGATGTAGCCCCCGAGATATTTCCCGAAGAAGTACTCGCTCCTTGAAACGGGCTTCGAAAGCAGTACCTCCGCGGTGCCTTGCTCGTACTCCTCGGACATGGAACCTGCGGCTATCAGCAGCGCGATGAACTGCAGGAAGAACGCCTGGGGGATGAAAATCCCCACGACCCAGAGGTACGGGTGGTACGTTGCAGGAATCAGGGAGACGCCCGCGACCGCGAGGGCATAGTACGGGGCCGTGTCCAGAAGTATGGTCAGGGCGACCACCGCGAGGACCTTCTTCCTCGCGACGGCCCTCCTGATCTCATAGCGGGACAGCGTCAAGACCCTGCCTGCCCTCATTCGATGGTCCCTCGCATGGAGTTGACGTACGCCTCCTGGAGCTCATCTCTAGAGTACCCCATCGATAGGAGCCTCGCGCCGGAGCCGACGATGAGCTTGGATATCTCGCCCCTGGGGTCGGCCTCCTTGGAGACCTCGATGAGCAGCTTCTCCCCGGATGCCTTCACACCGGTGACCCCCCTGACGCCCGAGAGCGCCCGGACGAGCGCGTCGTCTGCCGGCCCTCCCAGCTCGACTGAGATGGTCCTCGCGCCTACCCATGTGGGGACGAACTTCTGCAGCTCGCCCCTGTACACCAAGGAGCCCGAGTGAATCACCGCGAGCCCGGTGCAGAGCGCCTCCACCTCGGAGAGTATGTGCGAAGACAGCAGTATGGTGCCGCCCTTCTGCACGAAGTCCCTGAACAGGGAGCGGAAGTGCGCCACGCCCGCGGGGTCTATCCCGATAGTGGGCTCGTCGAGCACCAGCAGCTTCGGTGACCCGACCATCGCCTGGGCCACGCTGAGCCTCTGTACCATCCCCTTGCTGAGCTTCGAGATCTTGTAGCCTTCGTACTCAGCCAGCCCGACGTCGGCGAGCAGCCTGGGCGTCTCGCTCTCGAGGGCCCTCCCGCTGAGGCCGCGGAGCCTGCCAGTGAGGTCCAGCAGCTCGCGGGGGGAGAGGAAGGTCTGAAGGTTGGGGAGCTCGGGGGAGTACCCTACCTCGGCGAGCGCCTTCTCGTGCTGGCGGATGGGGTCGCTCTGCATGAGCCTGACGCTGCCCGAGCTCGGTCGGATGAGGCCCAGGAGCATCCTGATGGTCGTGGACTTTCCCGAGCCGTTCGGCCCGAGGAACCCGACGATCTCGCCGCTTTCCACCCTCAGTGTTATCGGCCCTATCTTCTTCGAGCCGTAGTCCTTCACGGCCCCGTCCAGCGCCACGACCTGTTCCGTCAGGCGGAGCTCCCGTTCCTGTGACGACTCGGCGAGCTCAGTCCACCCAGTAGTCCGGTTTCTTGGCGCCTTCCTGCCTTTTGCCTCGCTTTGACTTCACTCCGAGTGACAGGGCGAGGGTGCCTACGACCGCCGACACGCCTACGCCTGCCGAGGCCGCCTGAGTGCCCATGCTGCCCGAGCTCGCCTGCAGAGGAAGCGAGGTGGAGGCCAGGGTTAGGTAGGCGCTCGTCCCGTTCGAGGCCAGGTAGAACGTGTAGATCAACCCCGAGGGCAGGACCGTGAGGTTGCCGTCGACGGTCACTGGAGCCATCTGCGCCCTTGAGATGCTAGCGTAGAAAGAATAGATCTCGAGCGTGTACTGGGTTCCTCGGATTCCTGAGCTCGCGGTGCCGTCCTTGGTGATGTGAATCGTGATGTCGTCGGAGTCGTTCTTGTACGAGTACGTCGAGTTCGTGACCATAGGCAGGTACGGGAATAGCGCCAGCGACGAGTTGACCAGGTGAGAGTACGTCAGGTTGGTAGAAGCCGTGCTAAGGACTAGAGAGAGCACTGACTCCCCCTTGACAGAACTCTGTGAGACGGTCTCCTCGATCGAGAAGGTCTGCACGACTCCGTCCGACACCGTCGTGACGGTATAGGCGACATATCCTGATTGAGCAGCCTGACTTCCGGCGGCCCGCGGAACCGCGACGGCTTTGGAAGAGAGAGGCATGGCGGCGGTCCCTATGGCGTAGGTGCCGTTTTCAGGCCCGTAGGACCACATCATCAACATCTCTCCCGGCAGGTAGTAGTCGCTCGTCAACGAGAGTCCGTCTATCCCTGTGTCCCCCTCAGAGACGGCCGCCGAGCGTGTCCAACTGCCGCCGAGGTCCGTGCTGGCTGTCACCATGACTGCGGTCAGGTTAGTGTAGCCAACCGCCAGCGTCGACGCCCCGTCCGTCGATATGGTGGCCCCGCAGTAGGCTCCCCCGGCGGGCGAGACCTCGGTCGCCCTGCCCATTCCGCCAGAGACGGTGTAGTTCCACACGAGCACTTCTCCGCCGGTGGTGGCGGCGGCGTAGTACACGGCATCGCCCGCCGAGACGGCGCTGAAGTCCTGATATGTGCCGGGCGCGTAGACTGGTGACGTCCAGTTCTCGCCGCCGTTGAGAGTGGTGTACGCGGAAACGGTGCCGTTCTCGGCCATTACCGAGAGGACCATTCCTCCATCCGAGAGTGGCGTAAGGATGGGCTCCGGCCACGGAGAGAACCCGCCGGCAACAAGGACCTCCTTCCAGTCCGAAGAGTTCGCGCCAGGACTCAGTTCGAACACCTCTATCTGGCGCTCGGGATAGGCGCCGGTGGTCTTCACCGCGAGCCACATGTCGCCTTTGGTGTCAAAGGTTAGGGAAGGTACGTCCGGGTTCACGCCGGCGGTGAAGCCGGACTGCGGCACACCGCTCCATGTCATCGTCCCGTTTGAGTTCAGCGTGCCGCTGCTGTATTCGAAGGAGTTGTCGGACGTCGCGGAGACAGCGTATGCGAACCATATGTGAGCAGGGTCAGAGGGCACCTGGTACACAGTGAACCAATACCCCTGCACGGGCCCTAACGAACCGTAGAGGCCTCCACGGATGACCACAGTCGGTGCGCTCCACGTCGAGCCGGAGGCCGACGTCCTGTATACTATGTCGGTCCCGTTCGCATAGAACTCCCAGATCAGGCCCGCGGCGCTTACGATCTTCCTTCCGTATGAAGGCTGAGTCGGCCAGGTCCCCGTCGGGTTGTTCGAGGGGGCCGGGCAGGAGGCGACCGCGGGATAACCAGTCGCGGTCACCGTCGTCTCCGTGACGTAGATGACCGTCGTCTGCGTGACGTTGGTGACCGCGGCGGTACTGGTGGCGGTCGTGGCGTTGGCGGCAGCCGTGCCGTCGTTGACCACTGCAGACGACGGAGCCGCCAAAGCAGAGGGAGGAAGGAGGGTCGAGCCCGCCACCGAACCGAGCGTCAGCCCCGAACAAAGAAGCGCCACGACCACGAGCAAGGATAAACGACGCCGAGCGCTCGGAACCGGCCCAACCATCGAAGGGTCTGAGGTCTTCGGCTGCGTATTAACGTTGTCACAGTGGGTTCCGCCCGCTAGGAAAGGCCTGCGCGGAGACCTCTGTATCCTGACCAAAAGCGATATGTCGTGCCTCGGAGGCGGCCCTCCAAGTTGCCTGAAGAGAAAGGCGGAGCGATGAAAGGCAGGGTCTGCATGGTGACCGGCGCGAACTCCGGGATAGGGCTCGTCACGGCCCGCGAGCTCGCCTCGCTCGGCGCGAGCGTGGTCATGGTCTGTCGCGACGAGGGGCGGGGCGAGAAGGCGCTGGAGAAGGTGAAGGGCGCGACGGGCGGCGCGAACGTCGAGCTGATGCTGTGCGACCTGGCGTCCCTGGCCTCCGTCAGGGCGTTCGCAGACGAGTATGCGAAGAGACACGAGTCCCTCCATGTGCTTGTCAACAACGCCGGCCTCGCGAACGTGGTGAGGAAGACCACGCGCGACGGGTTCGAGGCGACCTTCGAGGTGAACTACCTCGCCCCGTTCCTGCTGACGAACCTCCTGCTCGGGATACTCAAGAAGAGCGCTCCCTCGAGGGTGGTCAACGTCTCGTCCAACTCTCACTTTGGCGGGAAGATCGACTTCGACGACCTGCAGCAGGACAAGAACTACGACGTCATGGAGGCATACTCCCAGTCCAAGCTGGCGCTTGTGCTCTTCACCTACGAGCTCGCAAGGAGGCTCGACGGCACGGGGGTCACGGTCAACTGCCTCCACCCAGGGACGGTAGCCACGAACATCTGGGGGAGGGCGCTGGGACCGCTCTCGTTCTTCGGCGGGCTGTCGAGGCTCTTCGCCACGAGCGCCAAGGAAGGAGCGAAGACGTCGGTCTACCTCGCCTCCTCGCCCGAGGTGGAGGGCGTCACGGGGAGGTACTTCGACCAGATGAAGGAGAAGAAGTCCTCGCCCGCGTCTTACGACGCGGCGCTCGCCAGGAAGCTTTGGGACGCGACCCTGCCTATAGTCGGCTTCTAGCGGGCCGACCGGTGAGGCAGGTCGGAGAAGGACCTCGGGGCTCTGCCATGGAAACGGCATCCTGAGTCGCAGAAGGTTCTGAAACGCCGCTAGTCCACGAGAACCATCAGTCAGTCACCTTCCGTCATAGAGTGCCTCCACCTCATCGCCTCTGACCTTCACCTTGAACCGGACTGGCTTGAGCATGAAGAGGGAGTCGGTAGCCAGGTCGGATTGCGAGCCGACCCACCACTGGATTGCTTGCCTCGCCGCCTCCTTAATCGTCAGCCCCCTTCGACTGGCAAGAGCAAGCATCGCCTCGTAGTCGCCCTGGCTCAACTCCGTCTGCATGGCCTTCTTCGTTGGCACGACCACTCAGACCCGAACGCCGCAGTTAAGTGTTCAGAGATGTGTGGCGGCTCCCTCTGACATGAGTTCAAGTCAGTGGGCAGGTGCGCCTGTGGGCCCCGGCCGTCTATGTGGACCTGCCTCCTGCCCCGATGGGACGCGGCGGCGCTGGCCTAGGGCATGTCTGGTCAGCTTGTCTCGGTCCTCGTCCTTCGGAGAGGCCAGGCGGCGGGCCGTCCCGAGCTCTCCTCCATCGGCGAACACGTGCATGACGGTCACCCTAACGCCGCTCAGCCGGAGGTGCTTCGCGAGCTCAAGCCCTGCCCTTTCGGGCAGCGCGATGCATCCGTCGCCCAGCTTGACTCCCCCTCCGGCCGCCAGCGCCCCTCCCCTGCCCTTTCCATAGATGTGGTAGACGACACGCATCTTCTCTTTCGCGGCGAGGCCCACCATGTCGTAGGCCACGAGGACCACCGGCTCGCACCCCAGAGGTGCCAGAGCAGTTTCCATCGGCCACCGCGAGTAGAGGACCTTCCCGTCTCTCCGCAACTGCTCCAGGAAGACTGGATTCGAGCGCTTGACCTCCTCCAGCGTCTCCGGGATGGCGTGGACATCCAGGTCCGTCCTCCCCAAGCGTGCGAACAGCTCGTCCCAGCCCTTCAGCATCGCGCTGCGGTCCTCGAAGAGCACGAGCAAGTCGTAGTCGGAGTCTTCGTCGTCGTCCCCCCGCGCTACACTACCGAACAAAATCACTCCAACAACGCCCCTGACCGGAGCCATCCTCTCGACGAGGTCATGTAAGACTGAGGTTCGACTCTCTAGCAATTCTCCGAATCACCCTCTCCATCGCCGCCACCGCCTTCCTCGCCCTATCGCCGTCGAGCCCTTCGTAGCCCAGAGCACCGTACGCTCCCCAGAGCTCGTCTAGGTCGTTTGCAATTCCGTCATATCGGCTCTTAGCCCACCGCATCCTCGCGGAGTGGGCGCGTCTAGGCTCAGCATGGAAGTGCAACCCTTCCAACGAAGCGGCGGCCTCTATGGCCTGTTCCACCGCCTTGACTGAGAGGTCTCCTACGACCGCTTCTCTGTCCTTTCCGAGCTCCTCCCTGGCTGCATCTGCCTTTTCTCTGCAGAGCTTGACATGGAGCGCGGTGTCTTCCGACAACGTCTCTTGCAGATAAGAATAGTCTCATGTATAAGCATTACCAACGAAGCGAAGGCCACCTGGACGGTGGTCAGCAGCTCCTCCTGCTGCTCGGCACTCAACTGTGCTCCAGCTTGTCGTGCCGAGGGTGACGAGGCGCGGTCCACCAACTCTTTATCGGGTCAAGTGCGCACCCTCCTGCCATGAGTGAGAAGGGCTCCATGGTCAGCTACAAGGGGAGAGGAGGCGAGGTCAAGGCGTACCTCGCGCGGCCGACAGGTCAGACGGCCAGGCCTGCCGTGATAGTAATACACGAGGCATTCGGGCTCAACGACCACACCAAGGACGTGGCCAACAGGTTCGCGTCCCTCGGATACGTGGCGTTCGCCCCGCACCTGTACAGCTATGGCGAGCTCGCCGAGATATTCTCCCCTGCCAACTCGGCGGCCAGCATGAGGTTCATGCGTACGCTGGCGCCCGAGAGGAGGGGCGACCCGGCCTACATGCAGCAGAAGCTCGCAGAGCTCCCCGCGGACGAAAGGGAGGGGGTGTCGAAGCTGATGCAGAAGATGTTCGCAGGG
>JASHUU010000052.1 GCA_030039795.1 Nitrososphaerales archaeon | reverse complement strand
CTCCAACTGCAGGGAGATCCTGAAGGCCGGCGGCACCTTGCTCTTGGTGGTCAAGGCAAGAAGCATAGACGCCCTCAAGGAGCCGGACGAGGTATTCGCGCAGGAGGAGAGGAGGCTTGAGGGCGCAGGCTTCTCAGTGAGGAGGACGATCGAGCTGAGCCCCTTCGACAAGGACCACGCGCTGGTCTACGCCGAGGACCGCCGCCAGGCGTAGCCGCGCGTCTGCCACGCGCGTGTCCTCGAGATGCAGCCCACGCCCACTCCACAGCCGCGTAGAAGGACGGCGGCGAAGCTCGCGTCCAGATAGGCGGTAGGCAGGCCGGAAGGAGTCTGCTCTAACACTGAACAAGAGGCGGCTCGAACCCGTCTCCCGACAAGGAAGGTGAGCTGAAGGACTCGGGCTCAGGCGTCTTGCTCCGCAGGCTCAGTAGACCCTGGAGATGCGGTCAACACGGTCGAAGTCAGAGTCGAACGAGACGATCTGTTCAATCTTTTGGTCATACATGAGTCTCACGGTAACGCAGTCGGGGAACGAAAGCTCGCCACCGTACTTGATGAGGAGGGGCACTGCCCTCTCGTAGAGCCTCTTGTTGCCAAAGACGGTCTTGGTGGCCGAGTCATAGAGTAGGTTTTCGAAGACCTGCCGCGAGGCTTTGGTTCCCAGTCTTGAGCCTACTCCGGTGACGCTTTCAGAAAGCACCAAGTCTGATATGACACGCCGTGAGTCCAGCGTCAGAAGCACATTGGCAGCCTTCTCGTGGAATTGGTCGTCCAAGTCAGCCAGCGCGATTATGAAGGACGAGTCAAGGAAGATCAAATCTCTCCTCTCTGGATGCGCTTCTTCAGTTCCACCGCACTCGCCTCTTTCTTGCCGCCGTGTCCGAGCGACACTGTGTTTCCTAGTCCGGGCTTCTTCCTGAAGTCGGCCTTGACCTCCTCGTTCTCGACAGTCCAGACGACCTCGTCGCCTACACCGATGCCATATCTCTTCCTCAGTTCTGCGGGGACGACCACCTGATAGCCTGGAGATACCTTGCTCCTGAGCGTCTGCTGTTCGGGCGTGTCTCTTCCACCCTCACAATGTTATCAGCGTACCATGTATTAAAGGCCCGTCATGAGCGCCCTGGCAGTTGAAGGGTGGTCTTCGCAGGCACATGAGGGAAGGGAGCGAGGACCGGCTCCTTGCACGCGGTGGAACCAGAGCACAGAGCAACACGGGCTCGAACCGCGGCACGGATGAGTTTGAAAATTGCCTCGGTCGGCGAGGTCTGCCACAGTTGGGCCGTCGCCGGACGTGACTTCACGACTGGCTGAGCAGGCTCTGCCTGAGCTTGCCCCATGACTTCCAGCTCCTCCTAGTCCAGTCCGGCGGGTCCTTGCCCTCCCTGAGCCACCTCGTGAAATAGTCCTTCGTCCGCGGGTCCGACGGGTACCCCGAGCCGAAGTCGCCGTGGTCGGAGCGCAGCCTCGACACCGCCCGGTCCCTCTCGACTTTGGCCACTATCGACGCCGCCGACACCAGCGGATAGTCCCTGTCGGCCTTGTGGAAGGCCCTGACCTCGCACGGCGTCCTCATGCTCTCGGTGACCGAGTCTCTGAACCTGGCGGGCGAAGTGTCCGAGGCGTCGACCGTGACCACGCCGGCGTCGAGCTCGTCGGCGACCTTCCCGAAGAACTGGGCTTCCAAGTAGTTGAGCCTGCGGTACTTCTTCCCCGCGTAGACCACGCGGTCGATCTCATGCGTCTCTATGTGGACCCAGTAGACCCTCGCGCACGTCTTCAGGATCCCGGGATAGAGCGCCTCGCGCCTGCGGGGCGACAGCCTCTTCGAGTCCCTCACCCCCATCTCCTTGAGCTCTTCGATGCCGCCGCGGTCTGCAGAGACCCCAGCGACGACGAGAGGGCCCACCACGCAGCCCCTCCCCGCTTCGTCGATGCCTCCCGCAAGGGGCGCATCCCTCTCGGCCACCGTCACCCCGCCTCTCGCGAGCCCACGGTCCTGAGTACGGCCTCCGAGAGCTCCTCTGCCGCTTTGTCCCTGCTCTCCACGGTCAAGGAGACCGTTGTGTCGGCCCTAGACCGCAGCTCGTTCAGGACGTCGTCGTCCAGCCTTTCGTGGATCACCGCGAGCATCGGCCTCCCCGACCCGACGCACGCCATGACCGCCTTCCTGAACTCCGGGCTGACCAGCTCCATCGGGCCGACTTCGTCGACGACTATCAGCTCAGAGGAGGACGCGGCCCTCAGCAGCCCTGCGGCCCCGACCCTCGAGAGGTCGTTGAGGTTGACCCTGTACCTCCCCACCCTAGGTCCGAGCCTGCCTGTAGCCGTGGCAAGCTCCCCCACCGCGCCTGTGGTGAGGTCCCTGACCTCGAACCCGACCCTCACGCCCTTCGACCGCCTCTCCGCGGTGGTGCACCCCCCCACGATCACGCCGGCGCTCTTCAGCCTGAGGACGACCTTGGAGACCAGCGTCGACTTGCCCACGCCCGGAGGGCCGGTGACTACCCAGATCATGGTGGCGGGGTCGAGGGGGCGGTAAAAGAAGGGCGCGGAGTCAAGACCGAAGGGCAGAGTCCATACTCATCGTTATTCAGAAAGCAGGTCGGCGGCCAGCGACAGGGAAGGGCAATGTTTAGGTTCGGGGACGACCCTTCCCAAGGGAAGGGACCATGCGCAGAATCGTTAAAAGGAAACCGCCCCAAGGAAGGATGATGGAGAGAGCGGGCCTGCCGGCAATCTCCACATTGGCGCCCACGGCGCTTCTTGGTCGACCTCTGAATGACGTCGAGAGGAGAAACGCTCCGAGAGAGCTCTTCATCGCCGGCGCCATGAAGATCCCGCTTCCGCGTCCAAGGGTAGCCATAGTGGGAACCAGGGAGCCCACATCCGAGGGACTGGAAGAAACCAGGGACATCGCGAGAGTTTTGACCAGAGAAAGGATTGTCATTGTTAGCGGCCTCGCCAGGGGAGTCGACACAACGGCGCACAAGGCCGCAATCGGGGAGGGCGGTAGGACGATCGCAGTCCTCGGAACTCCCCTCGACAGGACATATCCCTCAGAGAACAGGGAACTCCAAACCGAAATCACCAGACATCATCTTGCAGTCTCTCAGTTCAAGGTTGGTTCGGAAGTCTTCCAATCGAACTTTGTCCGCAGGAATAGGACAATGGCTCTCATCGCTGATGCGTCAGTCATCGTCCAAGCAGGAGAAAGCAGCGGGTCACTATCGCAAGGGATGGAGGCCCTCAGACTCGGAAGGCCCCTATTCATCTGCAACAGACTGTTTGACTCCAAACTCGAATGGCCGAAGGAGATGATGAAGTATGGGGCGATGAAGCTCTCATACCCGAAGGAGATTCTGGAACATCTTCCGTCCGAGAACAATATTCTCCAGATTACCGCTTGAAGTTCTGGGACTTCCTGAGGGGCGGCAAGGTCGCTCTAACCTACGGGTCGCTCTGGTCCTATTCCCCTTGGGGGCACAGCGAGGCCGAAAGAAGGTCACGGGACTACCGATACATGTTGAAGAACGAACAGACTGTCGAATATGGGGGAAAGACGATGTTCATGTCCGAGGTCGTCCCCAAAGCAATTCTGGAGTCGAAATCGACTCTGCCCTTCATGACGTTGTTCGAGAACGACCCGGTTCTGGTGCCGGTGACCCGAAGCTCTCTCCTTCAACCCAATTCGCTATGGGTTGGCTTGAAAGTTGCTACCGCCATGCAAAGAGCTGGTTTGGGTTCAACAGTTTCTCAATCACTCGCCAGGGAATACGCGGTCGGGACAAAAGCGTCGGCGGAAGAGCATTATGACTCTCAAAGAGTCGAGCAGAAACTCCTGACCGAGCCGAAGCATATTCTTCTTGTCGATGACTTTGTGACCCGGGGCGCGACCATGATAGCTTCGGCCCTGAGGTTATGGGAAACCTACCCTAAGGCGGACATCGCAGGGTTCGCCCCAATTAGGACAATAAGCTGGCCTCCAGACTTCAAGAAGATCGATGACCCGGTCTTCGACCGGATTACCCTTTACCCTTCAGGGAAGTGTCATCGAAATCCCTGACGAGCGGACGCCTGACGCGGAGCTTGAGGCGCCATCCTGGCGGTTCCTCCGTTCACGAACCTTAAAACGCCGTAAGGGAGCGAGAGTCGAAGATGGGAAAGCGGCGCTCCGGAGGAGGGGGCGCCTCTCGGCCCGTGGAGGGCCCAGGCGCTCTCTCTGAGATTGTCGAGGGGGCCACGCGGCTGCTGGTGCCGAAGGCCAGCCTGGGCAACCCCGCGCCGCCGACCTCGCCGGTGTTCTTCAACGAGGCGGCTATGGTCAACAGAGACGTCTCGGTCGCGGTCGCCGAAGCCTCGTCCTGCAGGACGTTCTGCGACGCTATGGCCGGGGTGGGGTCGAGGGGGGTCAGGGTCGCCAAAGAAGCGCGGGGCGTCGAGGAGGTCACGCTGGTGGACTTCAACCCATCCTCTCTTCAGGTCGCCAGGCGCTCGGCCCGCCTCAACGGGGTCGAGGGGATGTGCTCCTTCGTGGGCCAAGAGACATGCGCTTTCCTCTCCTCCAGGTTCGGAAGGGACCAGAGGTACGACGCGGTGGACGTAGACCCGTTCGGGAGTCCCGCTCGCTACCTGACCGCGGCCACCTCGGCCACGGCCGACGGAGGGATGCTGTCCCTGACCGCGACAGACACGGCGGCCCTGTGCGGGGTCTACCCCTCGGCGGCCAGGAGGAGGTACGGGGCGACGCCGCTCAACAACCACTTCCACCACGAGACGGCCGTGCGGATCCTCCTCGGCGCTCTGGGCAGGGCCGCGGCCGCAATGGAGATCGGCGTCTCTCCGGTCGCCGCCCACTCGACCCGGCACTACGTAAGGGTCTACGCCCGCCTCTCTGTAGGGGCGAGGAGGGCTGACGCCAGCCTCGAGAACGAGGGGTACGTTTCCTGGTGTCCCGCGTGCGGAGAGACGGCAGGCGCTCTCTTCAACCTCTGCCCGGCCTGCGGGGGCAGGATGAAGGCGGCGGGCCCTCTCTGGGCCGGCCCCCTCACGGAGCCTGTGACCGTGCGGAGGGCGGCCGAGGCGGCTGGGAAGGCGGGCAGGAGCGAGGCGGCCAGGGTGCTCCGGGCGCTCGACGGCGTCGACGGGTTCCCCCCCTGGGGGTACAGCATCGAGCGCGTCTGCTCGTCCTTGAAGCTGGCGTCCGTCCCCGAGTGGAGGGTGAGAGAGGCGCTCAC
>JASHUU010000051.1 GCA_030039795.1 Nitrososphaerales archaeon | reverse complement strand
TACCCGGGCCGCTCCTCCCGTTTGGGCTGGGCGCCCTCCCTCGCCTGCTCGGAGATGTCCTGGAGCTGGCTGATCACCTTCTGCGTCTCCGCGGCCTTCTCCTGCAGCTTCGACGTGTCTATCTCTATCCCAACCAGGCCCGACAGCACGTCGAGCACCGCCCTAGAGGCCCCCGCGTCCACGACGTAGCCCGAGGTCTCCCCCAGGAGGCACGCGCCTTCGAGCCCCCTGAGCGCCGCGACACCGATCAGTAGCCCGTTCATCCCGCTTATCCCGCCGTCCTTCATCAGGACCGCCCCCTCGCCTTCGAGGGCCGCGAGCATCTCCTTCGACGTCCCGGAGCCGTACACCTTTGGCGTCTTCGAGAAAGAGCCTGTTATGTACGCGGCCAGCGTGAAGACCCTCTTGACGCCCTGCCTCGCCGCGAACCTGATCACCGCCTCTGAGAGCTCGTACTCCCCGGCGGACGTGGAAGGCTGCGCGTCGGCCGTGAAGACGAACACGCTCCTCCCCCTCCCGGCCTTCGAGAAGTAGAGCTCGCCCTTGAGCGGCTCCACCGTCCCGTCCTCCTTCACCACCGCCTGGGGAGGGAAGTCGGGGCTGTCGAACTCCGCGATCTTGTCCAGCTTCAGGACCTCCACCAGGTGGTCCGCCGCCAGTTTGCCCACGTATCCGCTCCCAGGGAGCCCGCACACGAGCACGGGGTTGGAGACCTTGGGCTCGCTGAGCACCCTCTCGGTCACTCCTGCGCCCACGGTCCTCAGCCCTCCTGCCTCGACAGCTTGTCCTTCAGGTCCACGAGCTTCCCTTTGTCCTCCACCTTGATGGACGTCTCCAGCCTGAACCTCAGCCCAACCTGCCTGAAGACCGACATCAGCTCCCCGCCTGAGATCTTCTCCTTGAGCCTGCCGTCCCTGACCATGGCCGCGAGCTCGCCGACGACCCTCTCCGTGTCCGCCGGGTAGATCTGATAGGCTGCGTCGAGCACCTCGTCTCCCCTGTCGTAGAGCATCGACCCGAGGACCTCCCGGTCGCTCTTCTCCTTCTTCTCGGAGGGCGCGGCCGCCGTCAGCCTCCTCCTCATGGCCTCCATCTTCCTCCGCTCGAGCAGCCTCAGGTCGGCGTCTTCCTCCATGTCTGGCCGTCCCGGGCTCGCCGGCGATAAAACGCTTGCTGGTTCGAAGGGTCCCGACCGCGGCGACCGAAGGCGGCTCGCCTCGGTCTTAAATATCGCCGCCCGAGGAGGAACCGCGAACAGAGCTGACGATTGTAGCAACGGGCCGTTCACAGGAGGGCGTCTGACAGCTTGCGCGTCTCCCTGGCGTCCCGCCGGGCGCCGCCCTCGGTCATGGCGGCGACGTGCCTGATCCTCGTGACGATCCTCCTGGCAAGGGCGACGTCCGCGACCGCCGCGGTCTCCTCGTCGCCGATAACCGTGGGCACCAGCCCCGAGGACGTAGCCGTGGACACGACCAACGGCTACCTCTACGTCACCAACTACGAGTCGAACACCGTCTCGGTGATAAATCCGTCCACGAACGGGGTCGTGGCCACCGTGGACGTGGGGGTGTGGCCGGAGGGGATAGCCTTCGACCCGTCCAACGGGTACCTGTACGTGGCGAACAACGACGGGGACTCGGTCTCGGTCATCTCCGGCTCGTCCAACACCGTGGTGAAGACTGTCACCGTGGGGGCGGCGCCCGAGGGCGTCGCGTACGACTCGTCCAACGGAGAGATCTACGTCGCGAACTACGGCACGGGGGAGAAGGCGAGCACCGTGTCTGTGATCTCAGGCTCGTCCAACACTGTCATCGCGACCGTGTCCACGGGGGTAGGCCCTACCCAGACGCTCTTCGACCCTGTCAACGGCCACGTGTACGTGACCTCCTGGGGCTCGGACACCGTGGACGTCATAACGACCTCCTCGAACACCGTGGAGACCGCGCCCATCACGGTCGGCTCGGAGCCTGACGGCCTGGCGGTCAACCCGTCCAGCGGGGACGTCTATCTTACGGACCACGGCTCCTCCAGCCTTGTCGAGGTCATATCTGGCTCCACCAACGACGTGATCGGGACGGTCCCGCTGGGGTCAGGGGCGGCGCCGTCGTCTCTCGCCTTCGACTCCGCGACGGGGCTCCTCTACGTGGCCGACAGCGGCAACGACTCGGTCTCGGTAGTGGCTGTGGCCAACGACACCGTGTTGCACAGCGTCGCGGTCGGGTCCGACCCCCAGGGGATAGCGTTCGACTCCGCGAACTCTGACATCTACGTGGCCGACTATGGGTCCGACACCGTCTCCGTGTTCGGCCCGTCCGTCGTCACTGTCACCTCGAGCACGTCTAGCTCCACGTCCTCGACGCCGTCCACCACGCAGAGCACCTCGTCTTCGTCCACGAGCTCCTCGTCTACGACGAGCACACCGACGACGTCGGCGAGCAGCTCGACCTCCACCAAGAGCGGCGTGCCCGAGTTCCCCGCGGACCCGGCGCTGGCGGTCCTGCTGTCGTGCGTGGTCGTAGGCGTGTACCTCGTCGCCCGGCGCCCGAGTCAGCGCATGTCGGGCAGACGCGCAGGGCCGGTCGGGTAGGCCGAAGCGGGCCCGCTTTCCTGAATCAGCCACCGTCCGCTCCAACCTATCGGGCTGTCGGCGGCGCGCATCGCTTTGTCCCGGGTTGCCTAATAGCCTCTGACGCCTCTGGTCTCGCTTGGGCGACGCACGCCTCGACCTGACCAGGGACCGCGAATCCCTGGTCGGCCTGCTCCGGAAGAGGGGACTGAGCATCAAGGGCCTCGACGAGAAGACGAGGGAGGACCTGCGGCAGTTCCTCGACTATCTGTGCAACTCACGGGGCCTCTCGCTGAACGACGTCGCCAAGCTGGTCGGGAACAAGACCAGCGGGTACACCTCATGGGTCTGCAAGCAGCTGGGAGTGGCCGTCAGGCCGTTCGAGGAGGCGAGGCTGAAGGGCATCAGGGAGAAGCGGAGGAAGTACGAGCGCAGGCCATTCGACGGGACCGACGCAGACAGGGCCTACATGCTGGGGCTGAGGCACGGAGACCTGTCCGTGTCGAGGCCATGGCGAGGGGTCGTCAGGGTGTCCACGAGCACGACGCATCCGAAGATGGTGCAGCTCTTTCGGTCTCTTTTCGAACCTTACGGGCACGTATACCAGCATCCTCGATACAAGAAGGATACCCGGACGTACGAGTGGAACATCAGCGTCATCTTGGATGACAGCTTCTCGTTCCTGTTCCAGGAGTTCCCAGAGGTTGAGAGTTGGTTGATGGGCTCAGACTCAAGAGTGCTGGCTTACCTGTCCGGTTTTCTGGACGCTGAAGGCTCCATCTTGGTAACTCACAACGTGAGGGGCGGAATCGTGACATTCGTCGACTACTTCAACGAGAACAAACGGCTCCTGGAGTGGATACGAGATCGGGCGAAGAGGATGGGCTTGGGATGCAGTCTCCGAGTGAACAAGCCAGTCGGGAGAGGAAAGACTGGTTTCCATTTGAACCACAACAAGGAGTACTGGCAGCTGTCAATATTCGGCGCGCGGAGTATCATCGGCTTCATCCAGTCTCTTGCGCCCCGCCATCCGGAGAAAGTGCAGAGACGATTATTGGCACTTCAGACCGAGGGCAAGACCAAGTATGAAGAGGTCTCTTATCTGGTCATATCACTGAGAACGAGTATCAGGAACGAGGTCCTCGAGTTCGTGAAGCTAGCCGAGACCTCGTATCTAGAAAGACATCCCAATCCGACGCCGCTTACCGAGTAAGCCCCTACGGCTGCGTGATTTTGATCGACTGGGTTGGGCAGGAAGTCTCACACGCCATGCAGAAGATGCAGTCCATCTCCCGCACCGGCTCCGACTTGTCGCTCCTGTACTGGTTCCACTCTTCGCCGCCCTGCTCGAGGACCTTGTCCTTCCCCGTGCCCGCCTGGCCGGGGTTCAAGAGCCACTCGAACACGAAGACAGGGCATACGTCCATGCAGACTCCGTCAGCCACGCATGACTCCCAGTCCACGGCTACCTGCGAGCCGTGTATCCCGTTGGCCGTCGGGTACGGCTTGCTCTCCCCGTCCATCCTCGAGGCTCCCGCGGCCCTGACCTTGTGGCCGTTGTGCTCGCCTGTCACCGGGAACTGGTCGGGCTTCGAAAGGAAGTTCGGGTCGATCGGGGCTGACTTGTATCCCACGTCTCTCGTCATGCTTGAACAGGAAGTCCTCGCCGTGGGGCCATTATAAGGTTACTCGCGCCCGGGGCCATTACAAGACGGCGACGGCCGGTTCTCCGGACGAGCCCTTGGCGCTCAGCCCGGCTGGCCTGCGGTGAGCGTCTCCGACGTCCCGTCTGACTTCAGCTTGTAGACCGTGATCGGCTTGAAGGTGAAGATGCCCACCTCGACGACCCCCGGGATCGACTTCACTCTGCGCTCGAGCTGTTCCGGCTCTTCGACCGGCTCGAACATCGCGTCCATGATGAGGTTGCCGTTCTCTGTGAAGTACGGGTAGCCCTTCGGGAGGAGCCTCTCCTCGGGCACGCCACCCACCCTCGAGAGCCCGACCTTCGCGCTCTCCCTCGCCATCGGCACGACCTCCACGGGGACCCTCGCGCCGTTCTCGCAGAGCCTCTTCGAGAACTTGCCCTCTCCGGCGACTATCGCTATCTCCCTGGCGCCGCTCATCACCACCTTCTCCCTGAGCAGGGCGCCGCCCCCGCCCTTGACGAGGTTGAGGCCCTGGTCGACCTGGTCCGCGCCGTCCACCACGAGGTCCACGGAGCCGCTGAAGGGGACGAGCGGGATGCCGCACTTCGAGGCGACGGTCTCTATCTGCGAGGAGGTGGCCACGCCCGACACCTTCTTCGAGCCCGCCAGGAGCAGCGGGGACAGCTCCTCGAGGAGGGCCGCCACGGTCGAGCCGCTGCCCAGGCCCAGCGTGGCTCCGCGGCCGAGCTTTCTCGAGATTTCCTTGGCTACTCCCTTCAGCGCCTGCCTCTGGCTCTCCATCAGCTTTCCTGCTGCTTCTTTTCTATGTCGATCTGCTCGAGGCGGGTGAGGGCGTCCATGACCTCGTCCCTGAGCTCCTTGACCCTCTTCTCTGACTCGCTCATCTCGGGCTTCGCCCGCTTCTCCACGGCCCTCTCCAGGTCTGTGACGCGCTCCTTCTTCGGCTCCGAGGGGGCCTTCGGCGCCTCGGGCTGCGCGGTGACCCCGAGCTTCTGCCTGGCGACCTCGAGCCTGGACTCGATGTTCTGGACCTTCTGCTCGAAGAGGTTCATGAGCTCGTTCCTCAGGCCTTCGAGCTCGCCCACCTCCACCACGAGCTCGACGTCCTCGAGCTTCGATTGCAGGCCCTTGATCTGCTCGCTGTACCGCTTTGAGATCGCCTCCCTCTCCTCGCGCGTTATCCTCCCCTCGCTCTCCGCCTCGTAGAGCTTCATCAGGGCAGAGGAGAGCAGGTCCCTCTCCACCATCACCGTGCGCATCTCCCTCTTCGACCTGTCCAGGTCGGAGGAGGACACGGTGGTCACGACGGCGCCCATCCTGGGGTCGCGGGCCGCCACCACGACCTTCTCAGGCTCGGGACGGGAGTAGAACACCAAGTAGACGACGACCGCTCCCGCCGCCACTCCGGCCCCCCCTGAGACGAGGGCGGTGAGTAGATCGAGCATCCCTGCGCCCGCCAGTGTCGGGTTCGGTATTAAAGATAGGTTCGCTGGTTCGCCCTTCAGCTCGGGGGCGGCGAGATCATGACGATGTTGTCGCCCCTCACGATGAGGGTGCCCAGGCTGTTCGACCTGCCGTCGGAGGCCACTTCTTCCGCGGTCTCGAGGGAGATGTTCATGTGCTGGTCGAAGCCTTGGAGCGTGCCTCTGATCACCTTGCCGCCCTTCAGCTTGATCAGGACGACCTTGCCCACGCTCTCGTCGAGGGCCTTGACTGCCATGTCAACGGACAACGGAATCCCTTCACGTCCCGGTTCCGAACGGATTTATTTAAGCAATCATCCGCCCGGCGCCAAGTTGAGGCGCTGGGTCCTCTCCAGACGCGACTCCGCGGAGATGATAGGGAAGATCGAGTCTTCCTTGAAGGTCTCGCTCGACCTGCCGAAGTCGGCGCAGGTGAGCTGTGCCGAGCCCGAGGACGGGGTCGTGTTCGCCGCCCTCGACGGCTTCGAGTTCGTCCGGACGGGGGAGTCGTTCGTCCCCTTCCTCGGGTCGCAGACCACGCTGGGGAAGTTTCCCACCGCCACGGTCGACGAAGGTGCGATAAAGTTCCTGCTCAACGGCGCCGACGTCATGAGGCCGGGGATCCGGGCGCTCGACGACTGGGGCGAAGCCGGCAGGCTCGTGGTGGTGAAGGAAGAGACGAAGGGAAGGCCGATAACAGTCGGGTCGGCGGCGGTCACGAGCGCGGAGGCGAAGGGGATGGCGAAGGGCATCTGCCTGAAGAACCTCCATCACCTCGGGGACAGATACTGGAACCTCCACAAGAGCCTCTGACCTGCGACATGGCCGCCCGCGACCGTTGCAGGGACGCTCTCGGCGAGCGGCTGACGCTCGTCGAACTTGGCGGGGCGCGCGCCCAACCTACTGCTGCAGAACAGTTTCGGCGAGCCCTCTCCTTATATTCTGAGCACGGATTCTATCATTTCTCAAGATAACTCTACAAGTTGGTCTAACAAATTAGCAACTGTGATAGAACTGCGCCGGCCGGTCTACGCTTAATAATGGGTTTGAGGTCAAGGAGAAAAGCAAGAGTTGTCTGACGTAATCCAAGAGGGCAAGCTGCAGGGGAAGAACAAGGAGATCCTGCTGAAGGCCACATCCCTCCGCAGCATAGAGGACATCCCAAAGATCCAGGAGGACGTCACGAACAAGACGATAGTCATCCTAAAGGTCACGCCTCTGGCGCAGAAGAGCCTTGACGAGCTGAAGTCGTCGGTGGAGCAGCTCTACGAGTTCGCGACCTCGGTGGGCGGCGACATCGCGAGGCTGGGCGACGAGCGCGTCGTGATAACGCCCCCAGGCGTGAAGATCTGGCGCGGCCTACAATAGGCCGAGTCGCGGACCAGTCCGACCTAGATGGCAAGTCCCTGCCGTATGCAGGCGTGCTCTTCGGACGACTCGGTCCTCTAGTATACCCGGATAGCTTCTTGGACGGCCGGGTGGATCGCAGGGACCCTGTAGATCCTCTGTATCGAGTAGGCTAAGTTCTCCGTCTTGCGCTTCTCCCCGTGGTTGACCAGGACGAGCTGGAGCTTGGGCCTCACCTTGCCCACGAACCTGATGATCTGGTTGTAGTCGCTGTGCCCTGAGAACCCTTCTATCTTCTGGACGCCGCACCTGACGTCGACGATCTTGATCTTCCCGTTCTGGTCCATCAGGCTGGCCTGGCTGCCGCCGTCGAGGACCCTGCGGCCGATGGTCCCCTGGACCTGATACGACACGAACAGTATCTTGTTCCTGTCCGAGGGGGCGATGTTCTCGAAGTAGTCCAGGACCGGGCCGCCCTCGAGCATGCCCGATGTCGCCATGATTATCGCCGGCCCCTCCCTGTACGCCTCCTCCCTGTCGGTGGGGTGCTCCACCTCTGTGAAGTACTCCGACTTGAAGGGATTGACTCCCTCGTTGATTATCTTGGCCCTCAGCTCCCTGGAGAGATAGTCCGCGTAGGAGACGTGGATCGCGGTGGCCTCCGAGATCATCCCCTCCATGAAGACCGGGGCCTCCACCAGGACCTTGTTCCTCATGTACTGGTCTATGACGAGCAGGATCTCCTGGGCGCGGCCGACCGCGGGCGTCGGGATGAGCACCTTCCCTCCGGCCCTCAGGGTGCCGTTGATCGCGTTGACGAAGTTCATCTCGACCTCCTCCCTGACGGGCATGATGTCCTCCTTCGCGCCGTAGGTGCTCTCGGTGATCAGCGTCTCCACCCTCGGGTAGTTCCAGGTGGCGGAGTCGAAGAGCTGGGTCCTCCCGTACTTGTAGTCCCCGGTGTAGACTATGTTGTGGGCCCCCTCGCCGATGTGGAGGTGGACGGTGGCGGACCCCAGGATGTGCCCGGCGTTGTTGAACACTAGCTTGATGTCGGGAGAGATGTCCGTGACCATCCCGTAGGGCAGCGTGATCGCGTGCTGTATCATGTCCCTGATGTCCTTCTGCTCGTAGATCAGGCGCCCTCCCTCTATCTGGGCTATCTTGACGAAGTCGTTCTGGAGCAGCGCCATGAGGGGGAGAGTCGGCTCCGTGCAGTACACGGGCCCGTCGTAGCCGTACTTGTACATGGCGGGGAGGAAGCCCATGTGGTCCAGGTGCGAGTGCGAGATGACTATCGCGTCGATGTCCTTCGGTGACACGTCGGCCCAGTCCAGCCTCGGATAGGCGTCCCACGCGTTCCTCGAACCGGGGTGGATGCCACAGTCGAGGAGGACCTTGCTCTCGGCGGTCTCCACTAGGATGCTCGACCTTCCGACCTCCTGAAAGGAGCCCAGCGTCTTTATCGTGACGTGCTCCTCAGCGGCCATCCTGGGCCTGAATATCGCCTCCCCCAGCTCCCTGTAGAACTTCTCTCTGATGTCGCTCCCGGCCTTCAGCGCGAAGTACATGTTCTCGATGGCGGTCGACTTGATGTGAGGCGCCTTCCGCACCTTGACCTTCCAACCGGTCTGCTCCATGAGGGCCCCGAGGTCGAAGCCGGCCTCCTGCGAGAGGACCGCGGGGTTGCCCGCCTCGATGGTTATCTCGCCCAGCGCGTCGTCGAAGAAGAAGTTGGAAGCTTCGGCCTGGGGGGGCAGCCCCTTCAGCAGCGCCTGCTTGGCCTCGGCCTCCGGCTTCCTGATGGCCTTCTCCGTCCTGGTGACCACCCTCTTCTTCAGCGTGTTGACTATCTCCGAGATGACGTAGCTGTTCTTGTGCAGGTACGCCGGGTTCCTCGTGTAGAGGGCTATCCTAGGGCCCTCGTACTCGATGCGCGTGATCTGAGCTTCCGCTGGGATATTGGTCAGTATCGCGCTCATCAGGCTCGCGCCGTTTGTTCTCTGTTCCAATCCTAATTTTCAGTCTTGAACTGGGCCAGCAGCCCGTCCTTCTCCTGCTCGGGTATCTCCCGGAACCCAGCCTTGTCTATCACGGCGACGTCGAAGTGGTCGCCGGTGGCGACGTTCCTCCTCATGGCCGCGATTATCGCCTTCGCCGCCAGGGGGTACACCTTAGCTGCAGGCATCCCCTCCTTGAATTCGTTCTCGAGCACGCCATACGCCACCGGGGAGCCGCTGCCCGTGGCGAGCATCTTTTCCTGGTTGATGGACCCGAAGAAATCTACGTTGTACATCGAGCCTCCGGTCTGGTCGACGCCGCCTACGAGCACGTCCGCTATCAGCGGGTAGAGCCTGTTGGAGAAGAGCACGTTGGAGACGACTTGGGAGGCGACCTTCACCGGCATGGGCCTCCCCTTCTCGATCCTGTAGAGGTTGACGTAGTACTTCAGGACGTCCACCACGTTCATCGCGTCGGCGACCCCGCCCGATATCGTCATGGCTATGTTGTCGTCGATGCGAACAAGCTTCTTCCCCCTCCTGTGGGCTATGAAGCCCCCAGCCGTGACCCTGGTGTCCGTCGCCAGCACGACCCCGTCGGAGCAGACGAGGCCTACGGTCGTGGTGCCATGGTACACCGCGGTGCCTAGTGTCCGTCCCTGCCCTTGCTTTAGTTCACTCGACATCGGTCAAAACCTTCCAGAAGAACAATGGGGCGAGCGGCGATGTCCCTTTATAATATTATCCGTTTCATGGACTCTGCCGGCTCGATGGGGATTCACCCGTTAGACAGGCTGGCCCCCAGTTCTCTCCCTCTAGTCGCCGTCACTCACCGACCTCCTTCCGGGCAAGCCTGGAGTACTTCGTGGTCGCGTCGCGCTTATATCGAGATTCCGGGCCTCGCCGAAACGTGGCCTCCCGCTTCCACCTAATGGAGCTGCCCACCAAGGTCCTCATCGGCGACGGGGTCATCTCCAAGCTGGGCGAGTTCATAGAAGACTCGGCCGGACCGGGGAAGGTCGTGGTGGCGTCTGGGTCTAACGTCCAGACGAGGGTCAGCAAAGCCGTGGAGTCCGCGCTCGGAGACAGGGTGGAGTGGGTTGAGGTCACGGCCGCAGACATGGAGAACGTCGAGCGAGTCGCGGGGAAGACGGCTGGCTCGGCATGCATCGTGGGGATAGGGGGAGGGAAGAGCGTCGACGTAGGGAAGCTCGCCGCGTTCAGGCGCCGCCTCCCGTTCTACTCGGTGCCCACGAGCGCGTCGCACGACGGAATATCCAGCCCGTTCGCCTCGCTGAAGGGGCTCGACAGGCCCTACTCGATAATGGCGAAGCCCCCGCTGGGGATCCTGGCGGACATCGACGTCATAGCCTCGGCTCCGAAAAGGCTCCTCGCTGCAGGGTGCGGTGACTTGGTCTCGAAGCTGACGGCTGTGAAGGACTGGCAGCTGGCGAGCCGCGTGACCGGGGAGTACTACGGCAGCTACTCGGCCAGCCTGGCGCTCATGAGCGCGGACGTCGTGCTGAAGGGGTCGAGGAGGATAGGCGAGTTCGGAAAGGACGCCGTGCGCGACCTCGTGGAGGCCCTGATCAGCACCGGCGTCGCGGCGGGCATAGCGGGAAGCTCCAGGCCCTGCAGCGGGTCGGAGCACCTCTTCAGCCACTACCTCGACATGATCGCGCCCGAGTCGGGGCTGCACGGGGAGAAGTGCGGTCTCGGCACGATAATGATGGCGAAGCTCCACAGGATAGACTGGAGGAAGGTCAGAGCCGCGCTCAGGAGCGTCGGGGCCCCGGTCTCGGCCGGGGAGGTCGGCCTCGCCGACTCCCAGGTGGTCGAGTCGCTCGTGAAGGCGAGCTCCATAAGGCCAGACCGCTACACCATACTCTCTCGCAGGAGGCTGACGAAGAGGGCAGCCGCCGACCTCGCCAGTTCGACTGGCGTGATCTAGGCGGTCTGGGCCTGGGCCGCGGCCTTCTTCTGGCGTGGCTTGGGCTTCTCTTTGTCCGTCGCCGCCGCTGTTCCCGCTGCCTTCTTGGGCGCCCTCTTCCGCTTCGGCTTCTCGGGCCCGGCCTCAGCGGAGGACAGGACGGGCTGAGCCTTCACCTCTTCCTTCTTCTGAACTGCCTTCTCGTTCTTGAACTTCTCTAGGAAGGTGAGCGTGGCCACGCTCGGGACGAACTTGAAGACGTCGCTCGAGATTCCCCTCTTGATTATCTGCAGCCCTTCCACCAGGAAGAGGTCTTCGGGCAGCGTCACTGTCATCTCTCCGCCGTCGGAGACGTCGAACGTGACCTTCCCGCCCTCGCCTGCGAACCTCCTGTCTATCAGGGCCCTTATCTTGTCCTGGTCGGCGTCGAGCGACCGTAGCACATTGAAGTCGTAGGTGATCACCTTTCCGGCGAGCCTGTGGTTGAAGTCCACCTGAGCCCTCCCCGACCCGATGAACCGCACGTTGCCCACGCGGTTGTCCACCTCCACCTGATCGCCCACCGATAGCTCGTGCTCGCGCTCCCCAAACTTGCGGAGGGGGACGCTCCTGACCTGCGTCGGGTCTCGTAGGCCGTAAGCCCTCTCAGGAGGGACGTCGATCTGCTTCTTGTCTCCGACGCCCATCTTCAGGACCTCTGCGTCCAGGCCGGAGATCAGCCATCCCTCGCCCACCGCCACGAGCCTGGGCTCGTACCTCCTCGACGACTCATAGATGTTGAGCTTCTTCGCCTCGTCCTCCAAGGTGGTGTCGATGCCTTCTCCCGTGTCCTTGACGACGGCCGTGTAGTTGGCGAATATCAGGGCGCCCTTCTCAAGTGGCATTGGAGTTGACCGGACTTCAGCTTGGGTTTATAGGCTTTGGCGCGTTGAGAGAAGACGACAACATCTCGCTGATCGCCGTCAGGGTCCTTTCGACGTACGACCGGTTGATCTGGCCCATGCACCCGACTCTGCATACCTTGCCGGCGAACGGTCCGAATCCTCCTGCTATCACGACGCCCTTCTCGCGCGCGAGCGCCTTCCTGAACCCGGCATCTTCCACCCCAGGCGGATAGTATGAAGCGACGACCGTCTTCGACCTGACTGCCTTCTCGGCCACGGGCTTGAGGCCTGCCTTGGCCAGCCCGTCGTACAGCAGCACCGACATCTCGTCGTGCCTCTCGACCCTCCTCGCGAGCCCCTCCTCCAAGAGTTCGTTCAGGGCTTCGTCGAGGGCGTAGAACAGAGGCAAGGCGGGTGTGAATGGTGTCTCTCCTTTCGCGCCGTACTCGAGATACCGGGGGATCTCGAAGTACCTTGTCTTCGGCGGAGACTTCCTGAGGAACTCGACCACTCCCTTCCCGACCGACATAAGCGCCAGGCCGGGCGGGGCCGCGATGCACTTCTGGCTGCCGGTGATGCACATGTCGACGCCCCACTTGTCGACCGGGATCGCGTAGCCGCCGAGGCTGGAGATCGCGTCGATGACCGCGAGGGCCCCATGTTCGTGGGCCATTCTGGTCGCCTCCTCTACGTAGGGAGCCGCCACGCCTGTGCTCGTCTCGTTGTGGACCAGGAACAGCGCCTTGAAGGTCCTCTGCTTCTCCATGGCCGCCCTGAGCGCCTCGATTGTCGGGGCCGTCCCTGGCGGGGACTCGACGAGGACCGCCTTCCCGCCCGCGAGCTCGACCGTCTCGGCGAGCCTGCCGCTGAACTCCCCGAAGACCGGGATCACCGCGACGTCTCCGGGCCTTATCACGTTGAGGACAGCGGCCTCCACGCCGCCGGTGCCGGACGAAGTGAAGACCACGACGTCTCCCTGCGTCTGGAAGAACCGGCGCGTCTTGTCGAGGACGCCCTTGTAGAGCTCCCTGAACGAGTCTCCTCTGTGGTTGATTATGGGGCCCAGCATGGCCTGCATGACCCTCTCCGACACGTTCGTCGGACCGGGCAGCATTATCAGCTTCTGACTCTTATCCATGCTTGCGCCCCTGAATGTCCTTCTTCATAAGCGCCCTCACTCTTTCCACCCCTCCGAACCGCACCACGAGCTTGGCGACCTGCGGCGGGACCAGGCTCTCCCAGTCCTTCCTCTCGAGTATCCTGTCCCTGACGTTCGTGGCCGTGTATCTGCTCCTGTCGAGGAACGGGACGGCTCTCACCTCCATCCCTTCCTCGTCGAAGAGCAGGTAGGTGAGGGAGTCGTTCGTGAAGACGACGTCAAACCTTGGGACCATCGACTCCACCGAAGCGACCCAGAGCGAGTGGGAGTCGGCGTCCTGGATCGGGATGGCCATCCACTTCGAAGGGTCGACCCCGTTCCCGTCGAGCGCCTCCTTGATCATCGTGATTCTCTCGGCCGCCGTAAACGGGTTGTCCCTCTCGTGGCTCTTCTGCGCGCTCCCCACCACCACGTAAAGGTAGCCCACATGCTTCAGCGCGTATCTCACAGCCTCCAGATGGCCAAGGTGGAACGGCTGGAATCGGCCCACGTACAGGCCCGTTCTCATGAAGCGCTCAGTTTTCAGCCGCCATGTGGGCTATTTAAGAAGGCGCGGGCGCCTCCGTCTCAGCGAAGCGCGTGGAGTACCTGAAGATAGACGGAGCGATGGGCGAGGGGGGCGGCCAGGTACTCAGGCTGGCCACGACGTTCTCCGTCATCCAGCAAAGGCCCGTCAAGGTGTTCAACATCAGGGCGGGCAGGCGGACTCCAGGCCTGATGAGACAGCACGTGTCCACGCTGCAGGTGCTCGCGAAGGTCTTCGGTGCGGACCTGGGGGGCGCCACCGAGGGGTCGTCGGAGGTCTCGTTCGCCCCCGGCAAGCCCGGCCTAAGAGAGCTGTCAATAGACATGGGGACGGCGGCCAGCATAACCCTCGTGCTTCAGGCAGTCGTTCCTGCAGCCGCCTTGTCGCGCGCGAGCCTGTCGCTAGAACTGAGGGGCGGGACTGACGTGCCATGGAGCCCTACCTTCGACTACTTTGAAACCGTGGTGAGGGAGGCGTTCAAGGCCGTCGGGATGACGTTCGAGGCCTCGGCCGCCAGGAGGGGCTACTACCCCAAGGGCGGGGGCAGGGTGACGGCGTCGGTGGAGAGCTGCGACTCTCTGAAGCCGTTGAATCCCACGGGCGCGGCGGGCGGGGAGGTCTCAGTGGTCAGCAGGTGCGCGCGACTCCCCAGTCACGTGGCCGAGCGGCAGCTGACCGCGGCTGTCTGCGTGCTGGAGGAAGCAGGCCTCCGGCCGGAGAGGACGAAAGTAACATCGGAGGACGCCGAGTCCCCCGGGTCGTCCATCTTGGCATGCCGCGTCGGAGGCGGGTCCTTCCTCGGCGCAGACGCCCTGGGCGCTAGGGGCAGGCCTTCGGAGGACGTAGGGACCACCGCGGCCAGCAAGCTGGTGAAGGACGTGAAGACCGGTGCTCGGTTGGACTCAAACGCGGCTGACATGGTGATCCCACTCTTGTCTCTGGCCTCTGGACCCTCGGCGGTGAGGATTTCGAGCGTCTCGCCCCACTTGGAGACGGGCGTAGCGCTGGCGAGGGCTTTCACCGGGTGCAGGTTCGAGACGAGAAAGGACGCCGACGGCTGGGCGGTGTCGGTCCTCCCCGAGGGTGAGCCGAAGGCCGGAGACAGTGCGCCCCGCTAGAGTTCCGAGTCGCGGTTGGACAGGGTCAGCCGGCACAATGTCTAAAAGGACGACGCTGGTCGGCATGCAAGAAACGCATTGTCATATGAGCAGTACCTCCCGGGTGCTACCGCGGTAGGGATCGCGTACAAGGACGGCGTGGTCCTCGGGGCGGAGAGAAGGATCACGTTGGGCAGCTTCGTGAGGAGCAAGTCCGGGAAGAAGGTCTTCAAGGTCACCGAAAGCGTCGGCGCGGTGTGCGCAGGGATGGTAGCGGACATGCAGAACCTCGTAAAGGAGGTCGCGGTATACTCTAAGCTGAAGGAGCTGGAGTCGAGGAAGGCGCTTCGTCCCAACTCGGTGGCGAAGCTGATGTCGAACCTCATGTTCCAGAACAGATACGCTCCCCTGCTCACCCAGGTCATCTTGGGCGGGGTGGGGGCCAAGCCGGTGGTCTACGTGCTGGACCCCCTCGGAAGCGTCATCTCCGACCAGTATGCGACCGTCGGAACTGGCGAGGAGACGGCGATAGGCGTCGTGGAGGCAGGATACAGTCCTGGCATGAGCCAGAAGGAGGCGAGCGACCTCCTCGTGTCCGCCGTGAAGGCTGCCATCGAAAGGGACGCGATGAGCGGGAACGGGATAGACATCCTGAAGATAGACAGCTCGGGCATCAAAGAGGAAGGAATCAGCCTCTAGAGGAGTCGAGCTTGAGGTTCGGGGGCGTCGAGGTCCACTGGCTGGGTCACGACTCCTTCGTATTGAAGGGGTCCAAGACGGTCGTCATAGACCCGTTCAAGGCGAAAGGCGGCTACACGGCGGACGTCCTCCTCATATCACATGAGCACTTCGACCATCTCAGCGAAGAGGACATCAAGAAGTTCGCCGGTCCGGCGACCACGCTCGTGGCGCCGAGGATCTGCGAGGCACCACTCAGAAGGTTCGGCCAGGAGAAGAGGTTCGTCACACCCGGCTCCAGGCTTGAGCTCAAGGGCGTGACAATCGAGGCGATCCCCGCGTACAACGTCAACAAGTTCTCGGAGCCAGGCAAGGTCTTTCATCCGAAGGAAGAAGGCAGGGTGGGGTACATAGTCACCTTGGATGGGAAGAGGTTCTATCACGCGGGCGACAGCGACGCGACCCCGGAGATGAAGGCCGTTGAGGTGGACGTCGCATTGCTGCCGGTCTCCGGGACCTACGTGATGACGGCCGAAGAAGCAGCTGACGCCGCGAAGACGATGAAGGCTAAGGTCGTCGTGCCGATGCACATCGAGTCGATAGTGGGGAGCAGGGCGGACGCTGAGAGGTTCAAGCGGCTCGTAGGGAGTTCCCGGACCGTAGAGATCCTAGAGAAGGAATAGCTACTCGGGCACGCTTTCGCTCTTCAGCTTGCCGCCTTCGAGCTTCACGAAGAGGTATCTGTTGTCCGCGAAGACAAGCGTGAGCTCGTCCTCCTTCTCCTCCACGGTCAGCAGCGCCTTTCCTACTATCCCGTCGAACTTCGCCATCGTCGCCCGTCCCGGCCGGTTCACTATTTCTGCGTTGCCGACTCAGCCGCCGGTGTAGGACGTGAGCTTGTCGGACTCCTCGGGCGAAGCCTTCTCGACAGGCCGTCCGGTGGACGTCTTGATCATCTCCCTGATCACCTCGTCCACGCTCTTGCTCCTCCTCTCGGCCTTCAGCTCCTTCAGCGCCCTGTGGGTGTCATCGTGGACCTTCACTGACTTCGCCAACAACGACAGCTCCGTCTGACCGATACTTATCTTGGTCTTCGGCTCTGCTCATCGTAGAGCTACTTGTCCTGAAGGTCTTGCTCCAGGCTCTGACCGAGGCGGCTTGTCTGCTTCAAACGAAAAGGGTGGTTGGCTATGTTGGCGTTCGCCCTTCGCGACTACGCAAGAACTCGCGAAGCGAGGGCTCGTCTTCTTCGAATGCTTGTGCCAGGGTTCGTCGAGTTTCTTCTGCGACCTCCTTCGGAGTCAGGACGAAGACGTCGGTCGCCGTCTGCTTTCCTTTCGCCGTGTACAGGAATACCATCTTTTGTCCATCGTAGCGCCCACCAAATTCTTCAACGATCCGTACGAACGGAGAGATTGTGGTTATCCGAAATCGCATCTTGGTCCACTTCCCTGCTCTCATGACCTCGCAAGTGCCTTCCCCAGTGATCTCGTTGAGGGCTTTCCACTTCATGCCGCGGAGGCTCTTCTGATGGGCTTTGGGATGGAACTCACGGTCATTCCGGATGAAGTCCCAGAGGACATCCATGGGAGCATCGTAAACACTTCCTCTGTCTTCAAAGTAAACGAACTCCGCCTCCTTTCTCTCTCGTGGTGTTTTCTTGGCTCTGCTGCTCACTAGTCTCGACTCGCGCGTGGTCGAGTCCTGTAGAAAAGCGCTCCGCGGACTCGCCGGTCAGAAGTGGGAGTGAAGCCGTTGGCTCCCGAGTAGGCATGTGTCCAGTTTTAGCCAAGCACCCCTTGGTTGAGGAACGAAGTCCCTGCAGTGGTGCTGGGAGTCTTGGTCGCATGCAGTCTGGGCGCCGGTTATCTTGGCGGTGTTACCAACAGGCAGACGACTACTCTGACAGTCGGCGTGAATCCCACCTGTGGTCATCCAATCTCTTCGAACCCTCAGTCGGGTGCTGTGATGCTGATTCCCTTCTAATTCAACAGGTTTCGTTTGTGTGACCTATGGGCCCACATCCTACGTCCAACAGTACCAACAGGACTTCTGGAGCGGCGGCAGTCTCTACCTACTTTTGGTGAAGGCACGTCTAGCAGCGCTCCCGTTTGGAAGGCCGTCATCACTCCGTACTCGGCCACCGTCACTCAGGGCTACGAGACCGTAGAGTATCAGATTGCCACGTCCGTGAACTCGACAGGTGCCTATTCATGGTGGGTCCCAGGCATATGTCCCGGCTTCCCACTAGTGGTTGGTTCCAAAGTTACTGCCGAGGAGTCCACACTGACACAATACTATGGCGGGTCCTTCAGGTGCGGAGTCGTCTTTCTTTCCCAACTCGATGGATTCTACGGGATCGGTCTGGTCAACGCTTCGTCCTAATGGGTGAGTAACGCGGGGTGTTGGCGACTCTTCATGAGAAGGAAGGTTGTCACCGGCGTCGTTCTGGTTCTCGCGGCACTCGGGGCAGCCGCCCTCACTCTTGCTCCTGTGGTTTACTCTCCCAAAGAGTTTACTTTCTGTAACCTCCTGAATGGATGCCACTCAGCCGTTCTTGTCACATACGAGTCGCCTAGTTGCGCTTTCCTTGGCTTCGGCGATGGCATAGCGGTCTCGGTCAACTACACCATAGCGGTGGGAGGGCGATATCCAGACCCAATGGGATGCCGTTTCGGGCGCCCTGTCGTTCCGTCAGCTTGGACGACGCTCAAGTGAGTCATGAGGGGAGCCTGTGGATTCGGGATGTAGTGAGGCTTAAACGCGAGAACAAACGAAGGCGGTTCGGGATGATGACCTCGCGACAATTCCAAACAAGAATGAGGAGAACGCCGTCCCAGTCTGACCAAAAACACGAGTGGAGCGCGGTCAGCGTGCCCGCGCTTCTGCCAGCCGGAGTGTTAGCGTATAGATAGTCGACACAACCCGTCGGAGACAACGGGACCTCGCATCGGAAGGGAAGTGGCCCGAGGACCGTCAGAACCAAGACCGTCAACCTTGCGCTGGCTCACTTCTTGAACCTCGGGCCAGAGGGAGAGAACCTGTCCCACGCGTAGGGCTTGCCTTCGTTTGTCTTCGGGTCGACCTCCTCCGCGAGCCAGACGGTCGAGCACCCGTCGCACAGCCCGGCGAGCTGGTAGTTCGCGCGGGGCCGCACGTTGAACTTCCTGCTGACGTCGCGCACTATGCTCTCGAGTTCGCCGGGGTCCTTCACCAGACGGACCTGCTGCTCAGGCCTGCAGTACGGGCACAGGAGGTCCTCTCCTCTTATGACGGGGAGCGTCTGTCGGAACCCGCGGCCGGCGGCTTTAGGCTTTATCTGCGCCACCTGGGAGTCTGAGCGTGGGCTTCCTCGACGGGGTCAGGGTGCTCGACGCGACGAGGCTCCTCCCAGGAGGGTTCTGCACGATGCTCCTTTCGGACATGGGAGCCGAGGTCATCAAGGTCGAGCAGCCAGGCACGGGTGACTACATGCGCTCGACGCCCCCGACGAAGGAGGGCAGGAGCCCGGCTCACGCCTCGGTCAACAGGAACAAGCTGAGCATCGGGGTGGACCTGAAGTCTCGCGAGGGGAAGGAGGTGATGCGAAGGCTGCTCAAGGGCTCGGACGTCTTCGTCGAGGGCTTCCGTCCGGGCGCCATGGCCAGGCTGGGATTCTCCTTCGAAGCGGCGCGCAAGGTCAACCGCAGGATCGTCTATTGCTCCATCTCAGGGTTCGGCCAGGGGAGCCCGCTGAGCTCCATGCCCGGGCACGACATCAACTTCCAGGCGATGGCGGGCACTCTCGGCTACGCTCCTCGGCCCGAGGCTCCCCTGCTGCAGCTCAGCGACATCGCATCCGGCATGTACGCCGCGCTCGGGATTCTCGGGGCGCTCGTGAAGAGGAGGGGGCCGGTGTACATCGACGTCCCTATGGTCGCGTCCCTCCTCTCCTGGATGCTGATCCCGGCCGCGGCGTACCTGGCGACCGGAGACGCACCGGCCCCCGGGTCGAGCCTGGTCCTGGGGTCCACGCCGTTCTACAGGCTCTACGGGACTTCAGACGGCAAGCGCGTCGCGGTCGCGGCGGTCGAGGGGGAGTTCTGGCGCAACCTGCTCGACGAACTGATGCTGGCGGAGCTCGAGCCCAAGAGGTTGGGGACGGACGAGGAGCGGGGCGAGGTCCGCGAGGCTCTCGAGCGGGCCTTCGCCACCAAGACCCGGGACCAGTGGGCCGAGGCCCTGATGGGAAGAGAGACGTGCGCGACTCCAGTGCTGGACATACGCGAGGCGATGGAGAGCGACTGGGCGAGGGCAGGGCGAGCGATCGTGAAGGTCAAGGGAGGGGACAGGGTGATCAACACCCCTCTGCGCTCCAAGCCCCCTTCAAGGGGCCGCCCCTTCACCCGGGCGCCCGAACTGGGCCAGGACACCTCCCGCATCCTGCGGAGGCTCGGCTACTCCAAGGCGGACATCACGGCCCTCTTCAAGGCGAAAGCGATTCAGTAGGACTAACAATATAACGGCGCCGGTCAGCGGACCCCTGAATGGATGCCGAGTCCGTCCGGACGGTCGCGGTACTGGGGGCCGGCGTGATGGGGCACGGGATAGCCGAGGTCGCCGCGCTTTCAGGATGCGACGTGAACGTCTACGACGTCAAGGAGGAGTTCGTCGACTCGGGCCTGGACAAGATAAAGTGGAGCGTGGCGAAGTTCGTCGAGAACAAGGTCATCGCCCAGGAGAAGGCCGACGAAACGCTGGACAGGATAAGGGGGACCACCGACCTGAAGGAGGCCTTGAGGGAGGCCGACCTGGTGATCGAGGCGGCGCCGGAGGACCTCGACATCAAAAAGGGACTGTTCGCGAAGGTCGACCGCCTCGCGGCGCCTGAAGCGGTGTACGCTTCCAACACGAGTACTCTTCCCATCTCCGAGATAGCGGCAGCGGTGGAGCGGCCGGGCCTCTTCGTCGGCATGCACTTCTTCAATCCTCCGCCTATGATGCCCCTGCTCGAAGTGGTGCGCGGCCAGGGCACCAGCGACGAGACGCTGTCCTTCGCCGTGGCGATGGGCAAGAGGTTCGGGAAGGAGGTCGTCGTGTGCAACAAGGACGTGCCGGGGTTCATAGTCAACAGAGTCCTCGGGCCCCTCCTCAACGAGGCCGCGTGGGCGGTCGGGAGAGGCGAGACCACGGTCGAGGCGGTCGACTCGATGGCGGTCCACGGCGTAGGTCTGCCCATGGGCCTCTTCGAGCTCGCGGACTACAGCGGCATAGACACCATCTACAAGGCGGGAGTCGCCGTCAGCTCGCGCGACCCCACGAACGTGGAGGTCGCCCCGCTCTTCAAGCAGATGGTGGACGAGAAGAAGCTAGGAAGGAAGTCGGGCGAGGGATTCTATACCTACAAGGACGGCAACTGGACCAGGCCACAGACTCCTAAGGACGCGGGGAGCGGCGTAGACCCCGTATCCATCTTCGCCCCCGCGGTCAACGCGGCCGCGTGGCTGCTGAGTAACGGCGTGTGCTCGCAGGAAGACCTGGACCGCTCCGTCAAGCTCGGGCTGGGGTTCCCCGAGGGCATCCTGAGGATGGCCGACGGATGGGGGGTCGACAGGGTGGTGGGAGCGCTGAAGGCCAAGGAGGCCGCGGGGGGGAAGACGTACGCGCCCGACCCGATGCTTCTGCAGATGGTCGCGAGCGGCAGCGTCGGAGAGAGGGCGGGGAAGGGGTTCTACGACTACACGGCTGGGGAGGCGAAGATGGAGGAGGTGGCGGTCAAGAGGTCGCCGCCCTTGGCGTGGGTCTACCTCGACAGGCCTCACAGGCTCAACGCCTTGACAAGGCAGATGGTGCAGGAGCTCTCAGCTGCGTTGAAGGCCCTCGACACCGACGAGTCCATCAGGGTCGTCGTCATAAGGGGACAGGGAGAGCGGGCGTTCACGTCCGGGGCCGACATCACGGCCTTCGGAGCCTCGTCTCCCGCAAAGGTCTTCGACCTCGCGAGGGAATGGCACGAGTCGTTCTCGTTCGTCGAGAAGATGAGCAAGCCTGTGGTTGCGGCCATCAACGGCCTCGCCCTCGGCGGCGGATGCGAGCTGGCCCTAGCATGCGACTTTCGGCTCGCCTCCGACGACGCGCAGATAGGTCTCACCGAGACCCACCTGGGGCTCATGCCAGGCGCGGGAGGCACGCAGAGGCTGGCCAGGCTCGTGGGCCTCGCGAAGGCCAAGGAGATGGTCTTCCTCGCGCAGCGGCTCACGGCCAACGAAGCGCTCCAGGCCGGGCTGGTGAACAAGGTGTTCGCGAAGTCGAAGTTCGAGCAGGGAGTGACAGACTTCGCCTCGAAGCTTGCGAAGCAGCCGCCTCTGTCCCTGAAGTTCGCCAAGCAGGCGCTCAACCTGTCGCAGCAGGTGCCGACGGACCTAGGGCAGCTCTTCGAGGCCATGGGCTTCGGCTACCTCCTGGCGACCGAGGACGCCAGCGAGGGGATCTCGGCGCTGATCGAGAAGAGAGACCCCGAGTTCAAGGGGAACTAAGGAACGTTGAGCGGCTTCCCAGAGGTCCGCGTCAAGCCGGAGTACGCTGAGATACAGAAGTGGGCACGGGACTTCGCGACGCGCGAGGTCCTTCCTCTAGCTGAGAAGATAGACCGGAGCGACGAGTATCCGCTCGAGCTAGCCAGAAAGATGGGCGAGTACGGCCTCCTCGGCATAACGATACCCCAGGAGTACGGAGGCCTAGGACTCGACATGACGGGCGCGGTCATAGTGGGCGAGGAGCTGACAAAGGCCAGCCTCTCGGCGGGCTTCATAATGGGGGTCCAGAACGGCCTCGCAGGGAGCGTCCTGGCGCTCTTCGGGTCGGACGAGCAGAAGTCCAGGTTCCTGCCCAGGCTGGTCAAGGGCGAGATCATCTGCTCGTACGGCCTCACAGAGCCTGGCGCCGGCTCCGACGCCGCGGGAATCTCGACGAGGGCGACGAAGGACGGGGACTCGTACGTCGTCAACGGCTCGAAGATATTCATCACTCAAGGCGCGGTCGCCGACCTCCTCGTCTTCTTCGCAAGGACGGGGACGCCGGAAGACGGGGCGGCGGGCATAACCGCGTTCGTCGTGGAGAAGGGGACCCCGGGGTTCAGGGTGGGCCAGAGGCTCGAGGTCATGGGCGCCAGAGGGACGGCCACGGCCGAACTGGTGTTCGAGGACTGCAGAATCCCTGCTTCGGCGATGATAGGCCACGCAGGGGACGGCTTCCTCATCGCCATGACGATCCTGAGCAAGTCGAGGATAGGGGCTGCGGCGGCGTCGATAGGCGTAGCCGAGGCGGCCCTCGACCAGGCTATCTCCTACGCGAAGAAGAGGAACATCTTCGACAGGCCACTGGCGAAGTACGAGGCGATCAGGTTCATGATCGCCGACATGGCGACGAGGACCGAAGCGGCCAAGCTCCTGACCTATCACGCGGCGACCGTCCACGACAGCGGACAGGAGTTCATGAAGGAGGCCGCGATGGCGAAGTATTTCGCCAGCGAGACGGCCGTCTGGGTCGCGGAGAGGGCCATCCAGATACACGGCGGCTACGGCGTGAGCAAGACGCTCCCCCTCGAAAGATACCTGCGCGACGCCAAGATTCTTGATATAGTGGAAGGGACTTCCGAAGTCCAGAGATGGATCCTCTCCAGGGAACTGCTGGACGGCCAGTGAGGCCCTGCCTTTGAGCAGGGTAGCGATAGTGGGCATCGGGCACTCGAAGTTTGGAAGGAGGAACGACGTCAACGTCGCGGAGCTGGCCTTCGAGTCGATCAAGCAGGCGGTCGAGGACGCCGGGGTCGACAGGAAGGACATCGGCAACGTGGTGGTGGGGTCGGCCGGCGGCTGGTACGAGGAGTCGCTCCCGGCCGTGGTAGTCAACGAGTACGCGGGCCTGAGCTCTGTGGGGACGATGAGGGTGGAGGCCGCGTGCGCGAGCGGGAGCGCGGCCGTGAAGACCGCGTACAGCAGCATACTGAGCGGCGAGTGCGACGTGGCCATGGCCGTGGGCGTGGAGAAGATGACAGAGGTGGACACCCTGACCTCGGTCGAGCTGATCGGGAGGGCGGGGTCGTACACCTGGGAGTTCGAGAACTATGGGATGACGTTCCCCGCCTACTACGCGCTCTACGCCGTGGCCCACATGAACAGGTTCGGGACCACAGAGGAGGACATGGCCAGGGTGGCAGTCAAGGCGCACCACTACGGTTCCATGAACCCTCTCGCGCAGTTCCAGAAGGAGATAACCATCGAGAAGGCGATGGGGTCCCAGGTCGTCTCGTGGCCCCTGAAGCTCTACGACGCGTGCCCCCTCACCGACGGGTCGGCGGCGGTCATACTCGCTTCCGAGGAGGCCGCGAAGAAGCTTACGGACACTCCGATATGGATCAGGGGCGTCGGCTACTCGTCGGACTCCGCGAACCTCAGCAGGAGGGGCGACTATGTGGGCCTGGCCGCTTCAGTAGAGGCCGGCCGGCGAGCCTACGCAATGGCGAAGGTCTCGCCCGAGATGATAGACGTAGCGGACTGTCACGACTGTTTCACCATAGCCGAGCTCATGGCGTACGAAGACCTAGGGTTCTGCAAGAAGGGAGAGGGCGCCAAGCTGGTCCGGGAGGGCCAGACGGAGGTCGGAGGGAGGATACCCGTGAACCTGGACGGGGGCCTGAAGGCCAAGGGCCACCCCATCGGCGCGACCGGGGTGTCGATGGCCGTAGAAATCACCAAGCAGCTCAGGGGCGAGGCGGGGGCGAGGCAGGCCCCTATCAGGCACGGGGTGGGCCTCGTCCACAACGTCGGCGGAACGGGCCATTACGCCTACGTCACCATCCTGTCGAGGGGCTAAGATGCCCGACCAGCCGGTCCTCCACTCTCGGCGCTCCCTGACGCTCAGGTTCGACATACCCATATCCAAGACCCAGGAGTTCTGGGCTGCGCTGAAGGAGGGCAGGTTCGTGACGACCAAGTGCGCGCGATGCGGCAAGGTGACCTTCCCGCCTCAGGCGGACTGCCCGAACTGCATGGCGTCTGAGTTCACCTGGACGGAACTGGGCAGGGAGGCGACCCTCGTCACGTTCACCTACGTTCAGATAACCCCTGCGAGCTTCGTGGACAGCGACCCGTACATCATCGCGATAGGGGAGTTCCCTGGAGGGACCAAGGTCCTCGCATGGCTCGAGGGGACGAAGCTAGAGGAGGCAAAGCCCGGGATGAAGCTCAGGGTCGAGGCGAGGTCGAGCAAGGAAGGAAGTCCATACTACGTCTTCGTCGCCGCCTAGAACTCGACGGGCATGGCTCTCATGACCTCTGCGAGCCTGCTGAACCTGTCCCTGTAGACGAGTATCTTCGTTATCGAGCCCCTGAACTTCAGCTGCCCCTTCAGGACCGCGGCCTGAAGGTCGGTCTCGCCCTTCACTACCTTGCACCACGAGTCATACGGTCCGTCGAGCGAGAACTCCGCGGCTGCGCCTGGCTGGACCTTTTGCAGGGTGGTGGTCCCGTTCTCTACAGCCAGCACGTAGTTCTGGCCGATGTCTGAAGCGTTGAGCGCGATGCTCGTCTTTATCGTCTTCGAGATTTCGCTCCACCTCGCGTCCTGAGACAGGGTGACCTGCAGCTGCGCGAAGTACTCGTCACTCATGAACTTGACCATTGGTCGCGACCGCGCTCGCCTTTGCTCTCTTTTTGAGCTTACCTATGGCCCCCGAGGTGAGCACCGCGGCCAGCGGCTTCCCTCCGAGCTTCAGACTCCCGCTAACTTCGCGCATGGGGCCGGCAGCATCGCTGGTCGTCTTCACTATTACCGCCCTGCGGTTCCCCACGACAGGGATCACCTTAGCCTTTCCATGCCTCAGCCCGACCACACGCTCCAACTCCTTCATGTCGGCCTCCGTGAGCTCCTCGCCCGCAAGGTACAGGAGGTACCTCTTCGCCAGATCTACGTCGCGCTCCTGACGAGGTCCGAATAGAACCTCGGGCCGCCTCCCTTCAGCATGAAGGCCCTCGGCTTGACCTTCACCCTCACCGGGTCGGTCTCCCCAAGGAGGAGCTTCCCTGAGACCACGCTCTGCTTGTCGAGCCTGAGGAAGAGGGCGGAGTGCTCGTCGATATGGGACGAGATGCTTTTGATGAGCTCAGCCTTCGCGTCCTCACCGAGGCTCCGGACGACCCGGCTGAACGCCTCGTCAGCCTCGTCTCCCGTAAGGTGGAACGACACGTGCGAGATCCTGTTGCCAAAGTGTCCTTCCAACTCCTCCACCGTAGGCTCGGCGTCTCCTGAGCAAAGGTCTCTGACGGCGTTTAGGACTGTCCTCCCATCTTCGGTGGCATGGAGGATGTAGGAGACAGTCAGCGACTGGATGGGTCCCTTCAACTGTGGGCGCTCCCGCGGTCGATACCTGGCTCTAGCCTCTTCAACATGACAGCCCGGCCCTCGGCAGGAACAGCCGCCTAATGAACGCTGGAGGTCGGGGTCTCTTGGAGACAGAAACCTGACAGGCTGTTTGTGCCAAGCCGCACCAGGTTCGCCGCGACGCGGAGACTCAGATGGACCATCGTTGGGCTCTTCGTCTTGGCCGTGCTCTTCATGTTCGCGCCTGCGTCGAGTAAGAGCTGGAATCGCCCCACAAAGGACGGCTACGCCAAGGGCAGCGCTTTGGCGTCCGTTTCCTTCGACTTGGTTGGATGCGACGTGCGCGTCACAGCATCTGTCGGACCAGGGTCTCCTTCCTCGTCATTCTCTCTCGTGGAGTGGAGATGTGGGTCGCCCGCGGTGGTCTGATGTGGCTAGGAAGTGCGAAGAGAGCCAACGGAGAGAGCTTCGGTCTCGCAGGCGTGCGGCAGGAGCCCAGACGCCGTCCTCGGCGCCCCGCCTTTTGGAGCCAGGCCGTTCCTGTTCAGGTCAGTTAACAATAACTACATGCGCTCCGTGTGTGCACTTGATGCCGAGGAAGCTTACAGTCGAGGACATCCTCTCCGACGAGCTGAAGCGGGAGATGAACCTCGACACCGACACCTACGTCGTCTTGGACGACTGGGACTCGGTGATGCAGAGCGTCTACCAGATGCCCATCGAGTACGCGGGGTACACCAACCGCGTAAGCGAGATGAAGATGGTCAAGGAGATGGTCGACTCGCTCGCGGCGGCTGACTTCGACCATGTGAAGAGAAGCGAGAGCAGGAAGAAGCAGCTCGCCCAGTTCACCAAGACGCTCAGCATGTACTACAACATAGTGTTCACCAAGGGAGAGAGGAAGACAGGGTACGGTGCCCTGATCCACTTCCCCCGTCTCAAGGCCAGACCGGAGCGAAGTTCCGGCATAGTCCTCGCGGCGAAGATAGTCGTCGAGGGAGGGAAGCATGCCAGCACGTTCGAGAGGGGCAAGTTCGACGACTTCCTCGTCGAAGTGAAACCCTACATCGACCTCCTCGGAAACATGTACAGGCAGACGCGCAAGATGTAGTTCGCGATGGAACAGCTAGTGCTCGGAATCGAGAGCACCGCCCACACCTTCTCCGCCTCGGTGGTCTCTTCGTCCGGAGAGATTCTCTCGAACGCGAAGAACGTGTACGTGCCGCCGCAGGGGAGCGGGATCCACCCCTTCGAGGCCGCCCAGAGCCACCTCAGGGCCGCCTCCCGAGTCCTGGAAGAGGCCCTGGCCGACGCCGGGGTGAGGAATGACGACATAGGCGCGGTGTCCTACTCGATGGGACCGGGCCTCGGACCTTGCCTGCGCGTAGGCGCTGTCGCGGCAAGGACGGCGGCCGTCACTCTCGGCGTCCCTCTCGTCCCCGTGAACCACGCGGTCGGCCACATCGAGCTGGGTTGCCTCGTGACCGGCGCCAAGGACCCGGTCGTGCTGCTGGTGTCGGGCGGCCACACCATGGTGATCGCCCACTCGGGATCGCGGTGGAGGGTCCTCGGGGAGACGCTCGACCTCACTCTCGGCCAGCTCATCGACCAGTTCGGGAGGCATGCCGGCCTGTCGTCTCCTTGCGGGAGGGATGTGGAGAAGGCCGCCGCTGGCTCGAGCGCATACCTGAGGCTCCCGTACTCGGTGAAGGGGAACGACGTGTCATTCTCGGGCCTGCTGACGTCGGCCAAGGACATGCTCGACTCGGGCAAGGCCTTCGGAGACGTGTGCTACTCGATTCAGGAGACCGCATTCGCCATGGTGGTCGAAGTATGCGAGAGGGCGCTCGCCTTCACAGGCAGAAAGGAGGTCCTCGTGGTCGGAGGGGTTGCCGCGAACAGGCGGCTCGGGAGTATGATGCAGGCCATGGCGAGGAGACACTCGTCGCGCACCCTCCTGACCCCAATCCAGTACAGCGGCGACTGCGGCGCTCAGATAGCCTGGACCGGATGCCTGGCCCTAGGCGGCGGCACACGGGTGCCCATCGAGAAGGCGTCGGTCCGCCAGTCCTGGAGGCTCGACACCGTGGACACTCCCTGGAGGGCCTGAGGAGCTTGGGGAGGCTGCTGTACCGGGGAGCCGAGGCCGACATAGTCGCAGGCTCGTGGCAGGGGCTGGACGCGGTTTACAAGGTGAGGCGCCCTCTGAAGTACAGGCTCAGTGTCCTCGACGAGGCCATCAGGCACCAGAGGACCGTCCACGAGGCCCAGATGATGCGCGCGGCGAGGGAGGCGGGCCTGGACGTCCCGCGCCTGTTCTACGTGGGCCCTCGCGAGGCCACTCTCGTCATGGAACTGATGCCAGGAAGGAGGCTGAAGGACCTGGTGGGGGAAGGGCTCCCTTCGATTGAAGTCCTGCACCTCTTCCGCAGCCTCGGGAGGGACGTCGCAACCCTGCACGCGGCGGGCATCATGCACGGCGACCTCACCACCGCCAACGTGATGGCAAGGGACGGTCGCCTGGCCTTCTTGGACTTCGGGCTCGCCGCCCACACGGCCAGGGTCGAGGACCATGCGGTCGACCTCCGGCTGATCAAGGAGACGATTGAAGGCGCCCACCCCGCAGCGGCTCCGCCCGCCCTCAAGTCGCTCCTAGAGGGGTATGCGTCTTCGGCCGGCGCGAAGAGGGCCAGGGCTGTGGCCGGACAGCTCAGAGCCATCGAGAGGAGAGGGAGGTACGCACGCGTAGTCTGAGCCGAGCCTCCCGAGAACGTTTATCAGCCCAACCCGTCGGAGCCGCCTGACGCTGGTCGCAGTTGGCTAGGATCCACTCTCACAGGCACGGGAAGTCCCACCAGACGAGGCCGACGAGCAAGGCCCCTCCTTCCTGGATAACGGCGAAGCCCGAGGACGTGAAGGCCGCGGCCCTGAAGCTCGCGAAGGAAGGCGTATCCCCAAGCAGGATCGGCATGGTGTTGAGGGACGACCACGGCGTGCCGCTGGTGAAACCCATCCTCGGCAAGTCCCTCGTCGAAGTGCTCGCGGAAGGGAAGAGCGCGCCCAAGCTGCCCCAAGACCTCCAAGACCTGATCGACAGAGCCCAGCGCGTCCAGAGGCACCTGCAGGGTCATGGGAGCGACAGGAAGAACGTCCACTCCTTGGAACTGATCGAAGCGAAGATCTACAGGCTCTCCAAGTACTACAAGGAGAGAGGAATACTCCCGCAGGACTTCAAGTACACCGCCGTCGTCGCTCAGCTGGCATAGTCTGAGGAGGGCTTGGCCCTGCCTGCCGACTTTGAGGGCTTGACCGCGAAGTACCAGACGCTCGGCCTCGAGATCGTGAAGTCGGCCGCGGCGCGGAGGGTGCTCGTTGTGACCCACATAGACGCGGACGGGCTGTGCAGCGGCTCCGTGGTCTTCGCCTCCCTGATGAGGAAGGGCGTCAACGTCGCGGTCAGGACGGTTCCGGAGCTCGACGCGGGGACCATAGCCTCGCTCGCATCGCAGAGGTACGACCTCTACATCTTCACGGACCTCGCCTCGTCTCTGATCTCGGAGCTCGAGTCTGCACTCGGGGGGAGGTACCTGGTCATCGACCACCACCAGGTGGCCGAAGACGACATGAAGAGGCCTTCCGTGGTGAACGCCTGGGCCTACGGCTACGACGGAGGTGCCGAAGCTTGCTCTTCATCCATGGCCTACTTTTTCGCGCTGGCGCTGGACCCTAGGAACACGGACCTTTCGCCGCTCGCCGTGATAGGCGCTCTGGCCGACAGGCAGGACAGGGGCCACGAGCGGTCCCTGATCGGGCTCAACAAGGCAGCTGCCGACGACGCGGGCGCCGCGGGCCTTCTGACCGTGTCGAAGGACCTCCTGTTCACGGGGCGGGAGACGAGGCCCATCCACGAGTCTGTTGCCCTGACCTCGACGCCATACCTGAGAGGCCTGACAGGGAGCAAAGACTCTGTCCTGGCGCTGCTCCACCAGTCCGGTCTCCCACTAAAGGAGGGAGGGTCGTGGCGGACGATCTCGTCTCTCACCCCCGAAGAGAAGATGAAGCTGACCGAGGTGCTCGCGAGCGTGGTGGGGGCGTCGGCGGGTGCGAGCGACGCTATCTCGGCGCTAGTGGGAGATGTCTTCACGCTCGAGCCGGAGGACTCGTTCACCCCGCTCAGAGACGCGAGGGAGTTCGGGACGCTCCTCAATTCGTGCGGAAGGATGGGCGCGTCAGGGACAGGCATCGCCATATGCCTCGGAGACAGGGGCGCCGCGCTCAAGGACGCGTTGAAGACCTTGGGTGAGTACAGGCTGGCTCTCAACAAGGCGCTCGACGCGCTGGCGAACAGCGGAGACAGGATCGAAAGGCACGGGAAGGTCGTCTTCGCGAGGGGCGAAGGCATAGTCGAAGAGAGGCTGCTGGGACCTGTCATATCCATCCTGACCTCCTCGCCTGGCTTCAAGGACAGCGTCGTAGTCGGGAGCGCCGCGAGCGGCGAGTCCGAAATCAAGATCTCCGCGAGAGAGGGAGATGCATTCGCAGGAGAGGTCAACCTCGGCCTCCTGATGAGGGAGGCGGCCGAGTCTGTGGGCGGCACGGGCGGCGGCCACTCGATGGCGGCCGGAGCAAAGATACCCGCGTCGGCTGCGGACCGGTTCTACGCCGCCGTAGCCGGACGGGTCGGCGCTTGACCGCGTCCGCAAGGCTCGTTGTCAAGTGTTCATCGGCGTCGGTCTGCCGGGCCCTAATCTCAGTCCTGACGCCTGACAACGAGGACGCGCCCGAGGGCATGAAGCTCGCGATGACCCGCTCGGGGATGTCGGTGGTCTTCGAGGTGAAAGCCGACGCCCCCTCCGCCGTCCTCTCCGCATGCCTGTCCTTCCTGCAGGACGTCGCCCTGTTCGAACAGATACGGCTTTTATCGAGCTCAGGGGAGACCAGAGTCATGGAGGCGCCGCGCGGTTGATGGACGTAAAGGTAGTCAGAGAGAACCCTGCGGCGATAATCCGGAGCCTCGAGAGGCGGGGCGCTGCAGAGAAGGCGCCGCTGGTCGATGAGGCCGCGAAGGCAGACGCGGAGTGGAGAAGGCTGAAGACAGAGGCGGAGAGGCTCAGGCACAGGCAGAACGAGCTCACGGTCGAGATAGCCGAGCTGAGGAAGAAGGGCTCGCCGATTGAAGGGAAGATGGCGGAGGTAAAGGACGTCCCGCGCCAGATCAAGGAAGTCGAAGGACGGGCAGACGAGCAGTATTCGAGGCTCAGCAGGGCCCTGATGGGCCTTCCAAACATCCTGCACGATAGCGTCCCCCAAGGGAAGGACGAGACGGAGAGCGTCACGGTAAGGACGTGGGGCGAGCGGCGCGACCTCAGGTTCCAGCCCAGGGACCACATCGACGTCCTCTCAGGGCTGGGGATGGTCGACATGGAAAGGGCGGCGAAGGTCGCCGGCTCGCGGTTCTTCTTCCTGAAGGGAGACGCGGTGAAGCTCGAGCACGCCATAATGCGATTCGCCATCGACTTCCTCGCAGAGCGAGGATTCACGCCCGTCGAGCCTCCATTCATGCTCAACAAGGCGGCATACGAGGGCGTCGTGAACCTAGAGGACTTCGGGCCCGTGATCTACAAGATCGAGGGCGAGGACCTCCACCTGATAGCGACCTCGGAGCACTCGCTGGTGGCGATGCACAAGGACGAGATCCTCGAAGGGTCGTCCCTCCCGCTGCGTTACTGCGGGGTGAGCCCGTGCTTCAGGGTCGAGGCAGGGGCGCACGGCAAGGACACCAAGGGCATCTTCCGCGGCCACCAGTTCTACAAGGTCGAGCAGGTGCTGTTCGCGAGGCCGGGCGAGAGCTGGGCGCTGCACGAGGAGCTGATAGCCAACGCCGAGAAGATCTACCAGGCCCTCGGGATACCCTACAGGGTGGTGGCCCTGTGTTCCGGCGACACCGGGTTCATGTCGGCCAAGACCTACGACCTCGAGGCCTGGCTTCCGGGGCAGGGCAAATACAGGGAGATGGCCTCGGCCAGCAACGTCACGGACTACCAGTCGAGGCGGCTGCAGATCCGGTACAGGGAGCGGACCAGCGACCCCACCGCCCTGGTTCACACCCTGAACTCCACCGCCGTCGTGACGCGGACCTTGGTCGCGATGGTCGAGAACTTCCAGCAGCCGGATGGCACCGTGGACATACCGGAGGCCCTGCACCCTTACATGGGGAAGACGAAGTCGCTCAGGCGTCAATGAGGTTATAAGCCGGACGAAAGCCGGCCGGCTTCTTGCCGAAGAAGGTCGCGAAGGTAAGGGACAAGTGGAAGCTGAAGACGTGGCTGACGGTGACCGCCTCTCCATCCTTCGGCAACGCCCCCATCTCCATGGTCCCAGTCACCGACGCGGAGAAGGCCGTGGGGAGGGTGATCGAGACCACCCTCTACGACATCCTGAAGCAGGACCCTCAACACTATGCCTTCAAGCTCTTCTTCCAGATAGACGGGGTGGAGGGCCAGACGGCTCACACCGTGTTCAAGGGCCATGAGTACTCGCGCGAATTCCTCCGCAGCCTCATCAGGCGGGGGTCTTCGATGTCAGACTTCATCAAGGACTACACGACCAAGGACGGCTATGTCGTGAGAGTCTACTGCACGGCCCTGTCGCAGGGCAAGATGAACAGCTCGAAGAAGCACGACCTGAGGGTGATCATGGACACCGTGATCAGGGAGAAAGCTTCGGGGATGAACTTCGAAGGCTTCGTCCAGGAGCTGGTCCTCCAGAAGGTGGCGTCGGACGTCTACAACGAAGCCAAGAAGGTGACACACCTCAGACACGTGGGCGTCAGAAAGAGCAAGCTGATCTCGAGGCCCGAGGCCAGAAAGGTCGAGCAGGTCGCACCGGTGGCCGCCTAGCTTACGTTCTCAGGCCCGCGCGCGTCTGACATACTCAACGGCCCTGTCACGCCTTCTTGGTGGCCTTGCTGGACACTATCCTGACCACGTCTCCGTTCGCCAGCCTGTGGTCGGAGGCCAGCCTCTTGCCTGTCTTCGCGTCGACGCCGTAGAGGAACCCTTCCGCGAGGTCCGTGTGGACCGTCCTCGCGAGGTCCAGCGCGGTCGAACCTCCCCTCATGACGTACGCGTCCGGCAGCACCTGACCCGCCTTGTCTGAGAACTTGTTCTCGTCCTCGACGGGGTACACCACGATCGCCTGCAGGAGGCCGAAGAATGCTTGGTCGATGGCTTCCTGCACGCCCGTCCTTCCGTAGACTCTCATCACCCTCTCTTCGACCATCTCCAGCGCTCCGGACTGTGCCGGGGACAGCCTCGCGGGCTCCAGGACCTCGAACTTGGAGTCTCCAGGGGTGTACCTGACCATCCCGCGCTCGGTGGCCCTCCTCAGAAGCAGCTCGGCCTCCGACGCGCACGGGACCACCCTCCTGCCAGTCGCCTTCAGCCCTTCGACATAGCGTTCCGCCGCCGGAAGGTCCGCCTTGTTCGCGGCTATCAACGACGGCTTCGTCAACTTCCTTATGCCTGAGGCAAGCTCCAGCAACTGGTCGCTGCTCCAGGCGGCGGGCCTCTCCGCCTTCAGCCCGACGGTGAGCACGACCTGTTCTACGTCCTCGAGGCTCACAGAGAGCCCGGAGAGCCTGGTGGCGAGGTGCTCTACCAGCTTTCCTCCGGTCTGGTCCGGCACGTGTGAGGCTCTCTCCCAGTCTTTCATGATGAGTCCGTAGATCCACAGGTCGAACTCGCGCTCCACCATCTCGATGTCTCCCGCAGGGTCGTGCGACCCCATCGCAGCCTTCCTCCCCTCGGCATCTGTGGAGCCGGAGGCGTCGACGACGTGTATGAGCGCGTCGGCCCTGCTGACCTCGTCCAGAAACTGGTTGCCGAGGCCCCGGCCCTGCGACGCCCCTTCGACCAGTCCTGCGACGTCCACGAGTTTCACCGGGATGAGCCGGATCCCGTCCGCGCACGTGGAGTTCCTGGGCTTGTCCGTGACTCCGAGCTCCTTGCAGACGCACTTCGTCCTGAGGTATGCCACCCCGACGTTGGGCTGTATCGTGGTGAAAGGGTAGTCCGCTATAGGAACGTCCTTCAGAGTGGCCGCCGCGAAGAAGGTCGACTTTCCGACATTAGGTTTGCCGACGACTCCCACGATCACGCCGCCTGCGCGTTTCTTGGTGCGTTATAACCATCCGGCCCGTCGGACCACGTGATGGTGAAGGTCTGCGTCGTCGGAGGGGGGACCGCGGGCTCCACCGCCGCGGCCGAGGCGTCCGACTGCGGGGCGGAAGTCACGCTGTTCGAGCGGCATGAGGCCGCTCCACCTCCATCTGACGACTGGCCCGACTTCATCCGGTCCCCAAGGACCGCGCCCCCGTCCCCAAGGGCGTCGGCCCCGCGTGGTGTGGAAGCCGTCTTTGGGGTGAATGTCCTCGCCGTCGGTTCCGGATGCCGCGTGTACACGGCCGCGGGCACGCGCCCCTTCGACTCCGTGGTGCTTGCCAGCGGTTCTTCTGCTCTTATGCGCCCCTTCCCCGGCGTCACGAAGAGAGGAGTCTTCGTCCTGGCGACGTTCGAGGACTGCCTGAGGCTTGCAAGGGAAAGGATCTCCTTGGAGCGACCGGTCGTCCTCGGCCGGGGCCTCCGCGCCCTGCGCGTGGCAGACGCGTTGCTGGAGGGCGGCAGGACCGTGTGCGTAGCCGGCCCTGACGGCAGATCAGACCCGAGGCTCGACCCCTCCACAAGCCTCGTGCTTAGGAAGGCAGCCGAGGCGAGAGGGGCTTCCTTCTTCTCGGGGCAGAGCGTGAAAGCGGTCGGGACAGAGTCTGTGGAGGCCGTGGTCCTCGACGGCGAGGTCCACGCGTGCGACGCCCTCGTGGTGGTACCCTCTCTAGTCCCGAGCCTCCCTGCGGGCGACCTTCGGACGGGGCCCTGCGGAGGGGCGCTGGTAGGTGCCAGCATGGAGTCCTCCATCAGAGACTGCTACGCCGCGGGAGGCTGCGCCGAGTTGGCGGGTGTCTCTGCAGCTTCGGCTACTCGAACTCTGTCGCTCCACTACTCTTGCGCCCCTTCGAGCCGCGTAGCCGGCGCGAACGCCGCCGGGCGGTTCCTCACCTTCAGGCCAGTGGGCTCCTTCGGTGCCAGGGTGTTCGGCGTCGGTCTCGCATGCGCGGGCCTGAGCCTGTCCCAGGCGCGCCACTTGGGCCTCGACGCGGTGGAGTCGACCGTGTCACGGGATGGCTCCACGTGCTCGCTCGTCTACGATTCCTGCTCCGGGAGGTTGTTGGGAGCCCAGATGGCGGGGGCGTCCTTGCCGTCTCTCTCGCCGCCGCTGTCGCTCCTGGCTTCCCAGTCCGTCAGCCTCTCGTCTCTCGCCTACGCGGACCTGGGCGAATCAACCGATATATCGCTCCTGCTTCAGGCGGCTAGGCAGGGAATCGCATGGAGGCGTGGGGTCGGTGGTAAGGGTGCTGGTCTGCGACCAGATGGAGGCGGGGCGCCCGTCGATTCGGGGGACTGACGTGGACTACCGGCCCACGATCGCCAGGGAGGAGCTCCTCCAGGTCGTAGGCGGATACGAAGCTCTAGTCGTCAGGTCCAGGACAAAGGTGGACAGAGAGGTCCTCGACAAGGCTTCGAACCTCAGGCTGGTGGCCCGCCAGGGGACGGGCCTGGACAACGTCGACGTGGAGTACGCGCACGCCAAGGGCGTGGCCGTGGTCAACAGCCCGGAGTCCTTGGTCGAGGCGGTCTCCGAGCACGTCCTGCTACTCATGTTGGCCATGGCGAGGAGGCTGGTCCCGGCCGACGAGTCGACGAAGGCGGGCCGGTGGGAGAAGAACTCGCTCGTCGGATCGGAGTTGAAGGGGAAGGCCCTCGGGATAGTCGGCCTGGGAAGGATCGGCCGGAGAATCGCGGAGATAGCCAAGGTGATGGGCATGTCAGTCCTCGCCTACGACGTGGTTCCCATCCCGCCAGACGTGGTAGCCAGGCTCGAGCTGCGGATAGTGGGCCTTGACGAGATATTCCGGTCCTCCGACTTCATCACCCTCCACGTCCCCATGACCGCAGAGACCAAGCACATGGTAGACGAGCGGAGGCTCTCTGAGATGAAAGGGAGCGCGTTCCTCGTTAACACGTCGAGGGGCGAGGTCGTGGACGAGGAGAGTCTGGCTTCGGCCCTAAAGGAAGGGAGGCTCGCGGGGGCCGCTCTTGACGTCTTCGAGAAGGAGCCGCCCACGGGGGCGATACTCACGGCCCCGAACGTGATCCTGACCCCCCACATAGGCGGCCAGACCGCGGAGGCTCAGACCGACGCGGCGAGGGTGATTACAGAGAAGGTCTCCGACTTCTTCGCGAAAGGCTGACCTAACGTTTATCTGCCGACTGTCGCCGAGCGTTTTTCGATGTCCGCGTACCGCCACATCTCGAAGACATGGCAAGGCATCTTCCACGAGAAGAAGGGCGACATCAGGGCCAGGGCGGTCCAGCTCAGGAAGGAGCCTGCGATGCTGAGGGTCGAACGGCCGTGGCGCCTCGACAGGGCAAGGGCCCTCGGGTACAAGGCAAAGGAAGGGGTCGTGGTGGTCAGAATGCGCGTCTCCAGAGGGGGGATGAGGAAGCAGAGGCCCACGTCCGGGCGCAGGCCGAAGCACATGGGCGTCCTGAAGATGAAGTCGGACGTTTCGGCCCAGCAGGTGGCCGAGAGGAGGGTGTCGGAACGGCACCCCAACATGGTGCTGATGGGGTCTTACCCTGTATGGAAGGACGGGATCCATGCGTGGTTCGAGTGCATACTCGTGGACCCTGAGCGCGCCTCGATAAAGAAGGACTACGACTACCGCAGGGCGCTCGGGACGACGGGCTGAGCCTTACCTTTTCATTTCGCTGCTGTGGCCTGGGAATATCTTGGAGCTCGGGTCCACGAACGCCTTTGCGACGTTGACCGCGAGTGCCGCCTGGGCGTAACCGGTAGCTATCAGGTTGAGCTTCACGCCGTCCGCAGGCCCCGCGATGTCGCCTGCCACGTACACCCCCTGGATGTTCGTCTCCATCTTCCCGTTGGACACTATCTCCCTGCCGTCAATCTGCAGGCCCCAGTCCTTTATCGGACCGAGGTCGGCCCTGAAGCCTATGTTGACCAGGACCGCGTCTACGTCTAGGGTCGACTCCGCCTGGGTCCTGTTGTCGAAGACGACCACCTTGGTAACCTTCGACCCGTCCCCGGACACGCTCTTGACTTCGTGGAAAAGCTTGACCTCCACGCTAGACTTCATCAGCTCTGTCACGCTCCCCTCGTGCGCCCTGAAGACGTCACGCCTGTGCACCAGGGTGATCTTCTGGGCGATGTCCTTTATGTTGAGGGCCCAGTCCACCGCCGAGTCGCCGCCCCCCACTATGAGCAGCCTCTTGTCCTTGAACGCGCTCTTGTCCTTGACGAAGTAGTACACCCCCTTTCCTTCGTAGTCGCCCGCGCCCTGCGCCTCCAGCTTGTTGGGAGAGAACGCCCCCACGCCCGCCGCCACGAGCACAGACTTGCTGAGGTGCTTGGTGCCCTTGTCCGTGCCTAGCTCTATCACGCCGTCGACCCTCCGGAGCGTGACGACCCTCTCTCCGAGGACCACGGTCGGGCTGTACTGGAACGCCTGCTGCACGAGCTCCTTTACGAGGTCCTTGGCGAGTATCTTGTAGAAACCCGGGACGTCGAATATGTACTTCTCTGGGTACAGCACGGCCACCTGGCCGCCGGGCTGCTCTAACGCGTCGATTATCTTGGTCTTCATCTGCCGCAGGCCGGCGTAGAAGGCGGCAAACAGCCCGGAGGGTCCAGCGCCGATTATTGTGATGTCGAAGACGTCCTCGGACATCGTTTCGGTCTGCCCATCTGCAAACCGCGTATAAGCGTTCTCGCGCTAGGAGAGTTCTCGCGCGTCGCCGATGAGTCCCCAGTTGCCGTTGATAGCCCGCCCCATGTCGGAAGCGCTCCTGTCTACGCTCCATCAAGGAAGCAGGCCCGAGCCTGGTGTAGAAACCCTTAGTAGACTCGGCGTCCCACTTCGCACAGTGAAGCGAAAGACCTTTTTTGCTGTCTTAGTCGCAGTTGCGACTGTCGCGCCCCTGATGTTCGCTTTTGCACCGCTCGTGCCTATAAGGTCGTCAGATGCCGACTCTAGGGCCGGCTACGGGCTTGGAACGGCTGTCGTCTCCCCGTCGTTCTACTTCCTAGGCTGCGGAGGGGTCTTCGATTACCACTTCGTGTGGTATCAGGCCGGTTGGAACAAGTCGGACTACACCTTTGCGGAGTTCGCATGCAAAGGTGATAATCTAATCTGGTTTACTGGCAAGGAACCCTAGCTGTCACCATTAGTCCCTCCTCCGCCGTGTCCTTTGCACCAGACTCGACCACATACGACTATATCGCGGTGGGAGTGGACTATGCGACGCCAGGTTCGGGGTCTTCCACCGCCGGGGCGAACTACACCGAGAACCTAGGGCACAGCGATTTCCTCCAGGCTTCCGAGTACTCCACGAATGGGAGTTCCCCTACGACCTTCCCCATGAGTGACAGCGTGGAGCCGACGAGCTGGATTGACGCCGGGGTCGTGTACACCAGCGACCCACAGTTGATTGTTACGACCAACTGGACTGGGTACGAGGCTTATGTCCTCGCATCTGGAGCTCACAAGGAAGTCTACGAGACCTCTGCGGCATGGCTCGTGCCAACAGCATCTATTCCGCCCGGCCAGACATGTAGAAACGACGCACCCTCGCCGCCGTATTGGGGCTGCGACTTCTCCGTCTGGACTGGGATGTCTAACTCGGCCGGCGGCGTCGGTCCGCTTGACTTGATTCAGGCCGGCTCAGACAGCGACATAAGCGTCAATGACTCAAACCTAAACGGCGCGCCAACCTATTTTCTCTGGTATGAGTTGCTTCCCTCTCCTTATGTGACATGCTTGAGAGCCAACGCCGGCGATTACGTGGAGGTACAGATAACCAACGACGCATTAGTGGGCGGAAGTCTCTCAGACTGGGCACTTTCAGTGTATGACTCCACGACTGGAAGGGGCTGCTCGGGGCTCGGGGATATCTCTTACAAGCTAGATGGGGAAAACTCGCCATCGGACGTCCCGTACTTCGCGCAGTACATAGGAGAGGACGCCGGGCTGGATTCCATCTCCTCCTTCAATCCGACGACAATAATAGGTCTCTACTACTACGCCCCCGCAGGACTGGTAGTCCTCAGCCAGTCTTCTCCTTACCACTACAACGACTACTCCATGCGGAGCAGGTGCGGCGGGCAGACGTGGACCAGCGTGACCAACGCGTACAGCGGAGTTATCTCCGCTCTTGGTGAGTTCACGGAATCCTTCATATCTGCGAATTGTGTCGCGTCACACTAGGAAGAGCCAGCAAACTGAATAGTGCCACCTGAGGACACGCGTGCGCACCTGTATAAACGACAGAACCGGCTTTACTAGCGGTTCTCGCACGCCTTCAGGTTGAAGCGAACTGGAAAGCGTTGCGGTTGTCGCTAATGCACGCGCATCGAGGCTCGCACCGCTTCCAGTCACCTCAGACACTTCGACAGGCTTACCTGCCCTCCGGTCGTGTCCACTTAGTCCCTCACAGGAACACACGCCGAATGCCGCGGTCCATGGAAGGTCAGGCAGGCACAAACTCATGGAACGAGTGGGACGACGCCTAAGAGACCCCGAGCTCTCTAGGGTCGCCAGGCTTCATGACCTCGCGGAGGATGACGGTCGCATACTGACCCCTCGCCAGGGCGAAGCGGAGCACGGCGTCCCTCCCATCGAACTCGGAGGAGAGATCGGACGCCACGAGGTGAGGGACCCTGAACCCGCCCTCCGCCGAGACCTCCTGCATCCGCTTGACGTAGAAGTCGCCTGCTCTCGACCCGTCTGAAGAGAGTACTTCGCTGACCAGGGCGTCGAACCTCGAGCCGTAGTCCCTGTAGGCGTACCCTGGTATCTGTGCGACGGGGACCGCGCCGTCCGGCGCAGGCTCCTTGACTCCGTGGATTCTCCCTCCAACTCCGTCCGCCCAGTTGTCTCCCGACTGATACGCCGAGATGTCCAGGCCTCGCCCAAGGGCGAGGCTGATGGCCCTGTTGAAGAGAAGAGACTGGTAGGCGTGGACGAAGAGCTTCCTGAGCCTGATTGGGATGGCCCTTAGGGCTCCTACGTGGTCCAGGGGGTCCTTCGCCAGGCTGGCGGCCACCGCCCGCTCCGTGTCTTGTCCGGGGCCCAGCAAGGCCACGCCCTCACCATACCTGCCGTCTGCGAACGCCTCCCGGGCGGCCGCCCCTTCACCACCCTCCTCTCCGCGCCACCCGCAGAGGACCAGCCTCGTCGCCTCTTCGAACTCTTCCCTGACCATCGCCCTGCCTACGTCAGACGTCCTGGCCCCACGCACCCCGAACCGCTGGTGGCCGAAGAAGTTGGGCAGCAGCCTCTTCTCTGCAAGCCCAAAGACCTCCTCCACGGCCGAGGCTGTGGCGGGGCCGCATCCCCTCAGGGTGATGCCGAACCTGTTCCCGATGACTGACCCACGCGCGATGGGCTTGGGGACGTACCCGACGAGCGTCGCGCGGAAGTTCCGGCCCTCCACCGCCTCTCGCTTGCGGGGGCTCCTACCGGTGGCCGTGAAGTACTGGACGGCCACAGCCCTCTTGTCCTTCAGGCCCCCGTAGCTGACCCTACTCCCGAGAGCCCGCGCGAGCTCCGCCTCGAGGTGGAGGGTGTCTATGGAGCGCTTCTCCACCCGGTACAGAGGGTAGTAGCCGGGCGCCGGCTCCTGGGTCAGCCCGGACAACGACGCAGACTCTTCGACTACGAAGTCCCCGTCCAAGACCTTCGCTCTCCCGCCGCAAGGAGGGCTCTCGCTCGCGTAGACCTCTATCCCCATCGCCCTCTCCCAGTCGGGAGCGGCTCTCATAGGAGCTTGAGTCGTCCGGTCACACTGTCTATCTTGTCTTCTGGCGCCGGCCCAATCCCCAGACAGGTGACTGTCCCGGGCTCCAGCTGGGTGAGACCTCTGTCCCTGATGAGGGCCGCGGGCAGCCGCTCCGCCCTGGCCGTCTGGTAGAGGCCCTGAAGCTCGTCCTCGGAGCTGACCTTGAGCACAATCTTCGCCTGGCCGCCCTCCTTCCACTCAGAGTACCAATCTGGGCGCCTCGCCGCCTCCTCGGCGGCCGCAAGAGAGGCATGAGCGACCTGCGCCGCGAGCTTCCCCTTGCCCATCTTGACGTCGGTCCTCACGACGATTGCCTGCTTCACGAGATTGTTTGAATGGTTATTACGAGTGCGATTAAGCCTTTACAGCGAGGTTCTGTAGAGCGGTGGCCCGGAGCTTCGACTTCGTCGTCGGGGGAGGCAGCATCGCGGGACTCACCTTCGCCGCGGAGGCCGCCGGCCGTGGCGCCTCAGTCCTCGTGGTCGAGGAGCACGAGGAGATCGGCGAGCCGGAGAAGTGCGATGGTCTGGTCAGCCTGCGCGGTCTGAGGCGCTTCGGTTACCTGCCGCGTCCAGAGGTCATCCAGAACCAGATCATGGCTGCAGTAGTCCACTCCCCCGGAGGGAAGCGCTTCGCCGTCAGCGCGTCCGCCCTGGAAGTGGTCGTGCTCGACAGGAGCGCTTACGACAAGCAGGTCGCCCGCCAGGCCGAGTCTGCCGGGGCGACGGTGAGGACCGGCGCGCGCGTCGACGGGGCGCTCCAGTCGCAGGAAGCCGTGACAGTGAGAGTGGGGGATGAGTCCATGGAGTGCAAGTACTACGTCGACGCGACCGGGCCCTCGCCTGCCCTGAGAGACGGGATACTGCCCGCGGCGAAGTACGAACTGGAGGGCGACTGGGTAAGCCAGAGGCTCGTGGACGTCTATCTTGACGCAGACCTCTACCCTGGGTTCTTCGCATGGGTCATCCCGTCGGGCGGCCACCGCGCCAAGGTAGGCGCCGCCGGGCGGGGAATCAACCCCTTCAGGGCCTTGGATGCGATCATCGCGGGGAAGCAGACGACGATACTGAAGAGGGTGTCCGCGCCAATCTACGTCGGCGGCCCCAAGGGAAGGTTCGTCGACCATCGGGTCATATTCGTGGGCGAGTCTGCCGGCCAGGTCAAGCCTACGACAGCAGGAGGCATCATGACGTCGGTCGCAGGCGCGGTCAGCGCGGCGCGCTGGGCTTGCGAGGGCGTTCGACGCGACGACCCTTCGCTGCTCGGCAACTATCAGAGGGAGTGGGATGCCGTCTTCCGCAAGGAGATGAGCACGATGGCGAGGGTTCGCGGGGTCTTCGAGAAGCTCTCCAACCGCGACATGGAGTCGGTGATAGAGATGCTGGCGACCCCCAGGGTCGTCGCGAGGGTCTCGCAGTCGGACTTCGACTTCCACGCGTCGGCTCTCCTCGGCGCCCTGGGGCTCTCCGGCGTGCTGAGGATGGCGAGGGTCGTGGGCTCGGCGGAGGTGAGGTCGCTCATCCAACGCGACCCGAGTCCTTGACGCGTCAGCAATCTATATGAGCGGGGAGCCAAGGGGCGACCCAGAAATGGAGCAGACCACCGTATCCCTGCCACTGTGCAACTCATGCGGGCGACCGGTGAAGCCCGGCGAGAGGGCCGCGAAGTTCAGCTGCCCCAACTGCCACGAGACCCTCATCTGGCGTTGCGAAAAGTGCAGGAAGTTCTCCCGGCACTACAAATGCACCAACTGCGGTTTCGAAGGCCCGTAGGCGGATCAGATGGGCTCCTACGTCATAAGGCTCAAGGTCCTCCCGGAGGACACTTCAACGGCGCACGAGAAGATCGTGGAGTCGGTCTCGAAGTCTCTCCCGGCCGGAGCAAGGGTGAGGAGCCAGAGGGTCGAGCCGATAGCCTTCGGACTGTCTGCGCTGATCATCGACGTCGAGACTCCCGAAGAGGACGGAGTGGTGGACAAGGTTGAGCAGTCGGTGTCGACCGCGCCCCTGGTAGGGGGGTACGAGCTCATCGGCGTCAGCCGGATGTCAAGCAGGCTACCGCCCCAGTGACACGACGGGCCGGCCCTCGGGATACCTTTTATAGCATGCCGGCGTTGCGGGACCGACGTTTCTGAGGCAGTGCGAACCCGTGAGATATCCATTAAGGTACGCGGCTTACGAATGGCTCCAGCAGAAGAAGAGCGGCACGGACGACGAGCTACTTGAGGTCCTGAACAAGAACGGCACCCGGTGCTCCCCTGACGAGCTGGACAAGCTGCTGATGCAGCTCGAGATCCTCGGGCTCGTCAGCATAAGGTGGGTCTCGAAGGACAAGCGCAGGGTGGAGCTGGTGGACAAGCAGGCGGACGAGCCTCGCGTCCCGAAGATCAGCGAGTGAACGGATAAATCGGCCGAGGGGCGTCCCGGACCCAGCTATGGGCGTCGACTTCGGCGACTCGATCCCCCGAGAGAAGATCAAGCTCGAAGACATCTCAGGGTGGAGGCTCGCGGTCGACGGCTACAACGCGCTCTACCAGTTCCTGGCCATAATCAGGGGGATGGACGGGAGCCACCTCAAGGACTCGAAGGGACGGGTCACCTCCCACATATCCGGGCTCTTCTACCGGAATGTCAACCTCCTCGAGCTGGGCATCAAGCTGGTCTACGTCTTCGACGGCAAGCCCCCGGAGCTGAAGACCGAGGAGATACAGAGGCGCTCCGCTGCGCGCAGCGAAGCCAAGGACAGGTACCTGAAGGCCCTCCAGACAGGCGACATGCCTCAGGCGCGGAAGTATGCGGAGGCTTCGACCGTGCTGAGGAGGGACATGGTCTCGGACGCGAAGGGGCTCCTCGACGCCATGGGGATACCGTGGGTCGACGCCCCCTCCGAAGGGGAGGCTCAGGCTGCCGTGATGGCCGCCGAAGGAACCGTGAACGCGGTCGCCTCTCAGGACCACGACTCGCTCGTCTTCGGCGCCCCCGTGCTCGTGAGAAACGTGACGATCTCGGGCCGGAGGCGGCTCCCCAGCAAGAACATCGTCATCAACGTCCAGCCTGAGCGCATCGACCTGCAGTCCACGCTCTCCTCTACGGGGCTCAGCCGAGAACAGCTCGTCGACTTCGCGATACTCCTCGGGACAGACTTCAACCCCGACGGCTTCGAGGGAGTGGGGCCTGTCACTGCGCTGAAGTACCTGAAGAGCTACGGCAGGCTCGAGGACATACCCGAGCTGGCCGACGCGCTGGGAAACGTGAGGTACCAGGATGTCAGAGACTTTTACCTTCATGCGCCCGCCGTCAAGAACGTCAAGCCCGAGTGGGGAAGGGTCGACAGAGAGGCGGTCGTCTCCTTCCTGGTGGGCGAGCACTCGTTCTCGCGCGAGCGCGTGGAGTCGGCCCTCGAGAGGCTCCGCTCGAAGTCGGACGAGTCAGAGACGCTGGAGAAGTGGTTCGGCTGATGGGCGGTGCACTCCCGAGCCTGAAGGAGGTGGAGATGGCCGAGTCCCGGATAAGGAAGTACATCGCGCCCACCCCGCTCGAGCGCTCAAAGGGCATCTCCGACCTCCTGGGGCGGGACGCATACCTCAAGCTGGAGTGCTTCCAGCCGATTCGCGTCTTCAAGATCCGCGGCGCGCTCAACAAGCTACTCTCCTTGGGGGAGTCCGAGCTTAGGAGGGGCGTCATCACCGCGTCGTCGGGCAACCATGGGTTCGCGATTGCGTACGTGTCGCGTCTCTTCGGGGTAAGGGCCACCATCTGCGTCCCGGAGAGCGTCAACCCCCAGAAGCTCAAGGCGATCAAGGAGGAGGGGGCTGAGGTGATCCGCTCAGGCGGCGGATACGACGAGACATACGCCGACGCCCTCTCGATTGCCAGGAAGCGGGGGCTGACGTTCATACACGCGTTTGACGACCGCGACATAATAGCTGGGCAAGGCACGTGCGGGCTGGAGATCGCCAGGCAGTTGCCCGACCTCGACGCCGCCGTCGTGGCCATAGGCGGGGGCGGGCTCATCGCAGGGACCGCGCTCGCCATCAAAGAGTCCTTGGGGCGGCCGGCTGTGTACGGCGCGGAAACTGTCGCGATCCCCTCGATGTTCGAGTCGGTCAAGAGGGGCCGGAGGGTCAAGGTGACACCCTCCAAAACCATAGCAGACGGCATGCAGGCCTCCACGCCGGGCCGCCTGACCCTCGATGCAGCCAGAGAGTATGTCGACAAGATAGGACTCGTGACGGACTCCCAGATCGAGGACTCGGTCTACGACCTGCTGAGCCTCGCCCGCGTGCTGTCCGAGCCTGCCGGCGCGGCCCCGCTGGCGGCGATGAAAGGGCCGCTCAAGGAGGAGAAGTGCGAGAAGGTCGTACTGGTGGTCAGCGGTGGCAACATATCCCTGGACCTCCTCGCGTCGATACTCACGCGAAGAGTGAAGCGAAGCTCGTAAAGTCCCTGGCGACAAGGAACGGGTTCGACCTCGACTCCTCCTCCAGAGTCCTGCACTTGACCTCGCCGTAGTCATGGCCGGGGTACATCATGGTGGATAGCGGCAGCCGGAGGATGACCCTGTGGATGCTGGTGAATATCTCCTCTGCCGACTCGCTCTCGAACCTGCCGATGGAACCGACGAAGAGCGTGTCGCCGGTGAAGACATGGGCGTCGTCGTACAGGCAGACGCTGTCCGGGGTGTGCCCCGGCGTGTGGAGGACCCGCACCTTGCCGGACCCAAGACCGAGCTCGCTCCCGTCTCCGACCTTCAGGTCTGCGTCCGCCCTCGAGCTCTCATGCACGACAGTCTCCGCGCCGAGCTGCCGTGCGAGCTTCCCGAGGGTGGACACATGGTCGAAGTGGCCGTGGGTGGCGACCACGTACGCGACCTTCGCCCCTGCCTCGTCGACGGCCTTCACAATCGGCTCCGTCTCCCACCCGGAGTCGACGACCATGGCCTCTTTGCTGGCCTCCTCCACCACCAGATAGGTGAAGTTGGCCATCGGCCCGACCGCTATCTGCCTCACCATCATCTTAGGCCCGCCGCCACGAAGCTCCGGTGTCAACTTTATCAACTTCCGGGAACTTCGCGAGACGAATGCCAAGGCCCCAGGGTAAGCGGCCCTCGGAATCCGCCATGTCGACCGCGAGGCTGATGATGCCCATGGACGCAAACGTGATGGGGAACGTCTTCGGCGGCGCTATAATGAAGTACATGGACGAGATCGCCGGCATCGTGGCCTGGCGCCACGCCGAGACGAACTGCGTCACCGCGTCCATCGACAGGATGAACTTCTACGCCCCCGTGTACGTGGGCAACGTGCTCATTCTCAAGGCGTCGGTGAACTATGTGGGCACCACGTCCATGGAGGTGGGAGTAAGGATAGAAGCACACGATGTCAGGACCGGGAAGCAGACGCACACAGGCTCATGCTACCTGACCTACGTCGCCCTGGACAAGAAGGGCAAGCCGATCCCCATCCCCAAGCTCGTCCTCACCTCGCGCGACGAGAAGATGCGATTCGGCGACGCGGTCGCGCGGAGGAAGCTCCGAGAGGCTGAAAACGCGGCGACCGAGACCAGGCGCCTCCTTGCTTGATTCCATGCTCAACAAAACTAGAGCACCCTCCTATTAGCGGACCGTCGCGCTCACATCCGACATGGAGGACTTCGCGTCCAGATTCGGGTTCGACAAGATGCACAGCGGGAACGCTGCCGTGTACAAGCTCAAGGAACAGCTAGAGGGATTCCCGGCGGCGCATGCGAAAGTCGACGCGTGTGAGGAGATCGCCAGATGCTTCTTCCAGCTCGAGCAGTACCACGACGCGGCGAACTGGTACGAGGCGGCGGGAAAGATGATACTTGCGGAGCCTAGCTCCAAGCCCACCCTGAAGGCGCTCTCTGCGCTGGAGGAGTACGAGCGGGCGCTCGAGTGCTACGAGCTGGGCGACGATGATGACGGCTTCACGGAGTGCTCTGCGCTGCTTAGGCAGCTCGAGCGCGCCTGCGCCTCAGCCTGAGCCAGCGGCCCCCTTCGTGCCTTCCTCTTCTCTGGCGGCCCGCCTGTTGACCGTCTTCGTATTGCACTCCTCGCACACCGGCTCATCCTTCGGACCCACCCTGAAGACGTGCAGGACCACCTCGAGCTCTGTGTCGCAGAAGAAACACTTCGGCTTCATCCGCCCCTCCTGGCGGCGTAGACCCGCCTCTTCGTGAGCGTCCCCCTTCCTCTGAAGTGCCACACCTCGGCGTCGCCGTTGCAGCTCTCCCCCCAACGAGAGAGCTCCTCAAGCTCCTGCTTGGACGCCCTCGCCCTGCCGCTCTTCACCTGCACCAGTAACACCCTGCCGTCCTTGGCGGCGAAGACGTCGACCGCGCCATGGGAGGCCGCGCTCCTGGAGACCATCCACCCCTGCTTCCTGAGGATCTCCATCGTCCTGTACTCTCTTGCTCGGCCCGAGACGTAGTTATGGTTCGGAAAGAGGTCTCACCCCGGCAGCGGTCACGGCAGTGCCCCTTCTGTCATCCGACGCATAAGACCGGCACTTTCTGGCTTGATAAACTCTAAGCGGGGCGACGTTCTTGGTGAGGGCCGCGCCGCAGCCCCGAGACCCGTCCTGTCCCGGTCGCCGAGACCATGACTATTGAAGCGAGGATCAGGAGCGCGCCCGACCAGGCAAAGGCGGTCAACGACTCTCCGAGGAAGACCGCGGAGACAGCTAGCGCTACGACTATCTCCAGCGTGAGCACCACGGCCGACACCACCGCCGAGAGGCGCTTCAAACCCTGCTGGTAGAGGACGTACGGGATCGCGGTGTTGAAGACGGCCGTGTAGGCCACCGCCAGCAGAGGCGTGAGACCCACAGGCGGCGCGCTGCCTAGGACGAGGGCCACGGGGAGGACCAGCAGCGCGCTGACGACGACAACGCACACGGCCAGAGAGAAGGGGTCCCACTGGAGTTCGTCAGTCTTCTTCTTTGCATAGACGATATAGCCTCCCCACGACGCCGCGGCTATGAAGTAGAGCAGGTCGCCGAGGAGACGCCCGCCGCCGATGCCCTGCAGGCTCCCGTTCGTGGTGACCAGCACGGTCCCCGCCAAGGCGGCAGCCACTCCCGCGGCCTTCACCGCGCCAACCCTCTCGCCGAGGAAGAGCACTCCTCCTACCGCGGCCACCACCACCGACAGGTTCACTAGGAGCGCCGCGACAGACGCGCTTGTGTACTCCTGCCCAACGAACTGGCAGAGGAAGGCCACGGCGTTCGTGAACCCGATTATCCAGACCGCCCTGCTCCGCATGAGCGGCAGGACCTTCTTTCCCGCGAGCGCCGCGGCGCCCAGCATCACCGGGACGGCGAGGGCGAGCCTGTAGAACAGGAACGAAACGGGGCTCAGGCCGCCTTCTAGTCCGACAGTGATCACTGGGAATGACGTCCCCCAGAGAGCCGCCGCTATGGCAGTCTGCGACAGCGCGACCCCGAACTTCCTATCCAACGAGACTCGCCATCCGGCCTCCGACCCCGGCACGAGTAGACTTATCATGGCTACCCCGGGGACTGCAACAGGAGCGATGGAGGAAATCAAGCGGTCGGTCCAGGATGTAGAGGGCTATCTCTCAGGCCAGTTGGAGAGGAGGGAGAGGGTCCTCAAGGACAGCAGGGACGTGATATCTGCTTCGTCGAAGGCGATAATCGCGGTCCACACAAGGCGGATGAAGGAGGCAGAGAAGGAGCTGGCGACAGCGCGGTCGCTCATGCAGAAGCTGAAGAAGACAGGGGACGGACCTGTCTCTCGATATCTCGTGTCTCCCGAAGCGGAGCTCGTCGAGGCATCGGCCGTGATGTCCCTCGCGCGAGGGAAGCCGGTGCCGTCCATGCGTAGCCTGAACGCTTCGCCGGAGGCGTACCTGCTGGGGCTGCTGGACACCGTAGGCGAGCTCAAGAGGCTCGTGCTCGACTCAATCATGCGCCGGAGGCTCGCCGAAGCGAGGCGGTACTTCGAGACCATGGAGGGCATCTACGCGGCGTGCTCTCCCCTGGCGGTCTTCGACCACGTGGCCAACGGCGCCAGGCGGAAGATTGACGTGGCGAGGATGCTGGTAGAGGACACGCGCGGTCTCCTGGCTGAGGAGACGAGGCGGGAGGAGGTGAACAGGTCGATGGCGCGCCTCGAGCGGAAGCTGGCCAAGGGCAGGGCTTAGTACTCCGCGAGGAGCGCGCTTGTCTTGAGGTCGGGCTCTGGCGAGTCGAGCCTGACGACCTTGACTCTCATCCCTCTCTTGGCAGCCTCCTTTGCCACTTCCCCTTCCATGTGATACTGGTCATAGCCGAGCGCCACCACGTCGGGGCGCACCTTCTCCAGCGTCTCGTAGATGTCTCCCTCGGACCCCACCAAGGCCGCGTCCACCTGCCTTAAGGACGACAGGAGCCTCGCCCTTACCTCCTGCGTGGAGACGGGCTCTCTCTTCTTCCTCCTCCTTATGGTGCTGTCCGTCGCAACGGCTACGACGAGCACGTCGCCCAGCTTCTTCGCGCTCTCTATGGTGTGCAGGTGACCGGGATGAATCACCTCGAAGCCGCCGCCGATGAAGACCACCTTTATCGACCTCCTGCCTTTCTCCGTCAGGGAGAGGATACGTCCCGAGGCGACGAGCCGTCCCTCGTCCTTGAGCCTCTTGAAGGCCTTCCTGATGTGCTCGTCGTCTACTCCGAGACGCCTGGCGACCGCCGCCTGGGTCGCACTTCCTTTCAGCGCCACCGCGAAGACCGCCCCTAGGACGTGCCTGTCGTCCACTGTCACCACTCCAGCTTCGCCACGCCGGAGAAGGAGAGCGAGTCGAGGAGGCCCTCGGCGTATCCAACGCTCAGCATGGCCATCTCGTCTTCTCCCTCCGCCAGGAACCTCTCCGCGTCCCTCATGTAGAGTTCAGCGTTCTCAACGACGCCGTCGTACTCATGCCCGAGCTTCCCCTGCACCTGCTCGAGCGCCCGCTTCGTCTTGGCGACGTATCTGGGCACGAGCGTCTGGGCGGTCCTGAGGACCGGCCCGGAGTTCCCTTGGACGCTGGCCTCCTCCAGCGAGAAGATCGCGGCGACGGCCTCCTTCTCCGTGAAGTGCAGCGCCCCTGGGACGACGATGCAGTGAGGCGGCTCGCCGAAGGTCCTGCCCGCCAGAGACGAGACGCTTCCCGCCGCCAATCGCGCGTCAGCCCTCCCTAGCCTCGACAGCACGAGGACGAACGTGGACTCGCCGACCACGCCTCTCTTGAAGTTGGCCTCGGCGAGGAGCAGCCCTTGCATGGCGTCTGCAGGGGAGACGCCCTCGCCAGACTGGACGTCGTACTCTAGGAGGAGCAGCGTATGGGCCTCTTCGAGCAGGTTCTCGTGGAGGATGTGGTATGCCTGGGAGAGCCTATTCACAGACTCCCTCGTCACAGTCACGGTCCTCGAGAACCTGTAGGAGTGAAGCCCCGACGCGCTTGCGGCGGCCGAGGCGATGGTCGCACCATGTATGACGCGAGTCTCTATGCCCAGCTTGATCGCGCGCGTCCTGAGCTCGTTGTGCGTCGTGGCGATCATAGGGTCCCCCAATGCGGCGAGCGCGACCTTCTTCTCCGCGGCCTCTGACAGGATGCGACTCCCATCTTCGACGAAGCCCCTGTCCACGACGGTCATCTCGAGGCCTAGCTTCCTCAACTGTGTCAGCATCTCTGGCTCGTGGGGAGACGTGTAGTACTCCAGATACCTGACTTCGGCCCGGCGCATCTCCTCGACCCCCTGGACGGAGCACCCCTTGGGGCCGAGCCCCAGGCCCACGAAGACCAGGCTTCCCATTGTGGGAAGCCGGACAAGGCGGTCTTATTTGAAGTCGAGAGTAGATGCGAGTCCTCCTCTCTCCCATGGCTCGGCGTGTTCGCCGGCGCTTGAGTTCACGAATGTTTTTAATTCTGACATGGACCGCGTCCGATTCGCGGGCCTGTGGCTCAGCCAGGTTAGAGCGAAAGCGACTGAAGCGGCTGGCTCTTAGCTAGCTCAGTGGGAGTCACCAGCATGTCGTGGGAGGCGCAACAGCGCCCACGAATTCGAATCCCACCAGGCCCGCGTTTGCAGCGGCGCTCGGCGTTCAGCAACGGCGGCGGAATCCTCTTCATGGTCAACGGGGCATAGGCCTCTACGCGTTCTACTTCATCTCGCTTCACTCCACGAAGTGAAGGCCGGGACGCCCGCCCTGAGGTGAGAATGCTCATCGGTGAGCTACATAGACCGCAGGTTTCCGCCGACCATGCTCATGGTCCTCCCTGACTGACCCAGATCACGTTGCCATCCGGGTCCTCGATCTTCGCGACCTCTCCCCACTCGGTCTTAGTGTAGTCCTGTGCGAGCTTTACTCCCTTCTTCTTCATCTTCGCCACGTCGTCTTTGAGATTCTCGCTGTAGAACCCGATCCCCGTGTTGCCCGGCTCGAGTTTTCCCTCACAGAGATGGAGCTTCCATCCTGCGCCCTTCGGCCAGGCGGTCACCCAGTGACCCTCTTCTGACGTCTCGAACTCCAGCATCTCGCGGTACCACTCCGCGGACCGCTTGGCGTTCGAGACCATGACTGCAACGCTGAAGTCGTTTGATACCATGCCAAGCGGAGACAACAAGCCCATTATTCCGGCTTTCGGTCAGACGGCCACTCACTGCGGCTCCAAAGCCGCGCTTCCCCCGCCGAGGGCGTCACTCTTTATCACCAGGCGACGGAAAGGCGTGGCCTACCGTTGTCGGCCCGAATAGTCGAAAGCGTCCTCGACTTGGTCGGAGGCACGCCGCTGGTGCGGCTGGCCAAGGTTTCGGAAGGACTCGAACCGGCGCTGTACGCCAAGCTGGAGTTCCTGAATCCGGGAGGGAGCGTCAAGGACAGGATTGGGCTCGCCATGATACGCGACGCGGAGAGAAAGGGGCTCCTCCAGCGGGGCTCGACCATAGTCGAGCCCACCTCGGGTAACACAGGGATGGGCCTCGCCCTGGCCGCGGTACAGAGAGGGTACAGAGTGGTCTTCACAGTGCCTGACAAGATGAGCAAGGACAAGGTCGACCTCCTCAGGGCGGTCGGCGCCGAGGTCAGGGTCACGCCCTCCGGCGTCCCGCCGGGGCACCCCGCGAGCTACATCAGTCTGGCGAAGAGGATCGCAAAGGAGACGCCAAACTCCTACCTGCCCAACCAGTATGGGAACCCGGCGAATCCGGCGGCCCACTACGCGACCACGGGGCCGGAGATATGGTCGCAGACCGGGGGCAAGGTCGACGCCCTCGTGGCGGGGGTGGGCACAGGAGGGACGATCTCAGGGACGGGCAGGTACCTCAAGGAGAAGAACCCGTCCGCCAAGATAGTAGGCGTCGACCCCGAGGGGTCGATACTCGCCTCGAAGTTCGGGGGGAAGGAGTCGCGTGCGCGGGCATACAAGGTCGAAGGCATCGGCGAGGACTTCGTCCCCGGCACCCTAGACATGCAAGTGATTGACAGTTTCGTGACGGTCTCAGACAAGGAGGCCATGCTCATGACGCGCCGCCTCGCCAGGGAAGAAGGGATCCTCGCCGGCTCTTCGTCTGGAGCAGCTGTCGCGGGCGCCCTGAAGGCCTCGAGGGCGCTGAAGGGGCTCAAGCTGGCCGTCGTGATACTCCCTGACACGGGGAGGAGCTACCTCGGCAAGGTGTACAACGACGACTGGATGAAGGAGCACGGGTTCGCCCCTTCGACCTCCCGTCGGGTCCGCGTCTCGGCGCTGCTGAAGTCCGCGCGGCGGGACCGCGCGGGACTCGCGGCCGTTGGCCCTCGCGACAGCGTCTCACATGCTATGTCGGTGATGGCAAGGCGCAAGGTCTCCTTCCTCCCTGTCGTAGAAGAAGGGGTGCAGCTTGGCTGCTTGACACCAGCCACGCTGGTGGCGTCCGCCGGAGGCGGTCCCAGGAGGGTCTCCGAAGTGATGGAGCCCCCTCTCCCTTTGGTGGACGTCCACGGGCACCTGATGGTCCCCGGGTCGATGCTCGGCGGCAGAGGGGCCGTGCTCGTAACAGAAAGACAGAAACCCCTCGCCCTGCTGACCGCCGCTGACGTGGTGGGATACATTGCCAAAAGGTAGGGCCCTCGGGTTCGGGACCAGGGCGGTCCACACAGGAGAGGAGCCGGACTTCTCCTCCTTCGGGGATGTGAACGCGCCGATACACCTCAGCTCGACGTTCGCCAGGCGAGAGACGGGCAAGCCCACGGCGGGCCTCGAATACTCCAGGACCGGGAACCCGACCAGGCTCGCCTTGGAGAAGAGGCTGGCGTCGCTCGAGGGCGCCGACCACGCTCTGGCCTTCTCCTCGGGGATGGCCGCCGAGACCACTCTGCTGATGTCGGTCCTCTCGAAGGGCGACCACGTAGTGGCTGAGAACGACCTCTACGGAGGGACCGTGCGGCTCTTCGAACGGACGCTCGCGAAGTTCGGGGTTTCGTTCACCTACGTCGACTCGAGGAGGCCGGAGGCCGTGGAGGGCGCGCTGAAGAGGAACACGCGCGTGGTCTGGCTCGAGAGCCCCACGAACCCCCTGATGCACGTCTGCGACCTCAGGAAGATATGCGCGATAGGAAGCTCGGCCGGAGCGGTGACCGTGGTCGACAACACCTTCGCAAGCCCGTTCCTGCAGAACCCATTGGAGCTCGGCGCGACCGTGGTCGCGCACAGCACGACGAAGTTCATCGGAGGGCACAGCGACGTGATAGGCGGCGCCCTGATGACGAGCGACTCCCGCCTCTACGAGTCGGTCAAGTTCAACCAGAACGCCATAGGGGCGGTCCCGTCTCCCTTCGACTGCTACCTCCTCCTCAGAGGGTCGAAGACGCTCCACCTGAGGATGAAGAGGCACAGCGAGAACGCGGCCGCGGTCGCCGAGTTCCTGTTCCGCCATCCGAGGTTCTCTGCCGTCCACTACCCGGGGCTGAAGTCCCATCCGGAGCGCGCCCTCGCGATGAGGCAGATGCGGATGCCCGGAGGGATGCTGTCGGCGGAGATGAAAGGCGGGATCAAGGAGGTCGAAAGGTTCCTGTCGAGGCTGAGGCTCTTCTCTGTCGCCGAGAGCCTCGGAGGCGTGGAGTCGCTGGTCGAGCACCCGGCTACGATGACCCACGCCAGCCTGCCGAAGGAGAGAAGGGAGAGCTTGGGGATAGGCGACGGACTGGTCCGGTTCTCTGTCGGCGTCGAAGACGCGGAAGACCTCATCGCGGACCTCAGGGCCGCCCTCCGCTGAGGGCGCGTTCCTTTATACCCGAGCGCCGGCTGGGATGGCCAATGTACACGAACACGGTGGTCGACGACGAGGGCCACTGCATGGACGTGATGAAGGGGATGGAGGAGGCGTGGTCCCGCAAGGACGAGTCGTACTTCGTCATGGTCCTCAAGACAGAGCCGAGCCTGGTGCTGAGGGTCCACGCGGTGTGCATCCTGGCAGAGGTAGGAGGGAGCGGGTGCGTGGAGACGCTTTCGGACGTCCTTCGCAACGACCCTGACCCTCTGGTCAGGCACGAGGCCGCCTTCTCGCTCGGGCAGATAGGCCTGCCCGAGGGCAACAGGGCCCTCGCGCTCGCCGTCCGAAAGGACCCCGACTCCATAGTCAGGCACGAGTCGGCGGCCGCCATAGGGTCGATAGGGAGCCCCGACTCCGAGTCAGTCCTGACCGAGGCCCTCGACGACAAGGACGAGATAGTGAGGAACTCCGCGAAGGCGTCCCTGTTCAACATCAAGTTCCTCAAGACGTACTCCGCAGGCCCGAGCGCCCGCGAGAGGGCGCCCAGGCCGTAGACCTTACGCTTAAGACTCCGGGAGGGCGCGTCTCGGGCATGAGGCTCTCTGGAAAGCGCGCCCTCGTCACAGGCTCCTCTCGCGGCATAGGCGCTGAGGTCGCGGCGCTCTTTGCGAAGGAGGGAGCGAAGGTCGTGGTCAGCCACAGGCTGTCCTCTCCCCACAAAGAGGAGGTGGCGGAGCGGATCCTGAAGGAAGGGGGCGAGGCTCTCACCATCCACTGCGACGTGTCCAGCCCGGGGAGCGTGAGCGAGATGTTCTCGGAGGTCAAGCGCAGGCTGGGGGGCCTGGACGTCCTGGTCAACTGCGCAGGCCTCTCAGACAGGAGCCTATGGACGCGGCAGATAGGCGAGACCACCCTTGACATGCTGAAGAGCGTGTTCGAAGTGGACGCCTTCGGGACCTTCCTCTCGATCCAGGGCGCCCTGCCTCTCATGGGGAGGGGCGCGTCGATAGTCAACATCGCCTCCACTCCCGCGCTCGCCGGGGACGCCGACGGCCTCGCCTACGCTTCCGCAAAGGGTGCGGTGGTGTCCATGACGCGGATGATGGCAAAGTCCCTGGCTCCGAATGTAAGGGTCAACTGCATGGCCCTGGGGTCGATCAGGACGACGTGGGTCGACTGGCTCGACGCCGCGCAGCGCGACTCCTATCTTTCCGCGATTCCGATGCGCAGGTTCGGCGAGCCGACGGACGTGGCCAACCTCGCCCTATTCCTCGCGAGCGACGAGTCGAGCTTCATCACGGGCCAGGTCGTGGTCGTCGACGGCGGGGAGGTCCTGCGTTGAGGCCGCCTAGCCTTCGGCGGCTTCATACAGCCCGCCGCCCTTGTCCACCTTCTCTAGCGCCGACTCCATGTCGTCGTCGGGGGAGACAACACCCCTCTCGATGGCCCTCTTCCACAGGTCTATGTACATGTCCAGGCCCTGCTTCACCTGGTCAGGGCGCCCTTCCTTGCCCTTCTCCAGCTCCCCCAGGTAGTCCCTGAGGACCTTCGCCTTCGGCTTCACGGCTTGGGCCTTCGACTGCCCAATAATAGCGCTGAGCCCGGCTCCGCCTTGTCACTCCGGCCCCGGGCCGAAGACCTCGATGCGGAGGCTCCCGGCCGAGTCGGGGTCCCTCAGTCGCGACACGATGGTCCTCGGGATGTCCGCGGCCGCCGCGCTCGCCCTGACCGCGAGCGTCCTGTCGCTGACGAAGTCGCTCTTCCTGACCACTATGTCGTGCTCGTCGGAGAGTTGCAGCCCCGGGCTCCCCTGCGCCCATATCGAGAACGCCTCCGACCCCACGACTATCTTCAGCGCCACCCTTGACCCGCGCCGCCTTATCGCGTCCTTCAGTCGCTCGTCCAGCTCCGCGCACCCGCTCGAAGCCGAGACGCCGATGATGCAGTCGCCCCTGGGAGTCAGGTGCCCCTCGGTCGTCACCTCTATCGTGGTGGGGTGGAGCGACCTGACCATCGGATGGCCGCGGAAGGCGACGACACCCCGCGCGACTGGCTCATGTCCCGCCCCGCTGGGCGCGCTCTTCACTCCTTTGGCTGGGGGCCGTTGCAATGGGGACACCTCTCCGCCGCGACGGGCACCGGGGTGGAGCAGAAGACGCAGAACTTGTACCCCTCCGGGGGGCCGACGGGGCCCGAGCTCTCCGGGGCAAAGAGGCTCGCGACGACCATCACTCCGCCTCCTACTATGAACGGGAAGCTCCAGGCAAAGGTCAGCGGCAGGACCGTCACGTAGAAGAGCACGCCGAGCAGCATGACCATCGTGCCCCCTACGAAGAGCTGCGACCTCACGGGCTTCTCGCCCGAACAACGCCTTTATAGTTTAGACACGCCGCCCGCGGCTCTTCCTTGACCACCGAGTACGAGCAGCTTCTCTCCTCGATGGTGAACGAGAAGAAGGCAAGGCTCGCTGAGCTCACCGGCAGGAAGGGCACAGAGAAGCAGGTCGCGGCCGTCACCTCGGACATCAGGTTCCTGGAAGTCGAGCTCCAAAGGTACCAGCAGGGGATGTCCCTCTTCCGGACCAAGGGGTTGCCCAAGGTCGGAAGGTGGGGCAAGCCGGAGACCGAAGAGAAGAAGGAAGAACAGTAACCCTTTCGACGCCCGACCGTCTTTCCGCTGAGGCTGGTTGTCTCGACTCGGGCCTAGTCCATCGGGGGCATGCCGCCCATCCCCCCTCCACCTCCGCCCGGTGGAGTGGGCGGCGCCTTCATCTTGCTCGCCGCGATCACGTCGTCGATCCGCAGGATCATCGATGCCGCCTCGGTGGAGGCGCGCAGGATCTGCAGCTTCACCGCGAGCGGCTCCCACACCGACTTCGCGTACATGTCGGCGGACTTGCCGTTGAGGGCGTCGACGCCGAACCACTTCGCCCCTTTCCCGTGCCTGGCCCTGAGCTCGACCTGGGTGTCGATGGGGTCCATGCCCGCATTCTCCGCGAGCGTCAGCGGGATGCTCTCGATCGCGTCCGCGAACTTCAGCGCGGCGAGCTGCTCTCTGCCGGAGAGCTTCTGAGCCCACGCCCTCAGCTGGAAGGAGACCTCTTCTTCGGGCGCCCCGCCCCCTGCGACGACCGCGGGCAGCTCGACCACGTCCTTCGTCACCATCAGCGAGTCATGGAGGGCCCGCTCGGCTTCGTCGACTATGCGCTGCGTTCCGCCCCTTACCAGTATCGTCACCGCCTTCGGGTTCTTGCAGCCTTCGACGAATACCCACTTGTCGTCTTCGAGCTTCCTCTCCTCGACCAGCTTGGCGTACCCTAGGTCCTTCCCCGTCAGGTCGTCCAGATTGGTAACTATCCTCGCGCCCGTGGCCTTCGAGAGCTTCGTCATGTCGCTCTCCTTCGCTCTCCTCACGGCCAGGATCCCCGCCTTTGCGAGGAAGTGCTGCGCGAGGTCGTCGATCCCCTTCTGACAGATCAGCACGGTCGTCCCCGCTTCTTTCACCTGGTCGACCATCCCCTTCAGGATGCTGTTCTCTTCCTCCATGAACTGCTGCATCTGCTGGGGGTCGTTGATTCTGATCTCCGCCGAGAACTCCGTCTTCTCGATCTCGAGTGCCGAGTTCACGAGGGCTATCTTCGCCTCGTCGACCCGCTTCGGCATCCCCGAGTGCACTACCTCCTTGTCCAGGATTATCCCTTGGACGAGCTTCGTGTCGGTGAGCGCTCCTCCGGGCTTCTTCTCCACCTTCACGTTGTCGATGTCCACCTTGAACCCTTTCTCCGCCTTCTCCGCCACTTGGAGAATCGAGTCGACCACGACGCCGGCAAGGTGAGGCGCGTCTTCGCTCACCAGCTTTGTGAGCATGCTCGTGTTCGCGACCTTCAAGAGGTCCGCCCTTCCCTGTGGGTCGACCTTCTCGGCTATCTCCTCGAGGATGCTTTGGGCCTTCTCCGCCGCCTTCGCGTATCCCTCTACGATGACCACCGGGTGGACGTCCTTCGTTATCAGGTCCTCGGCCTTCTCTATCAGCGCGCCGGCCACGACCACGGCCGAGGTCGTGCCGTCACCTACCTCGTTGTCCGTCGCTTTGCTTATCTCGACCATCATCTTCGCTGCTGGGTGCTGGACGTCCAGCTCCTTCAGCATCGTCGCCCCGTCGTTCGTGATTGTGACGTCTCCCATCGAGTCGACGAGCATCTTGTCCATGCCCCTGGGCCCGAGCGAGGTCCTGACGACCTCTGCGATGAGCTTGGCCGCGGTGATGTTGTTCCTTTGAGCCTCTCTACCTCTCGACTCGCCGGTCCCCTCCTTCAGGATTATGACGGGCTGTCCTCCAGCTGACATATGAATCGCCGGTATACAACCTGGTGTTTAAATGATTTTCTCGTGCCGCACCGGCCCCTGAGAGCAGTCCTCTCTGGCGCTAATCTTAAGTCGGAACCTCTCGCAGGGAGCGCCGGTTGTCTGCGGCCCCTGGCCTTTCGAGGAAGCTAGCCGCCGAGTTTCTGGGTACGTTCGTCTTCGTGCTCGTAGGGGCGGGCTCGGCCTTGGGGACCCCCTCGGGCGCCGACCCTTCGGCCTCGCTGGTGGTCGCGGCGCTGGCGAACGGCCTCGGCCTCGGGGTCGCGGTCTCAGCGACCATGGGCATCTCGGGCGGAGTCCTGAACCCCGCGGTGGCGGTCGGCCTCTTTGTGGGGAGGAAGCTCCGCGCGAAGGAGACGGCCCTGTACATCGTCGCCGAGATGGTCGGGGCGGCGGCCGCGGGACTGGCGCTCTTCGCTTCCTTCCCCTCGTCTATCGGAAAGGCGGCTGGCTGGGGCGCTCCCGCGCTCTCGGCCGCGCTGACCGACTGGCAGGGGATAGCCATCGAGGCGCTCCTGACCTTCGTCTTGGTCTTCGTGGTCTATGGGACGGCCGTCGACGCGAAGGGACCCCGGATCGGCGGGCTTGCGATAGGCCTAGCCGTAGTGGCCGACGTCATGGTGGCAGGAGACCTCACCGGGGCGGCGATGAACCCCGCGAGGGCCCTAGGCCCTATGTTGTTCGTCTCGCCCTTCCCCGCATATTGGTTCATCTACATCGTCGGACCTGTGATCGGCGGGATCGCGGCGGGCCTGGCCTACCACCACCTGGTGGAGGGCCGAGAGAAGTGAGGATACGGCATAAATAATTCCAGTGGGGAGCACTCTAGACTTGAAGGCCACGGCGTTCAGGATGAGCAGGGAGAGGGCCAAGGAGGTCTTGGTCGAGCTGGAGTCGGCGATCGCGTCGGCATCCGGGCGGTCCGCCAGAGAGGCGTCCGTGAGGCTGCTGAACTCCTCGATCCCGTCGTACTCTTGGGTGGGAATATACGTCGTTGAAGGAAAGGACCTCGTCCTCGACGCGTGGTCGGGCCCGAGCGCGACCGAGCACACCAGGATCCCGATAGGGAAGGGCGTATGCGGATACGCGGCGAAGTCCGGAAGGACGGAGATAGTGTCCGACGTGACGAAGGACCCGCGATACCTGCAGTGCTTCCTCTCGACGAAGGCGGAGATAGTGGTCCCCATCAAGGCCCAAGGTTCGGTCGTAGGCGAGATAGACGTGGACAGCGACGAGCTGGACGCCTTCTCCGCCGTGGACGGCGAGTTCCTCGAGGCCGTGGCTAGGAAGATAGCCAGCCGGTGGTAGCGCGCCGGTATAACCTATGTTATAGACTTAAATAGATTCAAGCGACGAAAGCCTCACTTCTCATGAAACTCGAGATAAAGGACCTGCACGCCTCGGTCGAGGGGAAGGAGATCCTCAAGGGGGTCGACCTCTCGATAGGGCAGGGGGAAGCGCACGCCCTCATGGGCCCGAACGGCTCAGGCAAGTCGACGCTAGCCTATACCCTGATGGGACACCCGAAGTATCAGGTGACGTCCGGGGATGTGCTGATAGGAGGGGAGAGCATAATCAAACTCACTCCGGACAAGAGAGTCAAGAAAGGGCTCTTCCTAGCCTTCCAATATCCTGTAAGCGTGCAGGGAGTCAGCATGTTCTCATTCCTGAGGGCCGCCTACAACAACTCGCGCCCGCCGGGGACCGAACCTCCGACGATCTTCGAGTTCAGGGAGGAGGTAGCGGCCAAGCTGAAGATGCTCAGCATGGACGAGACGTTCCTGAACCGGTACCTGAACGAAGGTTTCTCCGGAGGCGAGAAGAAGAGGGCAGAGATACTCCAGATGGCGCTGATGCGGCCGAAGTTCGCCGTCCTCGACGAGACCGACTCCGGCTTGGACATCGACGCGCTGCGCATAGTCGCTGAGGGCATAAACAAGGTCTCGGGCCCTGATACCGGGTCGCTTCTGATAACTCACTACCAGAGGATACTGAAGTACGTGAAGCCGCAGTTCGTCCACGTCATGCATCAGGGCAGGATAATCCAGTCGGGCGGGGAGGAGCTCTCGAGACTCCTCGAAGAGAAGGGGTACAGTTGGATAACGGGCTACAAGGAAGAGGAAGCGGCCCAGCAGCCTGCCTAGGCAAGGCTTTTAACATGGAAAATAACCTATGTTATAACCGGTGGTGAGAGAATGGCCTCGAAAACAGACACGGTGACCGAGGACTACAAGGAAAAGTACGGGTTCAGCGACCCCGTAGACCAGTACGCGGTCAAGGGGATAAAGGGCCTCTCGGAGCGCGTGGTCCAGGAGATAGTAAGGCTGCACGACGAGCCGGCCTGGATGGAGCAGCTGAGGATGAAGGCCCTGCGGCACTTCCTCGAAATGAAGCCTCCCGCTTGGGCTCCGGACCTGGCCGACATCGACTATCAGAGCTTCTACTATTACGCGAACCCGACGGGGAAGGCGGCCGACTCTTGGGAGCAGCTCCCTGAGTACATCAAGCGGACCTACGACAAGCTGGGCATCACGGACGCAGAGAAGAAGTTCCTGGCTGGCGTGGGTGCGATCTACGAAAGCGAGGCGGTGTACCACAGCATCCAAGGCGAGCTGCAGAAGCAGGGCGTCGTCTTTTCAGACACCGTGACCGCGCTCAAGGAGTACCCTGACATCATGAAGAAGTACTTCGGCACGGTCGTGCCCTACCAGGACAACTTCATCGCCGCCCTGCAGACAGCCGTCTGGAGCGCAGGGAGCTTCGTCTACGTCCCGGAGGGAGTGAAGGTGACTATGCCTCTGCAGGCGTACTTCAGGATAAACGAGCGTAACATGGGACAGTTCGAGAGGACCCTGATCGTGGGAGAGCCCTACAGTGAAGTCACATACATTGAAGGTTGCCTGCCGGCCGACGAGCTGGTGAGCCTCGGCTCCGCCATGGAGCAGATTCACGAGGTCTCTCGCGGGGAGAGGGTGGTGACTCACGAAGGAAGGAAGAGGCTCGTAAACGAGACCTACGTCCATCCACACAACGGCCAGATGCTGACCATCGTCCCGCAGTCGAGCGCCAGCTCATTCAGACTCACCCCCGAGCATCCGGTGCTCGCGGTGAGGAGGGAGTCCGTCGTCGTGAGGGCGGGCCGGAACGGATGGCTCCCCGAAGCGTCCACTGCCAAGCTGATGAGCGCCGAGCCCGAATTCGTCGAAGCCGGAGACCTGAAGGTGGGAGACTTCCTGGTCTATGTCGTTCCTGACGAGGAAGCAGACGACTCCTCTCTCTCTGAGGCTCTCCTGAAGATTCTAGGCGTCTATCTCGCCGAGGGGTCAGTCTCCTACAGCGTCAGCCTCCGACGGGACGTGCTCGAGTTCAGCTTCGGAAAGTCCGAGTCGGAGAAGTCGCTTGCGAAGGAGCTTCTCAGCCTGATTCACTCGACGGGGGAGAAGGCAAGCATGTACAGGTCGAGGGGCAAGTACTGGGTAGTGACCTCCTACTCCAAGAAGCTGATCGACCTTTGCAGGAAGTCCTGCGGGACAGGAGCGGCCACAAAGCTGCTCGACGAACGGCTGATGCACCTCCCTCCGACGAGGCAAGAGACCTTTCTGAGGTACTACCTGAGGGGGGACGGAAACCGGTACGTGAAGAAGGCGGACAACTCAGTCATGATTCGGGCGTCGACCGCGAGCCGACTGCTTGCCTTCCAGCTCCAGGAGCTCCTTGGAAGGGCGGGCGTGTTCGCGAACGTCAATCTGAGGAAGGGGTCGGAAGACACGATAGCCGGGAGAAAGATAGCCCGGAAGGACAAGTACATCGTGGAGTACACGGAGGGCAAGAAGTGGAGCGCCGTAAGGAGGAAGGGGAACAGGTTCTTCGTCCCCATAAAGAAGGTCCTTTCGTCCAAGTTCGAAGGGCGGGTGTACAACATAGGAGTGGAGGGCGACGAGACGTATCTCGTCAAGGGATTCGCCGTCCACAACTGCAGTGCGCCTGTCTATTCCTCTCAGTCGCTTCACTCGGCAATCGTAGAAATCGTCGCCAGGAAGGGTTCGCTCGTCAAGTACACTACGCTCCAGAACTGGTCCAGGGACGTGTTCAATCTGGTTACAAAGCGCGCCCACGCCTACGAAGACGCCACGGTGTCTTGGGTCGACTTCAACGGAGGCTCGAAGCTTACCAGGAAGTACCCGTCGATCTACCTCCTCGGTCCGAGGTCCAGGGCGGACATAATCTCGGTGGCCTACGCCGGACCGGGACAGGTGCAGGACACGGGAGGCAAGGCCGTCCACCTGGCGAAGGACACCACCTCCAAGATCATCTCGAGGTCGGTCTCCAAGGGAGGGGGGCACACGGCGTACCGGGGCCTGCTCCACATAGCGAAGGGCGCCAAGAACGTGAAGTCTTCCGTCAGATGTGACGCGCTCCTGCTTGACCAGGCGAGCACGACCGCGACCTACCCGTACATGGAGATCCAGGAAGACGACGCCACGGTCACCCACGAGGCCAGCGTCGGGAAGGTTGGGGAGGAGCAGCTCTTCTATCTGATGTCTAGGGGGATGAGCGAGGGCGACGCCCTGAGCATGGTCGTCAACGGGTTCCTCGAGCCGTTCGCGAAGGAGCTCCCGATGACCTACGCGGTGGAGTTCAACCGCCTGATGTCCCTCGAGATGACGAACGCCGTAGGCTGAGGCCGGCCTGCCGGGGTTGATAGCAGTCGTGTCTCAGAAAGAGCTGGGCGCCTTCGACGAGAGCCTCGCGTCGGCACTGTCGGAGTCGCGGTCGGAGCCGAGGTGGCTCCGAGACATAAGGCTGGACTCATACGGCAAGTTCAAGGAGCTTCCGACCGAGCGGAACCCTCTGTACACGAAGTACGCCAGCACCTTTGGGTTCGACATCTCAGGAGTGGGCGTCAGTCCCGTTCCGGCCAAGATAGACTTCCGCAGCTTCTTCCAGGGCTACCTGACGGGGAAGGAACGGAACATCCTGCTCCAGGGGAACGAGACCCAGGTCCACGCGGAGCTGGACGACGACCTAGCCTCCAAGGGAGTGATGCTGCTCTCGATGGAGGAAGCCCTCAGGAAGGACGAGAGGCTGGTGAGGTCGCTGTTCGAGCAGAGGCTGGCCAGGCCCGAGAGCGATAAGTTCGTGGCGTTCGTCGGCGCGTTCTTCAACTGCGGCACCGTAGTCTACGTGCCCCGGGGGGTGGCCGTAGACCGGCCGCTGCGCAGGATGTTCCTTCTGGACGGACCGAAGTCCGGGGTGATCGACCAGACCTTCGTCTGCGCCGAGGAGGGTTCGAAGGTGGTCTTCCTCGAGGAGCTGTACTCGAAGGGCCCTGCGGCCTCCTCGATGGTCGCGTCCACGGTCGAGGTCCGCGCGAGGCCCTACGCCCAGGTCGACCTCTCCTCCATCCAGCTCCTCGACGAACAGGCGCTCCACGTCTCGAACCGCGCGGTGGAGACTCTGGCCGACGCGAAGGCCACCGTCAGCTCCCTCGAGCTCGGCGCCGCCGTCTCCCGCTCGAGGACGAACTTCCTCCTGAACGGACGGGGGTCCCTCGCAGAAGGCTTCGAGATCTTCTTCACGGACGCGAAGCAAAGGTATGACTTCGAAACCAACCTGTTCCACAACTCGCCCGACTCGACGGGCTCCACTCAGGCGAGGGGCGTCCTGAAGGGGGAGTCCCAGTCCATCTTCAAGGGGATGATCAAGATAGTCAACGCCGCGAAGAACTCGCGTTCCTATCTTGCCCACCATGCGATGCTGCTGGAGAGGACTGCCAAGTCAGACGCGATACCCGGCCTCGAGATCGACAACAACGAGGTCAAAGCCACCCACTCCGCGTCCGTGGCACAGATCGACGAAGAGCAGCTCTTCTACCTCATGGCCAGGGGCCTGTCCCTCGACGAGACGAAGAGGATGGTGGTCTTGGGCTTCTTCGAGCCTGTCCTCTCGCGCGTCCCGATAGAGCAGACGAGGGAAGGCGCGAGGTTCATGATCGAAGGCAAATGGGACGGGGTCAAGAGGCGCCTGGTCGACAGGGAGACCCTCTTGGCTGAGGAAGGGGAGACCACGCCGGAGGTAAGGCAGACTGAGGACATATTCGAAAGGCACTACAAGTATCGGTAGCGAGACTTGGCCGAGTTCGCCCCTGCGCTGAAGGTCGCCGACCTCTCGGAAGGCTCGATGAGGTCCGTGGAGATCGGAGGCATCCGGATACTGGTCTCCAACATCGGGGGACAGGTCCACGCGGTGGACGGCACGTGCACCCACGAAGAGGCGGACCTCGGCCTTGGGTTCATGATAGAGGAGAGGGTCGTCTGCCCGCTCCACCTCTCGCAGTTCGACCTCAGGACGGGGGCGGTCCTGAACCCGCCGGCTACGGCGCCGCTCAGGCGCTTCAATGTTAAAATAGAGGACGGGACGATTTTCGTCGAGGTATGAAGGAGGCGTAAGGGACGCTCGAGACAGAGGCTCTTGACAACGAGAAGGTCCGCGCCGAGTTCCCGATACTGACCAGGCTTGTCAGGGGCAAGAGGCTGGTCTATCTTGACAGCGCCGCCACGTCGCAGAAGCCTAAACGAGTGATCGACGCCCTCTCGGACTACTACTCGCGATATAACTCGAACGTGCACAGGTCAGTCCACACCCTCGGAGAAGAGGCGACCGCGGCGTACGAGGCCTCGAGAGAGAAGGTGGCTCGGTTCGTAGGGACGAAGGCGCAGAACCTCGTGTTCGTCAGGGGGACGACAGAGGCCACGAACCTGGTCAGGTTCGCCTGGGGGCACAGGTCCGTCCACAAGGGCGACCTGCTGGTCACCACGCTCATGGAGCACCACAGCAACATAGTCCCGTGGCAGCTCCTGGCGCAGGCGACAGGGGCCAGGCTCGAGTTCGTGGGCCTCACGCAGGACGGGAAGCTTGACGCCGCGAAGCTCGAAGCTCTGCTCGGCCAGTCCCCGAAGCTCGTGGCGGTCGCGCACTCTTCCAACGTCCTGGGCACGGTGAACGACGTCGCGGACATCTGCGCGAAGGCGCGGCGCGCGGGCGCCACGACCGTAGTCGACGGGGCGCAGGCGGTCCCGCACATGCCCGTGGACGTGGAGTCCATGGGAGCGGACTTCTACGCCTTCTCCGGACACAAGATGCTCGGGCCCACCGGCATAGGAGGACTGGTAGGGAAGAAGGAGGTCCTCGAGGAGATGGAGCCGTTCCACGGGGGCGGCGAGATGATCAAGGAGGTCTTCCTCGACCACTCGACCTGGAACGACGTGCCGTACAAGTTCGAGGCGGGCACGGTGAACATCGCGGACGCGATCGGTCTCGGAGCGGCCGTCGACTACCTCTCGGAGCTCGGCATGGACCGAGTCAGAAGGCACGACGTCGCCATCCTGAAGTACGCGATCGAGACTCTTCAGCGGGTGAAGGGCTTCAGGTTCTACGGCCCGGCCGATCCCGCAGCCAGGGCGGGCGTCCTGTCGTTCAACCTCGCGGACATCCACCCGCACGACCTTGCGACGATTCTCGACGAGGAGGGAATAGCCATCCGCTCGGGGCACCACTGCGCCCAGCCGCTGATGAAGTGGCTCGACATCCCCGCCGCCAGCAGGGCGAGCTTCTACCTGTACAACTCGCCCGAGGACGTGGACGCGCTGAAGGCAGGGCTGGAAAGAGCCAACGAGGTGTTCAAGGTATGAGCACGGCGGACATCTACAAGGAGCTGATCCTGGACTACTACAGGAACCCAAGGAACTTCGGGACGCTTCAGACCTTCGACATCGAGGCGCACGACACCAACCCTCTCTGCGGGGACGAGGTGGACATACAGATCAAGGTCGGCGAAGGACACAAGATCGAAGACATCAGGTTCTCGGGCAAGGGCTGCGCCATCAGCCAGGCGTCCGCGTCCATGCTCACCGAGCTGGCGAAGGGGAAGCCCCTCGAGTGGGTCAAGGAGCTGTCGAAGGAAGACATCTTCAAGCTCCTGGGCACGTCCGACCTGGGCCCCTCCAGAGTGAAGTGCGCATTGCTGGGCATGAAGGTACTGAAAACAGGCGTTTACGGATACCTAGGCTCCGGAGCAGAAGGTACGGAACCGGCCGGCCCGAGCTGACAGCCCGCTCGAAGGCCTTTTAGCCCCAACCTGCGGCTCCTCGCGCCAAGGGCCAACCCTTGAGCACGAGCATCAAGTCCCTCCTCCCCTACGAGCTCCTCGAGCCCAACTGGAGGCTCTGGTCGTTCATCGCGATTCTCGCCGTGGGGTTCTGGGCGCTGACCGCCTTCCCCGTGGGGCAGTACCACGGGTACATCGACCCGTTCTACAGCCCGACCGTGCTGATAGTCCCGCTGCCCGGCGCGTTCCGCCTCACGTGCTACGCCTACCGGAAGGATTACCACAGGCACCTCTTCAAGCACCCTCTCGGATGCTCCAACGCCGACCGGGGAGATGCCGCGACGAGGACCTACACTGGAGAGAAGAACGCCGTGTTCCAGCTGGAGAACCTGCACAGGTACTTCATGTACGCGGGCATAGCCATCCTGCCTTTCTTCTATCTCGACTTCGCGCACTCGCTCCTCGCCTACGACTCGCTGAGAATCGGGAGCCTCGTCCTTCTGGCCAACGCCCTCCTGCTGACGGCTTGGACGCTGTCCTGCCATGCTGTCCGGCACGTGGTCGGGGGGAACATCGACTGCTACAGCTGCGTGGCCGCCGGCGGCGTCAGGAAGGAGATCTACGACAAGCAGAGCTGGCTCAACAAGCACCACGAGGCCCTCGCCTGGGTGAGCCTGCTGACGATAATCTTCGCTGACCTGTACATCAGAGGGCTCGCCGCGGGGCTCCACCTGGACGCCACGCTCCTGAGGTTCTGACGATGATAGGGAGCAAGCAGCGGATGCCGAAGAGGGCCCGCTACCCGCTCTTCCTGACGGGCCTGGTCGTGATAGTTCTGGGCGGCCTGGTGGCCAACGCGGAGAAGGCGTCCGCCTCGGACATAGCCGGCGTCGCTCTGGTGGGGTTCGCCTTCCTGGTCTCGTCGGTCGTCCTGAAGTGAAGCCCGGCTGACTATCTGAGAAACGCCATGACCAGGTAGAGCAGAGGCACTATCACGACAGGCGCCATCAGCAAGCCCCAGAAGGCGACCTTGAGGGCTTTCATGACACCGTTCTCCACCTGCTCGCCCTTCGGCACCCTCTTCGACAGCCGTCTGTAGACCCAGAGGATCGGGTCGTAGTGCCTGTCCACTACTCTCTCCTTCTCAGGTATGATCGCGTCGTCGGTTATGACGATGTGCTCTGGGCAGATCTCCTGGCAGCACTTCGTGATGTTGCAGTATCCCAGCCCCCCCACGTCCTTCATGAACTTCGCCCTGTTGACCGAGTCCATGGGGTGCATGTCCAGAGAAGCCGCCTTCACCACCCACCTGGGGCCTACGTAGTCGGCCTCGTGCTCCCTGACGACGTGGCACACGTCCTGACAGAGGAAGCACTCGATGCACTTCCGGAACTCCCTGGACCTGTCCACGTCCTGCTGGTAGAACCTCCACTCCCTGCTGTTCGGGGTCTTCGGGGTGAAGGGGGGTATCATCGCCGCGACCTTCCAGTTCTCCGTCACGTCGGTCACCAGGTCGCTGATCAGAGGGAACGCGCTCATGGGTTCCACCACTATCTCCCCTTCGATCGAGTCCACGGGCGTCTTGCACATCAGCCGCGGACGCCCGTTGATCTCCGCCGAGCAGGAGCCGCACCTCCCCGCCTTGCAGTTCCACCTCGCGTTCAGGGACGGGTCTAGGTGGGACTGGATGTAATGTATGGCGTTGAGGACCACCATGCCGTCTTCCCGCGGGACCTCGAAGTAGTCGTACCTCGCCGGGGCGGCGTCCCCCGCCGCGCCCCTCCTGACCTTGAGCCTCACCGTCGCGGCCGCCTGCTGGCTCACCATCTCACTCCTTCTCGACGAGAGCCAGGAGCTCGGGCGGGATCTTCGGTACAGGCCTGGTCTCGTGCGTGATCTTTCCTTCACGCTGCACCGTTATTATGTTTACCAGCCACGAGTCCTGCTTCTGAGGGAAGTCCGACCTCGTGTGCGCGCCCCGGCTCTCCTTCCGCTCGAGCGCCGACCTGATCACCGCCTCGCTGCCCAGGAGCATGTCCGCCACCTGGAGGCAGCTCAGCCACGACTCGTTGAAGGCGCGGCCGCCAACGGCCTTGGCGCGGGCCGCCTCGCCCCTGAGCCTCTCGATCTCGCGGAGCCCCGCGGTCATGTCCTTCTCGTTCCTGACGATGCCGACATGCTTCCACATGTTCTCCGCTATCTCGTCCTTGATGAAGAACGGGTTCGTGCCGTCTGTCACAGAGAAGGGCGCCAGCACCCTGGAGATCTCGGCTTCGACGTCGGAGGTCTCGAACGCGGGCAGCTCCATCCCTGACACCGCGGCCGCCGCCGCCTCGCCGGCCCTCCTCCCGAACACCAGGATGTCTGAGAGCGAGTTGCCCCCGAGCCTGTTGGCCCCATGCAGCCCGCATGCGACCTCCCCAGCCGCGTACATCCCCTTCACGGTGGTCTCGCACGTCTCAGGGTCGACCCTGACCCCTCCCATCTGGTAGTGGACCGTGGGGGCGACCTCCATCTTCTGCTTCGTTATGTCCACGCCCGCGAACTCTAGGAACTGGTCGTACATGCTCGGGAGCTTCTTCTTGATGTACTCGGGCCCCCTGTGAGTGATGTCGAGGTAGACCGCCCCGCTCTTCGTCCCTCTTCCCTCGGTTATCTCGGTGTATATCGCCCTGGCCACTACGTCCCTGGCGGAGAGCTCCATCCTCTTCGGGTCGTACTTCGACATGAACCGCTCTCCGCCGGCGTTGGTCAGAATCCCACCCTCACCGCGGACGGCCTCGGTCACGAGCATGCCCCTTACCCCTGCAGGATAGATCATCCCCGTCGGGTGGAACTGGATCATCTCCATGTCCATCAGCTCCGCGCCGGCGGCGAAGGCCATGGCGATGCCGTCGCCTGTGCTCTCGTGCGAGTTGGACGTCACCTGATAGATCTTCCCGCACCCGCCCGTCGCAAGTATGACGGCCTTGAACCTGAACAGGAGGAGCTTTCCTGTCCGGATGTCTATCCCCAGCGCCGCTGACACGCGCCCCGTCTTCCGGTCCTTCATGAGGCGGGTGAGGGCGACCTCGTCCATGAACGGGACCCCGCGCTTTATGACCTGGTCCTGAAGCGTCCTGATCAGCTCCAGGCCCGTCCTGTCGCCGATGTGGCAGAGCCTCCTGTAGGTGTGCGCGCCGAACGCTCGCTGGCTTATCTTCCCCTCCTTCGTCCTGTCGAAGAGGGCGCCGTACTCCTCTAGCTCGTACACCCTCTCGATAGCCTCCTTGGCGAATATCTCGGCCATCCGCCAGTTGCTCAGGTACTGACCTTCGACTATCGTGTCCGAGAAGTGGACCTGCCAGCTGTCCTTGGGGTCGACGTTCCCGAGGGCTGCGGCTATGCCTCCCTCGGCCATGACCGTGTGCGCCTTCCCCATGAGAGACTTGCACACTATGAGCGTCTTGGCACCCTTGTCGAAAGCCTCTATCGCCGCCCTCAGGCCTGCGCCCCCGGCGCCCACTATCAGGACATCGCAGGCCTTCTCCTCATACGTCCTGTCGCCGACTCCTACTTTCGCCGTCGCTGACTTCGAGGACCACAAGGAAGAAACCTGCGTAGCGGCCGCGACCTCGCCCCTGGCGGTTATAAGAGTAAGTCGGCGCGGCGCTGTCTGTGTGCGCGCCTCATGGCTCGCGGAGCGTGGACACGAACTCGCAGTAGGGGTCGCCCATGGCGACGCACTTCGTCTCCCTGCAGACTACGTCGATTCCGAAGATCTCTGAGACGAGCCCGACGAAGTGCCCTCGCATGAACCTTGAATACGGCGTCTTGGAGCGGTTCTCGACGCACTCGAAGCTCCCCTCCAGCCGCATCACCCCCCTGAACGGGCTGACCTTGACCTTCGTGTAGACCATCCGCCCCCAGCCGTGGGCCGTGTAGAGCTCTCCAATCCTCGGGATGTTGCCCATTATGCCTTCGAGTCCGATGGTCTTCACCAGCCCCTTCGCGTCAGCCTTGCCGGCGGCGACTCCCTCCTCGTATGCTATCGTCTCTCCACCCGAGCCGAACTCGTCCCTCATCCTCCTCAGCATCCCTCCCCAGTTGTCCAGTCCGACGATGACCGCCCTCCTTCCGCTTGGGAACCTCAGAGGGAACAGGTCGCCCTCCATGAGGAGGCCGTCAGTCGTGCTCTCGACTTTCGCCTCGACGACAGTGGGAGACGCGAGCACAGCCTTCTTGATCGCTTCGGGCGTGGGCCGCTTCTTCGACTCCTCTCCATAGAGGACGATTAGGGCCAGGTTGAACTCCGGGTAGTTGGCTCCGCACTCGGAGGTGAAGTTGACCCCGAGGGCGGCGACCCTCTGGACCACGTCAGCGAGCGCGCCGACTTCGTCCTTCGTGGTCACGACGATCCTGTAGGTCAGCTTTCCAGGGACGTACTGAAACGTCTGCACCTGCCTCCCCAGGTCCTGCTTGTTGAGCATATTCCTGCGTTCATACTACGTGAGGTGTCTTATAGGATGTTCGACAGGGCGCGCCTCTGCGCCGTCTGCTCCGGCACCGGCCGTCTGGGTCTGATTTTCTCCCGTCTCACTTCACAAAGCTTTTAACGCCATCGCGGAGCCGGAAAAGGTCACGAGAGGGATAAAGTGCCTCACTATGGTTACAGCTTCGAGGGTTTCGACCCCGCGGTGCACGTCAGGTCTAGCGGGAGAGAAGTCAACGTGTCCCCGAAGGCAGCCAGAGAGATAGCAGTCTCGATAAAGGGCATGTACCTGACGAAGGCGATCGACTATCTTGAGCAGGTAGAAGACAAGAAGGCCGCCGTCGCGTTCAGGCGCCACAAGCTCAAGGTGGGCCACAGGAGCGAGCTCCGCGGGTTCCCGACTGGCTCTTACCCGGTCAGGGCGGCCAAGGCTTACGTCGACGTCCTTCGCAACCTCCAGGGCAACTCCGAGTTCAAGGGGCTCGACCCCGAGAGAGTTCAGATCATCCACGCGGCGGCCTTTGCGGGAAGGTCTGTGAAGGGCTTCACGCCCCGGGCTTTCGGCCGGAGCTCGCCTAAGATGCATCAGCTCGTCCACATCGAGCTCGTGGGCAAGGAAGTCTAGGAATGTCCGTCCAGCAGCGAACGGCGGTGCGCTCCATCCTGTCGAGCAGAAGGTCGCTGGCGGAGCTGGACGAGTTCTTCGAGGGCGAACTGAGAGACGCGGGATACGGGGGCCTGGAGGTCGAGCGCTCCCCAGTGGGTACCACCATGACGGTGTTCGTCGCGAGGCCGGGCCTCGCGATAGGGAGGAGAGGGACAGGGATCAAGGACCTGACGGAGAAGGTCGGGTCGAGGTTCGGCTTTCCCAACCCTCAGATCGCCGTCACCGAGGTCGAAACGCCCGAGCTGAACTCGCGGATAATGGCCGCGAGGATCGCGCAGATAGTGTCGCGAGGGACCGCCTTCAGGAGGGCCGCCCAGTGGTCGCTCGGGAACATAATGAACGCGGGCGCGGCCGGCGTCGAGATATCCGTCGCAGGGAAGCTCCGCAGCGACAGGTCCCACGGGGAAAAGTACCGTGCCGGAATCGTCCCGAAGAGCGGCGACACGGCGGACAGGGCGGTGAGCGAGGCGACTACGGACGTCCTCCTAAAGCTCGGTCTCTACGGGATCAAGGTGAAGATAGCCCTGAAGGACGCGCTCCCGCCGGACTTCCAGCTCAAGGAGCAGGCTCAGCAAGAGGAGAAAAAAGAGGAGAATGGCACAAATCAAGCCAAAGGAACTCAGGAAGCAGGACCCCAATAAGATCAGGCAGACGCTCTTCGACCTGAGGTCAGAGCTCTCGAAGATCGCCGGAGACGCCCAGAGGGGCATCGTGAAGAAGGACGTCGGCAAGATAAGGAGGATCAGGAAGGATGTCGCGGCCGTCCTGACCGTCATGCACGAGAGGGGGATAAGCGAGTGAACCTCGTGGGCGAGAAGGTCACGGTCGTGAGCTCCTGCGACCCCACCACGGTTGGAAGGTCCGGCCTTGTAGTCTTGGAAACCGCAAAGACCTTGGTGGTGGACTCAGGAGGGCGGACGATCAGGCTCCCGAAGAGCGGGTCGGTCTTCAGGGTCTCCGGCTCAGGCGCAGTCTTGGCCGGGTCAGACATCGCAGGCTCGCTCGAAGACAGGTGGAAGAGGAGAGCGGCTTGAGCACTGCAGGGCTCCAGGTACGGGCGCCGTCCAAAAAATGCAAGGACGAGAGATGCCCTTTCCACGGCAGCCTCAAGGTGAGGGGCAGGCTACTGTCGGGCAGGGTCGTTTCGACGGCCGGGAGCGGCTTCGTCGTGGTCGAGATGGAGTACCTCCACATGGTACCGAAGTTCAACCGGGGAGAGAGGAGGAGGAGCAGGCTCAGCGCGCACCTGCCGCCATGCATCGCGGTCGCCGAGGGAGACACCGTGACGGTGGGCGAGTGCAGGCCGCTCTCGAAGACGGTCTCTTTCGTGGTGGTCGAAGCTAGGAGGAGCGCCTGATGTCCACGAAGTCGCGCGCCGTCTCCGCCAAAGGGGTCGAGGAGTTCAAGAACTACATCACGAGGGCGATACCCCTCTACGCTGTGATCACCTGCGCGGACAACACCGGGGCGAAGACGCTGAGGGTGGTGCAGGTCACGAAGGCGAAAGGCAGGCTCAGCAGGGTCCCAGCCGCCTCCGTGGGCGACTCCATAGTCTGCGTCGTCAAGAAGGGCCCGCCCGACCTCAAGAAGTCCGTCTTCGGCGCGGTCATCGTGCGCCAGAAGTACCCCGTCAGGAGAGTGAGCGGCCAGCGAGTCGTCTTCGAGGACAACGCCGCCGTGATCATAACGCCCGAGGGGGACCTGAAGGGTACCGACATCAAGGGGCCTGTAGCCAGCGAGGCCGCGGAGAAGTGGCCGAGGATAGCCAACCTCGCGTCGATAATAATCTGAGTGAATGCCATGAAGTTCGGCTCACAGCTGTCTCAGGACCTAAGAGAGAAGCACAAGAGAAAGAGCGTCAGGCCCGTGGTGGGCGACTCGGTGAGGATAGTGCGCGGGGAGTTCAAGGGAATAGAGGGCAAGGTCACGAGGGTCAACCCCAGCCGCGGGACCGTGAGCGTCGACGGGGTCTCAAGGGAGAAGCTCAAAGGAGGGACCGCGTCGGTCCCGATCAGGTCTTCCAACGTGGTCATCACGTCATTGAGCTTCGACGACAAGCTCCGTAGGCAGAAGCTGGAGGTCCTGGGATAAGATGGGCAAAAAGGGCGGAAGGAACAAGCTCAAGCGTCTCGCCGCGCCGAAGTCCTGGGACATCTCGAGGAAGAGCTCCAGGTTCGTTTTCAAGCCGAGGCCCGGCCCCCACTCCACCTCGGCGTCGTACCCGCTGGGCCTCGTGGTGAGGAGCATAGGCTCGACAGAGTACCTCATCAGAGAGCTCAACTTCATGCTGCAGACAGGCCAGGTGCTGGTCGACGGCAAGGAGAGGCGGGAGACCGGTTTTCCCGTCGGCCTCTTCGACCTCGTGAGCGTACCGTCGGAGGGCGCCACCTACAGGATGCTCCCCACCCCGAAGGGCCTCGTCCCCTCGAAGGTCCCCGAAGGCGAGTCAGGCTGGAAGCTATGCAGCGTGAAGGCGAAGACGACCGTGAAGGGGGGGCACACGCAGTACGGGCTCCACGACGGGAGGTCGATTCTCGGAGACGGTCTAGGGCTGTCGCCGGGGGACTCGGTCCTCCTCGAGGTCCCGTCTCAGAAGGTCGTAGGGCAGGCGAAGCTGCAGAAGGGCTCTCTCGGCATGGTGCTCACCGGGGAGAGGGCCGGCCAACTCGGGAAGATAGCAGAGGTCAAGAAGGGGACGGTAAGCAGGGAGAAGATGGTGAAGATAGCGCTTGCAAGCGGCGACGCGGAGATTCCCTCGAGGCTCGTCTTCCCGGTGGGGTCTGACAAGCCGCTGATCGGGATTGGAGTGGCGTCGGCATGAGCCAGCAGGCGGTCCAGCAGAACCCCATGCGAGAGATCAGGGTGGGCAAGGTCGTCCTGAACATCGGGCTGGGCAAGTCAGGGGAGGCGATAGAGAGGGGCAAGAAGGTCCTCGAGCAGGTCACGGGGCAGAAGCCGGCCCAGACGCGCGCCAAGAAGTCGGTGAGGGACTTCGGCATCCACAAGGGCGAGCCTATCGGAGTGGTAGTGACGGTCCGCGGCAGAGAGACGTCCGCGCTGATCGAGAAGCTGCTCGCGGCCCGCGAGAAGAAGCTCCCCGAGTCGTCGTTCGACGAGAGGGGGTCCGTCTCCTTCGGGATAAAGGAGCACATCGAGATTCCTGGCACGAGGTACGACCCGGAGGTGGGCATCCTCGGGATGAACGTCGCAATACTGCTCGAACGGGCGGGCTACAGCGTCGCAAGGCGCGCCAGAAGGACCTCGAGGATAGGAAAGGCCCACCGCATCGGGCGAATGGAAGCCATCGAGTTCTTCAAGGGGAGGTTCGGGGTGGAGATAGCTTGAAGGAGAGGCATCCGAAACAGAGGAAGTACGGGAAGTCGACGCATTACTGCAGGAGGTGCGGCCAGTACGGGGCGGTCATAAGGTCCTACGGCCTCGTGCTCTGCAGACAGTGCTTCAGGGAAGTCGCTGAGAAGATCGGCTTCAGGAAGTATGACTGATGCCTTCCACAAACATCCTGGCCAACCTGTTCGCAAGCCTGCAGAACGCCGAGATGAGGAACAAGCGGGAGTGCACCGTGATACCTGCATCGGGCCTCGCAAGCGAGGTGCTGGGCGTGCTGCAGAAGCGCAGGTACGTCGGCGAGTTCGAGTACGTCGACGACGGAGTAGGGGGCAAGCTGAGGGTCCAGCTGCTCGGCAGGATAAACAAGTGCGGGGTGATCTCGCCCAGGTTCCCGGTGAAGTCGAAGAAGCTCGTCGACTGGGAGCATAGGTACCTGCCCGCGGTTGGCGTCGGCACGCTGATCGTGTCCACCCCAGAGGGAGTCATGTCGCACGCCGACGCGCAGGAAAGAAAGATCGGAGGGAGGCTGCTCGGGTATGTCTACTGACAAGGGCCGCGAGGAGCTTGTCGAGATGCCGGAGGGCGTGACCGTAGGCCTGGCCGGGAGGATGCTGACGGTCAAGGGCAAGCTCGGAGAGGCGAAGAAGAACTTCGACAAGATAGGGGTCAACGTATTCGTCGAAGGCAACAAGGTCAGGATGACGCCGTACTCCCACAAGAGGCGGGACGGGGTGATAGTGAGCACGGCTTCGAGCCTGGTGAGGAACATGGTGACGGGCGTGACCAAGGGATACACGTACAAGCTCAAGGTCGCCTACGCCCACTTCCCAATCTCTGTCAAGGTGAAGGGTGACGAAGTCCACGTGGAGAACTTCGTCGGGGAGAGGTCCCCGAGGATAGCCAAGACAGTGGGCAGCTGCAAGGTGTCTGTCGACGGCGACGACCTCATCGTGAAGGGGGTGTCCCTCGAGGACGTAGGCCAGACGGCGGCCAACATCGAGCTGGCGACCAAGATCAAGAGGAAGGACCAGAGGGTCTTCCTCGACGGCATCTACATATACGAAAAGCAGGAGGGCATGTGAGCAAATTGCCAGAGAACAAGGAGCCCGAGGACAGCGGCCTGGTGGCGCTGGTCGAGGCGAGGACGAAGAACGCCGAGAAGAGGCCAAGGTTCGTGAGGCAGGAGAGCTGGAGGTACGTCAGAATCAGTCCAGAGTGGCGCAAGCCCAAGGGGGTAGACAGCAAGATGAGGCGGGCGGACAAGGGGTGGCCTGCCCTCGTGAAGGTGGGGTACAGGGGCCCCACGAAGTCGAGGGGCCTCCACCCGAGCGGCCACTTCGAGGCGCTCGTCCAAAGGCCAGGCGACCTAGACGGCCTCGTGCCAGGCAGGGACGTGGCCAGGATAGGGCGGGGCGTAGGTGCGAGGAAGAGAGAGGCGATACTGGCCAGGGCCAAGGAGCTGGGCGTAAGGATCGTGAATCCGACGGGGCTGAGGACAATTGAATCTAAGAAGTAAGAAGAGACTGGCGGCTTCCGTCCTCGGCGTCGGCGTGGACAGGGTCATATTTGACGACGAGTACTCCGACCTCATCCAGGACGCAATCACCCGGAGCACCATACGCGGACTCATCGGGTTCGGCGCCATCAGGGCCGCGCCCGAGAAGGGCGTGTCGAGGGGCAGGTTCCGCGAGCGGTCTGCGAAGCTCAAGAGAGGCCGGGGCTCGGGGTCGACGGAGGGCCCGGCGAAGGCGAGGAACCCCAGGAAGGACGCCTGGGTCACGAAGGTGAGGGCGCTGAGGTGGAGGCTTAAGGTGGCGAAAGACAGGGAGGAGATCGACAACGAGGCCTACAAGCGGCTCTACGGCCAGGTCAAGGGCGGGCAGGTCAGGAATGTCAAGCACCTCCTCAGCCTGATCGCGGAGGCGGGCAAGTGACTAACTACGTCCCGCTCCTGCGGCGGAGGCGCGAGGGGACGACGGACTACAGGTCGAGGAAGAGGATAATCACCTCGCGGGCGCCGCTGCTCGTGGTCAGGTTCTCTAACAAGAACGTCACGTCGCAGTTCGTGAGGCCCACGCCCAAGGGGGACCAAGTCCTCTCGGCGGCGCACTCGAGGGAGCTGAAGAAACTCGGCTGGCGCGGGTCCCCGAAGTCGACCCCCGCTTGCTACCTTCTCGGCATGCTGGCCGGGAAGAAGGCGAGCGGAGGCGGGATAAAGGAGGCCGTGCTGTACAACGGCCTGACCCCGTTCGTGAAGGGGGGAAGGGCGGCGGCCTTCGTGAAGGGCGTGATAGAGGCGGGCGTCGAGGTCCCGGTAGGTGAGGGAGTGTTTCCCAAGGAGGACAGGCTGACCGGCAAGGTCACCGCAGGATACGCCGCCGCGCTGGCCAAGGAGCGGAAGGAGGCGTACCAGAAGACGTTCTCGGGCATACTCAAAGCACAGCTAAGGCCGGAGGACTACCCGAGCGAGTTCGAGAAGGCCAAGAGCGCCATCATGGGGGCCAAGCAGTGATGTCGTTTCCCCCAAGGCAGCGCCAAGAGGAGCAGGTCTGGGTCCCTAGGACGAAGCTCGGCGTCCTGGTCAACGAAGGAAAGATCACCTCCCTCGGAGACATATTCAGGAACGGGCAGAGGGTCCGCGAGGCGGAGATCGTCAGGAAGCTGCTTCCCGACGTCAGGAACGAGGTCGTCGGGGTGAGCGTCGTCCAGAAGCAGACCGACGCCGGCGAGCTCACGAGGTTCCTCGCCGTGGTTGCCGTGGGAGACGGGGCGGGGTGGTTCGGGGTAGGGAAGGGGAAGGCGATGCAGACGAGGGAGGCGATAGAGAAGGCCACAACGGCCGCCCTCCTCAAGACGATACCCGTGAAGCTCGGCTGCGGGAGCTGGGAGTGCAGGTGCGGGAGACCCCACTCCGTGCCTTACAAGATCAGGGGGAAGGCCGGCAGCGTGACAGTCGAGGTGATACCGGGCCCCAGGGCCCTCGGCCTCGTGGCTGGGCCCGCGCTCAAGAACCTGCTTCAGCTTGCAGGAGTGAAGGACGCCTGGATCAGGACCTTCGGGTCCACCAACACGATGTCGTCCCTGGCCAACGCCGTCTACGACGCGTTCCGCATGTCGCACGGGCTCAACGTATAGGTGACCTCGATGGGCCTTCTCCTAGTCCTCAACATACACGGGTCGATAAACTCCGCAGCCCCTGTCAGGAGGGCGATGGCGGAGCTGAAGGTGTCTAAGAAGTTCACCGCCTCCGTCGTCACTGACGACCAGCCCACGGTGGGCATGCTCAAGCTCTGCAAGGACTACGTCGCATGGTCGGCGCTCGACCCCGATCTCCTTGGCAAGCTCCTTGAGGTCCGTGGGACGGTGAGCTCTTCCAGAGCCCTGGACTCCGCCTCCCTGAAGCGCATGGGCTACAAGAGCCACAAGGAGCTCGCCTCCGCGATGGTCTCGAAGGACCTCAGACTCTCGGCCGTCGACGGCGTGCGGCCGTTCTTCAACCTCGCCCCCCCGAAGGGCGGGTTCAAGCGCTCTGCGAGGAGGCAGTTCACACAGGGCGGGATACTGGGCAACAACCCGAACCTGGCCGAGCTCGTAAGGAGGATGGTCTAGCACGCCAACCAGGCTGCGCAAGGGGAGGAGGTACAGGGGCATGCGCACCCATGGGTACGGGCAGATAGGCCAGCACAGGCACTCCGGGAAGCAGGGCGGCCACGGCAACGCAGGCCTCCACAAGCACAAGTGGAGCTGGCTCGTGATCAACGACCCTGACCACTTCGGCAGGGACCCGTTCAGGCCTCCGGGCCACATCAAGCCGAGCCGCTGGATCAACGTGGGCGACCTGGACCAGCTCGCGAACGGCGTGAAGTTCCTGGACCTCTCGGGACTGGGAGTGGAGAAGCTCCTCGGCTCAGGCAAGGTCAGCGGGGCCTACGAGGTCAAGGTGGCGTCACTTACCAAGAAGGCTCAGGCTAAAATAGAGGCCGCGGGTGGAAAGATAGCGACCCAGGAGTAGGCCGTCCACTTGGCATCCTTGCGCGACTTCATGAAGAGCGTAGGCACAGTCCTCCCGGAGGTGCCGAAGCCCGAGAAGAAACCGTCGCTCAACGAGCGCTTCATCTGGACAGGGCTCGCGCTGGTCGCGTACCTCGTCATGGCCACGACGCCGCTCTTCGGGCTAAGCGGCACGGCGAGTTCGACTGACGAGCTCGCCTTCCTGCGAGTCGTCTTCGCTTCGACGCAGGGCACGCTGATGGAGCTCGGGATAGGGCCTATCGTTACGTCCGGGCTGATACTCCAGCTACTCGTCGGGAGCGACATCATAAAGCTGGACATGAGCGACCCAAGCGACAGGGCAGTATTCGGCTCGGCCACGAAGTTCCTGACGCTGATCGTCATAGTAGGCGAGTCGCTGGCGTACATATTCGGAGGGGCGCTCGGGAGCCTCACGACCAACCAGGAGTACGTGATCTTCGTCCAGCTCATCTTCGCCAGCATAATCGTCCTCCTCCTCGACGAGATGATACAGAAAGGGTGGGGGATAGGCAGCGGGGTCAGCCTCTTCATACTCGCGGGCGTCTGCCAGACCGTCGCCTGGTACACCTTCTCTCCCTTCACCTTCACCGAGGTGTCGGGCGGGCCGACCTACGTGTTCGGGTTCATACCCGCGGTCATAAGCGACTTCTTCAGCAACGACCTCAAGGAGGTCATAGTCAGGCAGTACATGTACCCGAGCCTGTTCACGTTCGTCCTCACTGTGGTGATGATCCTCGTGCTCGTCTACATCGAGGGCATCAGGGTAGAGCTGCCCATCACGTCCATCCAGTACCGCGGCTTCCAAGGGGTCTACCCCATCAAGCTCCTCTACGTCTCGAACATCCCGGTCATACTCGTCTCGGCTCTCAGCGCCAACATCACCTTCTTCGCCAGGATACTCTACAACACGGGCGCGTCGAGCCGGTGGTGGATGGGCTACATAGCGCAGTTCCAGACGAACTCGTCATACCCGACCGGCGGCATAGTGTATTACATGACGGCGCCGCAGAGCGTCTCCCAGACGGTCGGCGACCCGATACACTCGGTCGTATTCCTGCTCTTCCTCGTCGGGATGTCGGTGATATTCGCCAGGCTCTGGGTCGAGATAGGCGGGCTCAACGCCAAGGCGGTCGCCAAGAACCTGATGGACGCCAACGTCCAGGTCCCCGGGTTCAGGAGGACGGGGCTGTCCATAGAACAGGTCCTCAACAGGTACATACCCACGCTGACGATCATAGGGGGCATACTGATCGGCCTCGTCGCGGGCGTGTCCGACCTCTTCGGAGTCTTCGGAACTGGGGTGGGCATGCTGCTCATGGTGGACATCATCCTTCAGTACTACCAGATGCTCCTGAAGGAGCAGCTGGAAGAGGTGTCGCCCGCCCTGGCCGGTCTCATAGGTGCGGCGTAAGGGAGTGAGGCTGCGCGTCGTCATCGTGGGCATCCCCGGCGTAGGGAAGACGACCGTCGTGGGCAAGCTCGCGTCGGTCATGCGTGGCGCGGAGCTGGTCACCTTCGGCACGGTGATGCTGGAGGAGGCGAAGAAGCGGAAGTGGGTCAGTCACAGGGACGAGCTGAGGAAGCTCCCGGTGGAACGGCAGAGGCGCTTGCAGACGGCCGCCGCGGCCACCATCTCCAGGATGAAGAGACAGGCGGTCCTGGTGGACACCCACCTGTTCATCCGCACGGACGAGGGGTTCTGGCCCGGCCTCCCCTACGAGGTCGCAAGGGCGCTGAAGCCGACCCACCTCGTACTCGTCGAGGCCAAGCCGGAGGAAGTGTCGCTGAGGAGGGCGGCCGACAGGCTCAGGTACCGCGACTCGATATCAACGCAGGAGCTCGCAGAGGAGATGGAGCTCGCGCGGGGGCTGCTCACCGTTGCTTCGACCCTGACCGGGGCGCCCATGCTCATAGTCAGGAACGAGGAAGGGAAGGTTGACGAAGCGGCCGAAAGGGTGGTACGTGCCGTGAGGGGGGAGAGGGCGTGAACGGCCGCACTGCGAGCACGGCGCTGCTTCTCTTGGTCGCGGCGCTGATAGCGATGGCTTCTGCCGCCCCAGTCTACGCCCAAAGCGGGCTGACCGCGTCCTTCGCCACGACCTGCGTGACCTCCGCTCCAGGGGCGACCTTCACTGACGTCGTCACGATCACCGACGCGGGCGCGGCCTCGGGCCAGGCGGTGACGGTCAAGGTAGTGGGCTCCATCCCCAAGGACTCCACGGCGACGGTCACGCCCTCCAGCGGCACGGCGCCCCTCGAGGCGAACTTCACGGTCGCCATCGCCAACGACTCGGACACGGCGGGCTCGTATCAGGAGGGCGTCGTGGTCACCGCGGGGTCCCAGCACAAGATCCTCTTCATCGCGCTCCACGTCGAGAAGCCGGGACAGACGGCAACCGCATGCTCGACGATCGGCCTCCCGCTGCCCGAGTCGACCCTCCTGGTCACGTTCACCTCCGTCTGCCTGGGCCTCTTCACGCAGGCCGTGACGAGGAGGTTCGTGGACCTCGACGCCGAGCGGAGGATGAAGGCGGAGCTCAACGAGTTCAACAAGGAGAAGAGGGAGGCTACCCTGGCTAAGGACAAGGCCAAGCTCGAGAAGCTGAAGAAGAAGGAGCTGGCGATGATGCAGGCCAGGACCAAGGTCCAGATGGCGAGGACCAAGGTGACGTTCATCACTATTGTCCCTCTGTTCCTCATCTACTACCTGATGGCCTCCTTCCTGGGAGGCTACGGGTCGATAGTCGCCGTCTCACCCATCCCCATCCCGTATGTCGTCGGCGGCGCGGGGGAGATGGTCCTCTTCTGGTGGTACATCATAGGGTCATTCACGCTCTCCTCTCTCCTGAGCCGGCTGATGCACACCAACACGTAGCCTTGCGACTACCATGGAAGCGATAATCATCTCGGGGATGCCCGCAGTGGGCAAGACGACCGTGTCGAAGCTCGTGGCCGAGTCCCTCGGAAAGCCGATGGTGGGCGGGGGCGACGTGCTGAAGGAGATGGCCGTAGAAGAGGGCTACTCGCCCGGCGGGGAGGACTGGTGGGACACAGGCGAGGGCATGAAGTTCCTCGGCGAGCGCAAGCGCTCCTCGGACTTCGACAGGGAGGTGGACGAGAGGCTGATACTGAAGGTGAAGAAGGGAGACGTAGTGGTGACCAGCTACCCTCTCCCCTGGCTGACCGACTCGGGGGTCCGCGTGTGGCTGGCGGGCGACGCCAGGCGGAGGGCGGCCAGGATGTCGAAGCGCGACCACCTCAGCGTGGCGAGGTGCCGGTCGGTGCTGACCGTCAGAGACGAGGAGAACTACAAGCTCTACAAGAAGATCTACGGCATCGAGTTCGGCAGAGACCTCAAACCGTTCGACCTCGTCGTCGACACAGGTTCCGTCAAGGAGACGAAGGTCGCCGAGATCGTCCTGAAGTACGTCCGCTCCCGAAGGGACTGAAGCAAGTGCCTGAGAGCAGCGTCACGTTCGACGAGGAGCCGTCCGACCCTTCGTATGGGTGGGCGCCAGCTTCGCGCCCTGTCAAGGAGTTGCTAGACTACGGGTTGATCCCGCTTGACAAGCCAAGGGGGCCTACCAGCCACGAGGTCGTGGCGTGGACGAGGCGGCTCCTGGGCGTCGAGAGGGCGGGCCACAGCGGGACCCTCGACCCACCGGTCTCGGGCCTCCTTCCGATAGGCCTGGGCCAGGCGACGAAGGCGCTGGGGCTGCTCCTTCTCTTTCCCAAGGAGTACTGGGGCGTGATGAGGCTCCACTCGTCGGTCCCCCGCCAGCGCCTGGAGGCCGTGGTCTCCGAGTTCACCGGGGAGATATTCCAGAGGCCGCCCCAGCGCTCTGCCGTCAGCAGGCAGACCAGGACCAGGACGATACATGAGCTCGCGGTCGTGGAGTCCGCGGGGAACCTCCATCTGTTCCGGTGCCTCTGCCAGTCCGGGACGTATGTCCGCAAGCTCGTCTACGACATCGGCGAGGTCCTCGGCGTCGGGGCGACCATGGTGGAGCTGAGGAGGACCAAGGTCGGCCCGCTCTCTGAGGCCATGGGTTTCGTGACCCTCCACGAGCTGAACGACTCCGTCTTCAAACTGGGGGGAGGAGACGAGTCCGGAATCCGCAAGTGCGTTCTCCCTGTGGAGGCGTCCCTCGTCGGCATCCGAAGGATCACGGTGCGCGACTCGGCAGTCGACGCCGTGTGTCACGGGGCGAGGCTGGCTATGCCGGGCGTCCTCTCGGCATCAGGACCGGTCGCCAAGGGAGACACGATTGCGGTCATGTCGCAGAAGGGCGAGCTCGTCGCGCTGGGGAAGGCCATAATGACCACGGAAGAAATGCGCGGGGCCCAAAGGGGGATGGTCGCGACGACGGAGCGCGTCGTGATGAAAAGGGGAACCTACCCGAGGCTTTGGAAGAGATAGGCCGGCCGCCCCTGAGCACAAAATGAGGTTTTAAGCGGCCTTCGCCGGCGGGCGACCGCCGGGGTCGCCTAATCTGGTAGGGCGCAGGCCTGGAACCGTTCGGACCGAAAGCCTGTCCTGCGAAAGCGGGTTGTGGGTTCAAATCCCACTCCCGGCGTATTCTCTCGAAGCGAGTCCTGACCCGCGGAAGGAAGCACGTCCCACCTCTGCAAGAAGGGCGAGGGCTCGCTCGACCGCCGAGTAGCCGCGGGCGACAGGTCACCCGTAATACCTGAACTCTAGAATCAGGCACGGCTTCAGGCACCTGAATGGCCCATGCTTCTCCCTCTGCTTGTGGAAGACGTAGTCGCCGCCCTTGATGACCTCGTTCGTCTTGGTGTTGAGCATCTCGCCTTCGATGTAGTATGCTTCTTCGAAGAACTCGTGTGAGACTGCCGAAGGAAACACCGTCCCAGCCTCCACTCTAAGCACATGCGTTCGACCCCCGTCCCTGTGCTTGCGCAGGACGGCCTCCAGAACGCCCTCCGGCTCGCCCTCCGCGCGCTCCCACTTCAGAGACGGACCGGCGCGAAGGACGTCGTAGTACTTGCCTGGTTTCGCTGCCATGACAGGCTCTCCAGAATCGGGACAGATAAAACAAAGGTCCGCACCTCTCGGCTGAGGCCGGAAGCGGTCGAGCCGCGCCCCATGCCCTCGAGGCGACGGCACGGGTGACGACACTTCACACTAAAATAACTCGTCCTCGTGGAAGTGCTTGTTGCCGTCACAATGTGCGCTCTGAAGAAAGCTCGTGACGCCGGTTCGCGGAGGGACAGAAAGGAGACGGAGATGGTCTACTTCGAGGACAGGGGGAGTGTCTTCGACGCTCCGATAGGTGCGGTCTGGGACTACATCACGAAGGCAAACGACCTTCATTCGAATGCCCACCGCGACAGTCTGCGCAAATTCAAGTGGAGGAGCTTGAGCGAGATAACTGGCGAAGGCACATGCGAGGTCGTGAGAGGAGGCAGGTGGACCAAGGTCCGATTCCGCGCCACCAACATCCCTCCCTTCGTCAGGATCAACGAGGAGTTCGCCGGACGCTACGCCGGACTGAAGATGGTGTGCCTCTACACCTCAAAGGGGGACAAGACAGCCGTCGACGTCTTCGTCCTTTCGCCTCGCCGCGTCGCGGAAGAAATCCGACGAACTCTGGAGCAAACGTTCGAGGAAGACGCTCCTGCGGTTCGGGCGTTCTTCCGGAGTCAGAGACGAAAAGCGGCCCTCCAGTAGACTAAAGCGAGTCAACCAAAGCGAATCAGCCCTCCCAGCGCGACTCCAGAGGAGCGCAGATTCGCAATGCCGTAAATACGAAAGCCGAGCCGCTCCCTAGGCCTTGGTCTACATCGAAGACAAAGGGAGCGTCTTCGACGCGCCGGTGGAAACGGTCTGGAAATACCTCCTCGACGGGGAGAAGCACGACAAGGCGCACAAGTCCACGCGAAACCCGTCGTTCAAACCGATTACAGAGACGTCTTTCATCTACTCGTCGGAGCGAAACCTGGCCGGGAGTTGGGTCCCGGAGTCGTTGCGACTGAGCATCTTCCCGCCTTTGGGGGTGGCCACCGAGGTACTCGAGGGCCTCTTCGCCCGGTCGAAGATGTTCTATCTATATTCGCCGAAGGGGAGGAAGACCAGGGTAGACGTCTTCGGCAGCTTCGAGTCCAGGACGATCCCCGCTGGCAGCCTAGCGCGTGCTGTAGGTAGGTTCTTGGCGGGTGAGTATCGCGAGGACGCGCCCGCGATTAGGGCCTATGCGAGGAGCGGAGCGCGAGCCGAGAGCGACGGGGCCGTGATGTTCTTCCAGGACGTTGGAGGGAGGTTCGACGCCCCGCTGGACGCGACTTGGAAGTACTTCTTCGAAGGCGGAGAGGACCACCGCAGGGCCCATCCCAACACTAGGAACTTCAAGTTCAGACGTGTCTCCGAGACCGTGTCTGTTTTCTCGTCGGAGCGCAACAGGCGCGGGAGATGGGTTTCAGAGACCGTCCGGATGACCAGCCTCGCTCCGTTGGGCTACGTCCTCGAGATGCTAGAGGGTCCCATCGCCGGCTCAAAGATGCTGTATGTCTACGCTCCCAAGGGGAGGAAGACACAGGCAGATGTCTACGGATATCTGAAGTCCGGTTCCATACCTCAGAGCAGGCTCAGAAGGGAAGTGCTCGACGACCTCGCGCGCGACTTCAACGAGGACGCTCCGATTCTCAGGCAGTTCGCGCGCAAGCGCGCGTAGACGCCTGGCGGACGCCCTCCGGAGCCCGGCGAGGCTCAGGGCGCCCTGCCCTTGGACACGGCTTCCTCATGCCCGCGTGCCGGACGGCCTCTTCGGAGCCCTAACCGCGTCCCTGGCCCATATCAGGAAGGCGGCCGGGGCTGTGGCCCAGAGGACGATACTCCCTGACCAAGAGAAGAGGACCGCAGAGAATGGCTTGGGGCCCACGACCTTGAGGCCAGGGATGGAAATCTGCGACTTGAGGGTTATGCTCTGACCGGTCTCCGAGACGCCCTTCGAGATCAGTTGGCCGCTCCACGTCCCTCCCCACGAGTACTCGAGGGTGACGTTCGCTGCAGCGACCCAGTCGTCGCTCTTGGCCAGTCCAAAGTCGAGCAGAAGGCGGTTGCTGCCGGAGTCAGCTGAGGGGCTGATGATCGTCGCGCTGTCGAAGACCAGCGTGACCGAGGTCAGGCGAATGTAGTCTGAGAGCCCCGTCCCTCCGTAGTTGTACAGGATTGCGACGGACATCCGGACCGGCGTCTTCGTCTCGATTATGGCGTCAGAAGGGGTCTCTAGGGAGATCAGCGACGTGAACGTCTCGGTGACCTTCCCCACCCTGAACGACTCGGTGAACGTCGCCGCCCCGCTGTCCTCAGGCTTCGAAGGCGTGGGAGGGGAAGGTGGGTTGACCAGCGGCGAGACGGCGTAACCGCCGACTACGAGGAGAACCACAGCTGCGTAGGTGGCTATGGCCGCCCAGTTCCTGAGCTGCGGGTTCATCTACGCTCCTGCCTCCGGCCCGTCTATAGCTTCTTTCAGTCTTCATCGGAGTTCGCTCCTGTCTCTGCGGGCCCGGCAAAAACGCTATAAGTCATGGCTCAAGCGCGGTGACAAGTGAAGGTCTCCGCCCTCGGCCGCAGGGTCGGCCTCACTTTCGACGACGTCCTCTTGGTGCCCGGGTTCTCTGACATCGAGTCCAGGAAGGACGTCAGCACAAAGTCGAGGTTTTCCACAAACATCGAGCTGAACGTCCCGATAGTGAGCGCCAACATGGACGCTGTCACCGAGTCCGCGATGGCCATAGCGATGGCCCGGCACGGCGGCCTGGGAGTCATCCACAGGTTCTCCACCCTGGAAGAGGAAGTCGCCGAGGTCGCGAAGGTCAAGCGCTCCGAGGGGGTGGTCATCGAGGACCCCATCACGCTGGGCCCCGATGCCACGGTGGGAGAGGCGTGGGAGGTCATCAGGAGCCACGACATCGGGGGGATAGTGATGGTCGACGGACAGAGGAGGATACTAGGGCTCGTCACGCGGCGCGACATCTCCCTAGAGGACAGCCCAAGGCGCAGCCTCAAGGAAGTGATGACTCCGAGGAGGAGGCTCGTGGCCGCTCCGAGGGGCGTCTCCCTTGAGGATGCGACGCGCCTCCTGCGTGACAACAAGATAGAGAAGTTGCCTCTTGTGGACGGTCGCGGCAGGCTGGCCGGGCTGATTACGGCGAAGGACATAGTCAAGAGGAGGATGTTCCCGCTCGCCACCAAGGACTCGAAGGGGAGGCTCCGGGTCGCCGCGGCCGTCGGAGTGAAGGGCGACTACCTGAAGCGGGCGGAGCGGCTGGTGGAAGCGGGAGCAGACGCCCTCGTCGTCGACATAGCCCACGGCCACTCTGCCCACGCCATCGAGACCGTAAGGGCGATGAAGAGAGCCTTCAGGGGAGTCGACGTGGTGGCAGGGAACGTGGCCACTGCCCGAGGGGCGGCCGACCTGGTGAAGGCGGGGGCCGACGCCGTGAAGGTAGGGGTGGGAGGAGGGAGCGTGTGCGTCACCAGGATCGTCAGCGGATCCGGAGTCCCCCAGCTCACGGCGATATCCGACAGCCGCGCCGGGGCAGGCGACGTGCCTGTCATCGGAGACGGAGGGATCAGGAGCCCGGGGGACGTCACCAAGGCACTCGCGGCCGGCGCATCAACTGTGATGGTAGGCAGCCTCTTTGCAGGGACCGAGGAGAGCCCTGGGCCCACAGTCCTGAGAGAAGGGGCACGCTTCAAGATGACGAGGGGCATGGCATCCTTGGGGGCGTCAGTAGACAGGCTGAGGAGGGAGGCCGGGGCGGGCTCGCCGAAGATGGACGAGCTCGTAGGAGAGGCGATGGAAGAGGCGGTCCCCGAGGGCGTCGGAGGCCTGATACCATACCGGGGCAGGGTGGACGAAGTCGTGACGCAGCTGGTGGGAGGCCTCCGCTCGGGCATGAGCTATGTGGGCGCGCACGACGTGCCGGAACTGCAGAGGAAGGCGGAGTTCATCCGGGTCACCGAGGCGGGGAGGAAGGAGAGCCTGCCCCACGACATCAAGAGCGTGTTCTGACTCGGCCAACACATCCGTCGTGGGCCTTCAGTGGGGGGACGAGGGCAAGGGCAAGGTCGTCGACTACCTGGCCGACCGCTTCGACGCCGTCGCCCGGTTCAACGGCGGGAGCAACGCCGGGCACACGGTCGTGATAGGCGAAAGGAGACACACGTTCCATCTGATACCGTCGGGGGCGCTCAAAGGCAAGGAGTTGCTGGTAGGAGCAGGGGTGGCGGTGGACCCCTCGGTCATGAAGGACGAGCTGGCCATGCTTCCGGACGACGCGAGGTCGAGGCTCACCGTCGACGGGCGCTGCTCGCTGGTCTCGCCTATGGACAAGGAGCTGGACGCGAAACTCGAGGAGATGAGGGGGAGCTCCGCTATCGGGACCACTAGGCGAGGGATAGGCCCCGCGTACGCCATGCGCGCCCTCCGCCTGTCGCCGAGGGTGTCGGACCTCCTGAATGGATTCGACTTCGGGCCCGCCGAGTCGTTCTACAAGAAGTTCGGCCTGGACACCTCGGGACTCGACGAGTGGGCCGAGGAGTCTAGGCGCCTGCTGACGGGGCTCGCAGGAGACACGGGAGCCCGCGTGAGGGAGGTCTGCGACGGAGGAGGCTCCGTGATCTACGAGACTTCGCAGGGGACTCTCCTGGACTTGGTCCACGGGTCGTATCCATACGTGACTGCCACGCACACCGTGTCGAGTTACGCCCCCGCCGCCATGGGCATCGCGCCCTCATACGCCGGGGAGCCGCTGGGGGTCATGAAGTGCTACGTCACCCGCGTGGGCGGGGGCCCCTTCCCCACCGAAGTGTCGGGGGAACTCGGGGACCGGATCAGGTCTCTTGGGATGGAGTATGGGGCGACAACGGGCAGGCCGAGGAGGGTTGGGTGGCTCGACCTCGTCGCCCTGAAGTACGCGGTAGAGCTCAACGGGGTGAAGGAAGTGGCGATCTCGAAGCTCGACGTCCTGTCGAAGGTGAAGGAGCTGAGGGCATGCGTGGCGTACTCGCTCGACGGGTCAGAGACGCACGACTTCCAGGGCTCCCTACCCAGGCTGGGGGAAGTGAAGCCGGTCTACGGGCCGCCTATCTCCCTTCAAGGCGCCGAGTTCGGGAGCGGGCTCTCGCCCGAGACCCGCAGGCTGATAGAGTACGTCGAAGGCGAGCTAGGGGTCCGAGTCACCCTAGTCTCTTACGGGGAAGAGAGGTCGAAGACGGTCAGCCTCTAGCCGGGCGGCGTCCCTCGGCTTCAGGACTTGAAGACCCAGCTCAGGTCGGGAGGGTCGAGCCTCTTCTCCGCCCTCTCCGCCAGAGAGTGCGCCACTATCGGGAGGGCCAGGGTGATGTCGGCGTACAAGGTGGCCTTCTTGGCGTTCGACGCTATCTTGCCCCAGCTCACCGCCTCCTCGAGGGTGCAGCCGGAGAGGCCTCCCCACTGCGGGGAGTCGGCCGTTATCTGGATGGCGTATTCATGCGGCGTCTCCTCTTCGCCGCCCTTCGCGAGGGACTTTATGATCGTCGCGAGCTGTATCGTGTCCTTGGGGACTCCTCCTCCGAGGTAGACCACTCCCGTCCTCTTGGTCCTGTCGGCTATCTGGGCGAGCTCCTCCATGTCCTTGGTCTGGTCGAGCCTGACCGTCTTGCCCTTCTGCCTCTTCAGCAGGCTCAACGCGACTCCATATCCGCTGTCGATGAGCCCTGGCGAGTACACGGGGACGCCCGCCTTGTACGCCGCCGCCACTATGCTGTCTATCCCCTTCTTGGAGAGGTGCGCGCCGAAGAGGTGGAGAAACTCCCGCGTCGAGTACACCTTCTTCTCGTCGAGCGTCTCCGCGAACTTGTAGATCGTCTCTTCCAGCTTCCTGTACTCCATCTCGTCGGCGTAGACGTCGTAGAACCTGTCCACCTTCAGCCTGAGAAGCTCCTCGTCGTCGGCGAGCCACGTCCCCTGGTAGTAGTGGTAGCCGAGGGCTTCTAGGATGTCTTCCGAGATGTTCGCCCCAGTGCTGACCACCACGTCCACATACCTCTTCTCTATCAGCCACCTGATTATCTTCCACTGGCCCGTCGTGCTCAGGGACCCGGTCAGCCCCATGAAGACCGTGAGGCCCTTCTGGCCCGCCATCTCAGTCCAGATGCTCGCCACCTCGCCCAGCTTCTTACCTTGGAAGCCTGTCTGCTCCATCTCCTGCAGCAAGGTCGAGATGCTCTTCTTGCCGACCTTGATCGTCCCCACGGGCCTGGACAGAACGTCCTTCCTGGTTACCACGGCAGGCGTCCGGCGGAGTTCCGGTTAATTGTTTTCACTTCACGGTCACCGACTTCGCGAGGTTCCTCGGGTAGTCGGGATCGTTCTTCCTCACGACCGCCATGTGATATGCCAGGAGCTGCAGGGGTATCACCTCCACCACCGGCATGAGCTTGGACTGCAGGGCCGGGACCTGCACGTAGTGGGTGTAGACGTCGTCCCTCACGTCGGATATGCCGATGACCTCTGCGCCCCTCGCCTTCATCTCCTCGGCGCTGGAGAGGGTGTCGGCGTGATTGCTCCCGCTGGGGTTGACCACTATCACGGGCGTCCCTTTCTCTATCAGCGCGAGGGTGCCGTGCTTCAGCTCGCTGGCGGGCATCCCCTCCGCATGGATGTATGAAAGCTCCTTGAGCTTCAGCGCCCCCTCCATAGCGACCGGGGCCTCGTAGCCTCGGGCCACGAAGTAGAAGTCCGACCTGTCCGCGTACCTCTTCGCCAGCTCCACCACCTTGCTTTCCATCTGCAGGGCCTTCCTGACTGCTTCCGTGAGCCCCTTGGCCGGCCTGATGCGCTTCATGCCTAGAACCGCATCCACGACCATGTTCGCCACCACTACCTGGGCCGTGAAGCTCTTCGTGGCGGCGACCCCCACCTCCGGCCCGCAGTTCAAGAGGAGGACCTCTTCGCTCTCCCTCGCGAGAGAGGAGCCCACCGCGTTGACCACCGACAGGACCTTCGCGCCTCTCTTCTTCGCCACTTTGACCGCCTCGATGGTGTCGGCCGTCTCTCCGCTCTGGGAGAGCGCGACCACGACGGACCCTTTGCGGAGGAACGCCGCATGCTCCTTGAGCTCGCCTGAGACCACGGCGTCGCACATGATCCCCGCCTCGTTGAGCCTGAACTTCATCAGGAGGGCCGCGTGGTAGCTGGTCCCCGAGGCCGTGATGAAGAGGGACTTCGCGCCCTTTATCATGCGGGCGAACTCCGCCAGCTTCTCCCTGTCTTGCAGGTAGGCGTTCGAGACAGTATGGGGCTGCTCGTTGATCTCCTTGAGCGTGTAGTGGGCGTAGTCGCTCTTGGACAGGTCTGACAGCTCCCATGCCACCTGGTTCGGCCTGCGGACGACCTCCTTCCCCGAGGGCTCCACTATCCTCACAGAGGTCCTTGTCACTTCCACGACCTCGCGGTTGTCTAGGAATATCGTCCTGTCCGTGCGCCCTATGAACGCGAGGACATCGCTGGCAAGGAACATCTTCCCGTCTCCGACCCCGACTATCAGAGGGGCGTCCTTTCTGGCGCCCACGAGGACGTCGGGCCTCTCCTGGATCATGACCGCTATGGCGTACTGTCCCTTCAGGGCCTTGGTGGCCGCCCTGGTCGCGGCGAGCGGGTCTTTCGTCCGCTTGTACTCCTCCTCGATTATGTGCGCCACCACTTCCGTGTCGGTCTCGCTCTTGAACCTGTGGCCCTTCTTCATCAGGGCCGCCTTGAGCTGCGCGTAGTTCTGGATTATTCCGTTGTGGACGACCGCGACCTGCTCCCTGCACGACGTCTGGGGGTGCGCGTTGGCGTCTGTGACGCCGCCGTGAGTCGCCCACCTGGTGTGCGCGATGCCTATCTTGCCCTCCATGGATGAGAGGCGCATCTTCTCCTCGATGTCGTTCACTCTGCCCGCGCCCTTCCTGACCTCCATCGCCCCGCCGCTCACCGTGGCCATCCCCGCCGAGTCGTAGCCGCGATACTCAACCCTCTTGAGGCCGTCCAGCAGTACACCCGCGACCTCCTCGTCGCTCACGCACCCGATTATCCCGCACACGGTCCCACTCGGGGTCCAGCCGAGTAATAAGGCCCGCAAAATGCAGCCCTGGACAGTGCAACGCTCAGGTTGCACGCCCTTCGGGGGCCGGCCCGCCTGCTGCCGGCACCATGCAAAATCGTTTAGTAGGGGTGGGGAGGCGTAGCGTCGTGCGAAAGGAGAAACTGCTCGTAGACTCCAGGGGCGGGGCGAGCGTGGCCAAGCGGGTCATAGCCTCCGACAGCCCCGACGGCTTCAGGCCCGCCATGGGCAAAGTGGGTCAGCGGATACTCGAGGTGCTCGCGTCGGGGCCCCGCTATCCTGCCGACATCGCGAGGTCTCTCGGTGTCCACCACCAGACGGTGTACTACCACATCGGCAGGCTGGAGGGGGCCGGCTTGGTCACGAAGGTGAGCAGCGAGACCGTGCGCGGGGGAAGGGCCAACCTCTTCGCGCTCTCCGCAGACGGCTACGCGGTCGAGTTCCCCGTCCGGGGGGAGCAGATCCATGCGAGGCCGGCCCGCCCGCTCTCCGGGGCGCTCGGCAGATTCTTCAAAGAGTTCCTCCAGGAAGGCGAGTTCGACGGATGGATAGTAGTGGGCTCGCCCCTCCAGCACGGGGCGGAGGCGACGCAGGCCAGGGACGGGCACTACGCGGTCCAGCTCGGGTTCGCTCTCGGGCAGTTCGTCGCCTTACCGTCGCGGTTCCCGGTCAAGCTGGACGTCGATCTGAGGGCCGAAGGCCTGACGGGCTCGAATCTAGTCGTAGTCGGCGGCCCTAGGGCGAACGTCATGGCGGAGGCGCTCAACCCACATCTGCCGATACGCTTCAAGCAAGGGAGCTTCTGGGGTTCCATCGCGGGAAGGGGCGGAAAGTCCTACTCCTCAGAGCTGGACTGCATAGTCGCCAAGATAAGGAACCCCTGGAACCCTGGGAGGACCTGCGTCCTGGCTGCGGGCCTCACGGGGGCAGGCAC